>JAFQHD010000016.1 GCA_017398145.1 Clostridia bacterium
CACCTGGGGCCTTCCTCAGATGGTAGGTAAGTTCTATTCCATCAAGAGTGAGTCTGACATCAATAAGGGTACTATCATTTCAACTATATTTGCAATTGTAGTAGCAGGAGGCTGTTACTTCCTCGGAGGCTTCGGCAGACTCTTTGGTACACCCGCTAACGCAGCGGCTCCCGAAGGCGGCTTTGACAGTATAATCCCTGCAATGGTACAGGCACTTAACAGCGATGTTATGTTCGGAATAGTACTTATCCTTGTACTTTCCGCTTCAATGTCAACACTTTCAAGCCTTGTGCTTACATCTTCTTCAACTATTACCCTTGACCTTATCGTTCCTGCAGTCAAGAAGGGTGTATCCGAAAAGAAGAAGCTTGTTATAATGAGAATATTCGTAGCCTTCTTTATTATAGTTTCCGCAACTATTGCGATCATACAGGCTAACCCTGAGCTTAATATAGGCTTTATCGCACAGCTTATGGGTGTATCCTGGGGTGCTCTTGCGGGTGCATTCCTTGCTCCGTTCCTCTACGGTCTCTACTGGAAAAAGACTACAAGAGCTTCCGTTCTTGTTTCATTTATATTCGGTGCAGGCTTTATGACTGCAAACTTCATCTGTCAGCTTGCAGGAATAACATTTATCTCTCCCTTTATGGCTTCTCCCATAAATTCTGGTGTTGTTGCAATGCTTGCAGGTCTTGTTATCGTACCTGTAGTAAGTCTCTTTACACCTAAGATGAATAAAGCGGACGTTGACAAAATGTTCAGCTGCTATGACGAAAAGATAACCGTCAGCGTTAAAAAATCACTTCAATATAAATAACGGAAAGGATATATCATGTTTTTTCAAAAAGATATAGAAACATTACCCCGTAAAAAAATCGAAGAAATACAGCTTGAAAGATTGAAGTACATCGTTGATTATTGTATCAAGAATGTACCCTTCTATGCAAAGCGTTTGGGCGAGGCAGGAGTTACCCCGGAGAAGATAAAGAGCCTGTCGGATATACAGTACATACCCTATACTAACAAAAGCGACATTAGGGATAACTACCCCTACGGTCTCTTTGCTCAGCCTCTTAAGAATATCGTTCGTATCCATGCTTCCAGCGGTACTACAGGCAAGCCTACCGTTGTTGGCTATACCAAGAACGATATCAATAACTGGAGCGACTGTGTAGCCCGTCTGTGTATGGCTGTAGGTGTAACAGACGAGGATGTAGCCCAGATATCCTTTGGCTACGGACTCTTTACAGGTGCACTTGGTCTGCATTACGGTCTTGAAAAGATAGGCTGCTCGGTTATTCCGATCTCCTCGGGTAATACCGAAAAGCAGGCAATGATACTTAAGGATTTCGGAGCATCCGTTCTTGTTTCCACACCCTCGTACGCAATGTATATGAGCGAGGTTGCTCACGAAATGGGTATTACAAACGATGAGCTTAATCTCCGTATCGGTCTTTTCGGTTCAGAGGGGTGTACCAATGAGCTCCGCGATAAGATAGAGAAGGGCTTCGGTCTTTTCTCCACCGATAACTACGGTATGAGTGAGCTTATGGGACCCGGTGTTTCTGGTGAGTGTCAGTACCGTTGCGGTCTGCACTTTGCTGAGGATCATTTCTTACCCGAAATAATCAACAGCGAAACAGGTGAGCGCAAGGGTGAAGGTGAGTATGGTGAGCTTGTAATCACAACGCTTACCAAAGAGGGTATCCCGATGCTTCGTTACAGAACAAAGGATATAACAAAGATCACTTATGATGAGTGTAAGTGCGGCAGAACCCACGCCCGTATGGATAAGGTAAGCGGCAGAAGCGACGATATGCTCAAGATCAGAGGTGTTAACGTATTCCCCTCACAGATCGAAAGCGTTATGGCGAATATCGAAGGAATCTCTCCTCACTACGAGCTGGTTCTTACCCGTAAAAACTATACCGATTATCTCGAGGTTCGTATTGAGCTTACAGATGCAGAACTGCTTGTTGATTACGGTAAGCTTGATGCGCTTCGCCAGCTTGCGGTCAACAAGCTTAAGACCGTACTCGGTATTTCCGCAAAGGTCGTTCTCGTTGCGCCCAAGTCTATCAAGCGTTATGAGGGCAAGGCAAAGAGAATAGTCGATTTAAGAAATCAGTCTGAAAATTAATAAAGAAGGTTTATATATTATGTCTAAGGAATTAATGATTGGCAACGCCGCAGTTGCCAGGGGCTTATGGGAAGCAGGATGCTCGGTGGTATCCAGCTATCCCGGTACACCCAGCACCGAAATAACAGAATTCGCGGCGCTGTATGATGAAATATACGCAGAGTGGGCTCCTAATGAGAAGGTTGCGATGGAGGTTGCCTTTGGTGCTTGTTTAGGCGGCAAGCGTTCTGCCTGTGCTATGAAGCATGTTGGTCTCAATGTTGCCGCAGACCCCCTCTTTACAATGTCTTATACCGGTGTCAACGCAGGTCTTATCATCTGTGTTGCCGATGACCCCGGTATGCACTCTTCTCAGAACGAGCAGGATAGCCGTCACTATGCTATAGGTGCTAAGGTGCCTATGATCGAGGCTTGTGATTCTGCTGAGACCATTGAGTTTATCAAGAAAGCATATGAGATCTCGGAAAAGTTCGATACTCCGGTAATCTTCCGTACAGTTACCCGTATAGCACATTCTCAGAGCATTGTTGAGCTTGGTGAACGTAATATGCCCGAAGACAAGAAGTACGAAAAGAACGGTGCTAAGTACATAATGATGCCGGGCAACGCGATCAAGCGTCATCCCGTCGTTGAACAGAGAACTCTTGATCTTACCGAGTTTGCTGAAACAGATTCTATCAACCGGGTAGATGAGGGTAAAGATAATTCTATCGGTATTATCACCTCAGGCTCAGGCTATCAGTATGTAAAAGAGGTAGTAGGTGATAAGTACCCCGTGCTTAAGCTGGGTATGCTCAATCCTATGCCAGTTCGTAAGATCAAAGAGTTTGCAGCTTCTGTCAAGCGAGTTATCGTAGTTGAGGAGCTTGATCCCATTATCGAAAATCACTGTAAGACTAACGGCATTGATGTCGAGGGCAAGGAGCTTTTCGGTTATCTCGGTGAGTTTACTCAGAGCACTGTTGCCAAGGCTCTTGAGCTTGCAGAAAATGTATACGTAACGCTTGATGCTGCAATTCCCGTACGTCCTCCTATGATGTGTGCAGGTTGTCCCCACAGAGGTATGTACTATACACTTGCAAAGAACAAGTGCAATGTTATGGGTGATATCGGATGCTATACCCTCGGTGCAATGCCTCCCCTCAATGCTATGGATTCTACCCTTTGTATGGGTGGATCTATCACAGCGGCTCACGGCTTTAACAAGGCTCAGGGAGCTGACGCAGAGAAGAAGACGGTTGCTGTTATCGGTGACTCTACCTTCATGCATTCCGGTATGACAGGTCTTGTGAACGTAAGCTACAATGCTTCCAATACCACGACCATCATTCTTGATAACTCTATCACCGGTATGACAGGCCATCAGCAGAACCCCACGACAGGCTATAACCTTAAGGGTGATGTTGCCGCTAAGGTCGACCTTGAAGCGCTCTGTTATGCACTTGGCATTAAGAGAGTGACTGTTGTTGATCCCTATGATCTTAAGGAATGCGACCGTGTTCTTAAGGAAGAACTGGCTGCAGAAGAACCTTCCGTTATAATTTCCCGCAGACCTTGTGTTCTGCTTAAGTACGTTAAGGCTCAGAAGCCTCTTGTTGTAAACAAGGATAAGTGCAGAAGTTGTAAGGCTTGTATGAAATTCGGTTGTCCTGCGATCAGTATGCATGACGGCAAGGCAGAGATTGATGCAACACTTTGTGTAGGCTGCGGAGTTTGTGAGCAGCTCTGTCACTTTGATGCTTTTGAAAGGCAGGGTGAATAATGATGAAAACTACTAATATAATGATAGTCGGCGTCGGCGGACAAGGATCACTTCTCGCAAGTAAGCTTTTAGGTAAGCTTCTTTGCGGAGAGGGCTATGACGTCAAGGTCTCCGAGGTACACGGAATGAGCCAGAGAGGCGGTTCTGTTGTAACATATGTACGTTTCGGCGAAAAGGTCTACTCTCCCATTATCGACAAAGGCGAGGCAGACTATATAATATCCTTTGAAAAGCTTGAAGGAGCAAGATACGTAAGCTGTCTTAAGGAAGGCGGTACTCTGGTTGTGAATACTCAGCAGATAGATCCTATGCCTGTAATTATCGGAGCTGCAGAGTATCCCGCGGAGATCCTCTCTGAACTTGAGGCAAAAGCTGTTAATGTCGATAAGATCGATGCACTTGCCCTTGCAAACGTGGCTGGCTCCTCAAAGGCGGTAAACATCGTACTTCTCGGCAGACTTGCAAAGCATATGAATATTTCTACCGAAAAATGGATCGCAGCTATCGAAAGCAGTGTGAAGCCTGCTTTTGTTGAACTTAATAAAAAAGCCTTCGAGTTAGGTTATAACAGTTAAAGGAGGAAACTATTATGGCAATCAAACAGTTATCGATCTTTGTAGAAAATAAAAAGGGAAGTCTTGTTGAGATATACGAAACTCTGTCTCACGCACAGGTTGACATCCGCGCGATGTCAATTGCGGATACACAGGATTTCGGTATTCTTCGTCTTATCGTAAGTGATGCCGAAAAGGCCGCAGAGGCGCTCAAGCAGGCACATTGCATCGTTTCGGTAACCGATGTTATCGGCGTTGCCATCAACGACCAGGCAGGAAGTCTTGCCAAGGTAGTAAGACTCCTTACCGACAATGATGTAAACATTGAGTATATGTATGCCTTTATTACTGTTTCAAAGCAGTATGCATACGTTGTGTTCCGTGTTGCCGACAATGATGCCGCAACCGCTCTTCTTCAGTCTAACGGCGTTAAAATGGTCACCGAGGATGATATAAGAAACCTGTAAATTTTGACAATGTGAAAATAAATAGTGAATTTCACAATGTTTACTTGATTTTTCCAAAGTGATTATTTATAATTTAATCGGTTAAATATATAATATACGTATAATGTATTTCAAAGTAAATGGAGGTATACGATGACAGGAGGATTTGTCAACTTCCTTGCTGATGTCGCTGAGCCCAACATGGGTGTCGTGGCAGGTCTCGGCTTGGGTACTGTATTCGCAGGATTGATATCTCTGGTTGTTCTTCTGAGCATAATGAATGTTATATTCAGTAAGATAAAGACTAAAGAAAAGGTTACACCTGAAGTGAATACTGCTGTTTCTGCAGAGGATGAAAAGATGGACGAGGAAACAGTTGCTGCTGTTTCGAGTGCTATTGCAGAAGTGCTCGGACGTGATGTTTCGGGTATCAGAATTACATCTATTAAGAAAATTAACTAAGTGAGGTAATTACAATGAGAAGATTCAAAGTTAACGTAAACGGTAATGAGTACGATATCACCGTTGAAGAAATCGACGCATCCGCAGCAAAGGCTGCTTCTGCTCCCAAGGCAGCACCTAAGGCTGCCGCACCTTCTGCAGCTCCTGCAGGCGGCGAGGCCGTCAAGAGCCCTATGCCCGGTACTATCCTTAAGGTAAATGTAAAGAACGGCGATGCTGTCAAGAAGGGTCAGGTTCTTATGATCCTTGAGGCTATGAAGATGGAGAACGAAATTATGTGTCCCTGCGACGGTAAGATCACTTCTTTGACCGTAGCACAGGGTGCTTCCGTTGAGTCCGGCGCTGTTCTTTGTACCATCGGCTAATCGGAGGAAGCTAAATGTTTGACGCTATTATAAATTTTTTAAATCAGACAGGTTTTTCGCTGATCGTTGATAACTGGAAATGTCTTATAATGATCGTGATCTCTCTTGGTCTGATGTACCTTGCCATAGTCAAGAAGTTTGAGCCGTTGCTCCTTCTGCCTATTGCATTCGGTATGCTTATGACTAATATACCCGGCTCCGGTATGTATCATCCCGAGCTTTGGGATGCTTTTGTAGCAGGTGAAATAGGCTTTGGTACCATTATGCACGACGGTGGATTGCTCGATATCCTCTATATCGGTGTAAAAGCAGGTATTTATCCCTGCCTTATCTTCATCGGTGTCGGTGCTATGACAGACTTCGGTCCCCTGATCGCTAATCCAAAGAGCTTGCTTCTCGGCGCGGCCGCTCAGCTCGGTATCTTTCTTGCATATATCGGTGCAATCGTTATTGGTGATCTTGTTCCCGCTATTGGATTTACGGGTCCTCAGGCAGCTTCTATCGGTATAATCGGTGGTGCTGACGGTCCTACAGCTATTTTCGTAACTTCGAAATTGGCTCCGGAATTGCTTGGACCTATAGCAGTTGCAGCTTATTCATATATGGCTCTTGTACCTGTTATCCAGCCTCCGATCATGAAGCTTCTTACAACAAAGAAGGAAAGACAGATAACTATGACAGAGCTTCGCCCTGTTTCAAAGACCCAGAAGATCATATTCCCCTTTGTTGTTGTAATCTTCGTTTCACTTCTTGTTCCTTCCGCTGCTCCTCTTGTAGGATGTCTCATGCTGGGTAACCTTATGAAGGAATCAGGTGTTGTAGAGCGTCTGTCTAAGACAGTTCAGAACGAGCTTATGAACATTGTTACCATCTTCCTTGGTGTTTCTGTAGGTGCTACAGCTACTGCTGATACCTTCCTTACAGGAAAGACTCTCGGTATAGTTGCAATGGGTGTAACTGCTTTTGCGTGCGGTACAGCAGGCGGTGTTCTTCTTGCAAAGCTTATGAACCTCTTCCTGCCTAAGGGTAAGAAGATCAATCCCCTTATCGGTTCAGCCGGTGTATCTGCTGTTCCTATGGCGGCACGTGTATCCCAGACAGTCGGTCAGAAGGAGAATCCTTCAAACTTCCTGCTTATGCACGCTATGGGTCCCAACGTAGCAGGTGTTATCGGTTCTGCTATCGCAGCAGGCGTTCTTATCGCTCTGTTTGCTTAAGGAGGAATTTTAAATGGCAAACAAATTATATATTACAGATACAATTTTGCGTGATGCACACCAGTCACAGGCGGCAACACGTATGAGAATAGAGGATATGCTTCCTGCATGTGAGATTCTCGATTCTATCGGTTACTGGTCTCTTGAATGCTGGGGCGGTGCTACCTTTGATGCTTGTATGAGATTCTTAAAGGAAGATCCTTGGGAAAGACTTCGTAAGCTCAAAGCTGCACTTCCCAAGACCAAGCTTCAGATGCTTTTCCGCGGTCAGAACATTCTCGGTTATAAGCATTATGCAGATGATGTTGTTGATGCATTTTGTAAGAAGTCTATTGAAAACGGTATCGACGTTGTCCGTGTATTCGATGCATTAAACGATGTCCGTAACCTCGAGCAGGCTATGAAGTCTATCAAGAAGTACGGCGGTATATGTGAAGCTGCTATCAGTTATACTGTTAGCCCTGTTCACAGCGATGAGTATTTTGTGAAACTGGCAAAGACCATGGAGCAAATGGGCGCAGACGTTATCTGTATCAAGGATATGGCTAACCTGCTTCTGCCAATGAATGCTTATCAGCTCGTTAAGAAGCTGAAAGCGGCGGTAAACGTACCTATCCACCTTCATACCCATAATACCACCGGTACAGGCGATATGACTAACCTTATGGCAGCACAGGCTGGTGTTGATATCGTAGATACAGCACTTTCCCCTCTTGCTAACGGTACTGCTCAGCCCTCTACCGAGGCGCTCGTTGCTACCCTTAAGGGTACAGACCGTGATACAGGTCTTGATCTCGGTAAGCTTAGCGATGCCGCAGTTCATTTCAGAGGTGTTGCAAACAAGCTTAAGGCTGAAGGTATACTTGATCCCAAGGTGCTTAACGTAGATACCAACACACTTCTTTATCAGGTTCCCGGCGGTATGCTTTCCAATCTGCTTTCCCAGCTCAAGCAGGCTAACGCAGAGGATAAGTATTACGAGGTTCTTGAGGAGATTCCGAGAGTACGTAAGGATTTCGGTTATCCTCCCCTTGTTACACCTACCAGCCAGATCGTTGGTACACAGGCTGTTATGAACGTTCTTGCAGGAGAGAGATACAAGATGGTTCCGAAGGAATCCAAGGGTATTCTTCGCGGTGAGTACGGTCAGGTTCCCGGTGAGGTAAACGAAGAGGTACGCCGTAAGGCTATAGGTGACGATGAGGTCATCACCTGCCGTCCTGCCGACCTTATTGCTCCTGAGCTTGAAAAGTATTGCGAGGAAGCAAAGGATATAGCCAAGTCTGCAGAGGACGTACTCAGCTACGCGCTTTTCCCACAGGTTGCATCCAAATTCTTGGTTGAAAGAGATAATCCCGTAAAGGAAGAGGACGAGGTCCGCGTTCTTTACGTAGATAATCAGGCATAAATAATTCAAAAGTCCGACTTCTTGTCGGACTTTTGTTACTTTATGGTTGAGAATGGTAGTATATAAACAGGAGGTGTAAATATGAAACGGATAATAATTATCACAATATGCTTGATATTGTTATTAAGCGGATGCGCAATGAAGGAAGTATATGAGCTTACATCGACCGAAGGGCGTGTGCTTGTTTGTAATAATGATACATTTATGCTTATTGCGGATAGCTCCCCCATAGTGTTGAACATAGAAGATATTAAGAACGTTAAAAAATATTCTGACGGTGACCTGATAAAGGTATGGCACGATGGCGTAGAAGAAACTTATCCTGCTCGGACTAAAGCTTACAGACTGAATCTCATAGAAAAGGGAGATATGGCTGACCTTGATGAAAATATTGTCCGCAGTCTTTGTGATATGGGGTGGATAGAATATGATGATATGTGTAATAGATATATGGAAGCTGATTATATTATCGATTGTGAAACATCGGAATCTTCTGTAAAATGTGAGTATCAGTATTGTTATATGTCTCTTGAAATACCCAATGATTGGACCTATGAAGTAAAAGAAGCTGACGACGAATGCTATATACGTTTCCGACCGAACGAGGAAAAAGAAGGTTGGGTAGTTTTGGAGTGGTTACCCGTGCATTTTGGCGTATGCGGAACGGGGCTTTCTGTTGAAGAATGCGAAATTAACGGATACAACGCTTCGATCGGTACTTACGATAATAATAAAGTGTTCAGCTATATCAGATTCAATGATGTAGGTGAGGAATATATTGTGCGAAATACAGAAAACACAAGCTGGTTTTTAAATTATGAAAACGAGATAATGTCTATACTTAATACGGTAGTTCTTTCTTTGGAAACCGAATAATAAGTAATAATCGAAAACAAGCCGTCATATGATTCATTGAGAAGTAATTTGAAATGAGGATAAAAATATGACAGATACAAGTATTTACCGAGATATAATGAACCGTACCGACGGAGATATCTATATAGGTGTTGTCGGGCCTGTACGTACAGGCAAATCTACTTTCATTAAGCGGTTTATGGAGTCGCTTGTTCTTCCAAATATAGACAATGATTTTGTAAATGAGCGAGCTGTAGATGAGATGCCGCAAAGCGCAGGCGGAAAGACGGTAATGACCACCGAACCGAAGTTTATCCCCGAGGAAGCGATCAATGTAACTCTTTCTGATAATGTAGAACTGAGCGTAAAGATGGTTGACTGTGTGGGATATGTTGTGCCTGAGGCAATCGGACATACGGAAGACGGTAAGGAGCGTATGGTAAGCACACCTTGGGCATCTGAGCCGATGCCCTTTACGAAGGCTGCTGAGATAGGTACAAGGAAGGTTATTACCGAGCACTCGACCATAGGTATGGTCATAACTACAGACGGTACTATAACCGATATCTCACGGGATAATTATATCGAAGCAGAAGAAAGAGTAATAAATCAGCTTAAGGATATTAATAAACCCTTTGCGATAATACTGAACAGCGCAACTCCCGAAGCACAGACAACCGTTGACCTTGCCCACAGCCTTGAGAAAAAGTACAATGCCCCCGTAGCACTTGTAAACTGTATGCGACTCGATGCAGAGGATATACGCGGTATTATGTCGATGATACTCCTTGAATTTCCTGTTACCGAGATATCCCTTGATCTGCCCAGATGGCTTTTGGCGCTCACTGACGATCATTGGGTGGTTTCAAATATCAATGAATCTTTGCGTGAAGCGGCACTCGGTGTTGCAAGAACAGGAGATATAAAGCCGTGCTTTGAAAGGCTTATCGATAACGATTATATATGTAAGGTCAATGTCGATAAGATCGATCTCGGAAAGGGAAGTGCTATTCTTTCCATTGAACTTGAAAACGAACTGTATTATAGGATAATGAGCGAGCTTACGGGGCTTGACATTATGGATGAGGAAAGCTTGATAACAACTATTATCGATCTTTCCGATGCAAAGAGAAAATACTCAAGACTTAAGGGTGCTTTGGATCAGGTGGAGCAAACCGGATACGGTATAGTAACCCCGGAGATCGACGATCTTAACTTTGAAGAGCCTGAGATAATCAAGCAAACAAACGGTTACGGTGTTAAGCTCAGAGCAAACGCTCCGTCGTTACATATAATCAAGGCAAATATCGAGACCGAGATAAACCCCGTTGTAGGTACGGAACAGCAGTCGGAGGATCTGATCAAATATCTGCTGCGCGAATATGAAGAAGATCCTAAAGCTATATGGGAATCCAATATTTTCGGTAAGACCATGCACGAGTTGGTGAGTGAGGGGCTCAATTCAAAGCTCGAAAACATGCCTGAGGACGCCAGAACTAAGCTTTCCGAGACCCTTGAGCGGATAATCAACGAGGGTAGCGGTGGATTAATATGTATTATTCTTTAAAATATAGCGATAAGTGAAAGCTTATCGCTATTTTTGCTTGAATTTGTACAGAATATATGTTATAATGTAGTGATAAAATCGGGAGTAGTGTATATGGACGCAGTACTTAAGGAAATAGAAGAATTAAGAGAAAAAATTAAATATCATTCAAGGCTCTATTATGAGCAGGATACGCCTGAAATATCCGACTACGAATACGATATGATGTACCGTAGATTGCAGGACTTGGAGGAGAAATATCCTCAGTATCGTTCAGATCAGTCGCCTACCGTGAAGGTCGGAGGCATTGCACTTGAAAAATTCGCTAAGGTTACACATATTTCACAGATGGGAAGTCTGCAGGACGTATTTTCCTACGATGAATTAAGCGATTTTATATCTAAAATAGACGAAGGCGACGAATACTCTGTTGAGTATAAAATAGACGGTCTAACGGTCGTTTTGACATACGAAGACGGTAAGCTTGTATTAGGAGCTACAAGAGGCAACGGTATTGAAGGTGAAAATGTAACCGAAAATATCCTTACCGTAAAGAATATACCTCGTAATATACCTTTTAAAGGCAGGCTTATTGTCCGCGGAGAGGTATATATGCCGCGTGAAAGTTTTGTAAGACTTAATGCTGAGAGAGAGATCAAGGGTGAAAGCCTTTTTGCCAATCCGAGAAATGCAGCTGCAGGCTCACTACGTCAGCTTGATGCACGGGTTACAGCATCCCGCGGACTTGATATTTTTGTATTTAATCTTGAATATTGCGAAAATAACTTTGAGACACATAGTGCCTCAATGGACTTTCTTAAAGAGCAGGGATTTACTACGGTTCATTCAGAGATCGCACACAGTGTAAGTGAGATAATTTCTATAGTAACTTCCTACGGTGAAGCAAGACCTGATCTTTCCTTTGATATCGACGGTGTGGTCATCAAGATGAATAATATAAGAAGAAGATCAGAGGTCGGTGAGAATACCAATACACCAAAATGGGCGGCTGCTTATAAATTTCCTCCCGAGCAGAAGGAAACAACGCTTCTTGATATAGCTATACAAGTCGGCAGAACAGGAGTCTTGACACCTCTTGCCATACTTGAGCCTGTGCTTATTGCCGGTTCGACCGTATCGAAGGCAACACTTCATAATCTTGATTTTATCCGAGAAAGAGATATCCATATCGGCGATAGGGTTATCGTACAGAAGGCAGGAGATATTATCCCCGAGATAGTTTCTGTAAATCTTAAGCAGAGACCTGTGGATATTAAAGAATTTCATTTTCCCGAGACCTGCCCATCCTGCGGTGAAAAGGTAGAGAGAATCGAGGGTGAGGCGGCATACCGTTGTACTAATATCCAGTGTCCCGCACAGGCACTGAGAAGTATTATTCATTTTGCCTCCAGAGATGCTATGAATATCGACGGTATGGGACCTGCGGTTATTGAAGCTCTTTATGATAAAGAGCTTATACGTGATGCGGCTGATATATATTATCTCAAGGCAGAGGATATCGCAGAGCTTGAACGAATGGGTGAAAAATCAGCAGCAAATCTTATTTCAGCTATAGAGGTCTCAAAGTCAAGAGGTCTTGACTGTCTTCTTTTCGCCCTCGGTATCAGACAGGTAGGAAAAAAGACTGCGGAAAATATCGTTAAGATATATCCCGATATAGATTTGTTCTATGACATGACGGTAGACAAGCTTACCGAAATCGACGATATGGGTGAGATATCGGCAACTCATATTGTCAAGTATTTTAATGATCCAAAATCGAGACAGCTTATAGATAAGCTTAAGTCGGCAGGTGTCGTGACCACGTATGAGGGTCAAGCAAATGTCAGCAACCGTTTTGAAGGTATGACCTTTGTGCTGACGGGAACGCTGCCCACGATGACAAGAAATGAGGCTGCTGATATTATTACAGCCAATGGCGGTAAGGTATCGGGGAGTGTATCAAAGAAGACAACTTATGTTCTTGCAGGTGCGGAAGCGGGCAGTAAGCTGACTAAGGCACAGGCTTTGGGAGTTCAGATAATCGATGAAGAAACCTTTTTAAGGATGGTGAGATAGATGTTATTTGACAGAGTAAAGATTTTTTGCAAAGCGGGTGACGGCGGAAACGGGTGCGTTTCCTTCCACCGCGAAAAATACGTTGCCAAGGGCGGTCCCGACGGCGGAGACGGCGGTAACGGAGGAAGTATTATATTTAAGGTAGACGAGGGTGCTACAACGCTGCTCTACTATAAGTACAGAAGAAAGTTTGTTGCTCAGAACGGCGGTGACGGTAAGGCATCAAAGTGGCACGGAGCCAACGGCGAGGACCTTACACTTCTTGTTCCCAGAGGCACACTTATCAAGGATGCCGAAACGGGTGCGATAATCAAGGATATGTCCGACTGCGATGAGTTCCGTGTTCTCAAGGGTGGACGCGGCGGCTGGGGTAATAAGCATTTTGCTACGCCTACCCGTCAGATACCCCGATTTGCCAAGAGTGGTATCAAGGGTGAAGAAAAGGAGATTGCTCTTGAGCTAAAGATGATAGCGGACGTCGGTCTTATCGGACTTCCCAATGTAGGTAAATCCTCTATCCTCTCTGTTATCAGTGCATCAAGACCTAAGATAGGCAACTATAACTTTACCACCCTATCACCTAACCTCGGTGTAGTTAAGGTAAGGGATAACGACGGCTTTATTGCAGCTGATATTCCCGGACTTATCGAAGGAGCGAGCGAGGGCGCGGGCTTAGGTCATGAGTTTCTGCGTCATGTTGAGCGTTGCAGACTGCTTCTGCACGTTGTTGATATTTCAGGTCAGACCTTGAACGATCCTATCGATGATATTGAGCTAATAAACAACGAGCTCGTGAACTATAGCGAGGCTCTGGCTGACCGTCCTCAGATCATTGTGGCGAACAAGTCGGATATGATAGACGAGGAGATCGTTGATATAGAAGAGTTTGAGGCGTACGTTAAGGATATGGGATATGAGCTTATATATGTATCAGCAGCTACCCGTGAGAATATTGACAAGATGGTAGATATGGTATGGGATAGGCTTAAGCTACTTCCTCCCACACAGGTATTTGAATCCACATATGTTGAACCCGAGGTATTTGACGATACCAAGGATCACGATGTAACCATAACCAATGTTAACGGAGTTTATGTCGTTGAGGCTGATTGGCTCTACAAGGTCATAGGCTCTGTAAACTTTGATGACAGAGAATCTCTTTCCTATTTCCAGCGTGTATTAAAGAACAGCGGGGTTATTGACAAGCTTGAGGAAAAGGGTGTAGTTGACGGCGATACCGTAAGTATTTACGACTTTGAATTTGATTTTATCAAGTAGGTGTAATAATGAAAAAGATATTTATAATAACTGTATTACTTTTGACACTTGTTTTATGCGGATGCAAGTCCCATGTGGACGGACCGTTGGTACCTGTAGATACACAGGAGGTTGAGAAGTCTGATATTACGATTGAGGACGATATATTCAGTGAAGAGACCGAGTTCGACGTAGGTGTTTCTGCCGAAGTGTACATTACCGCTCCTAAGGCTGTTGCTCCTTTATACGGTGAAAATGTTGACAAGTTCAATCAGCTTATAGAGATGAATACAGAGACCGTTAAGAAC
>JAFQHD010000175.1 GCA_017398145.1 Clostridia bacterium
ACATCGAATTTCCCTCGCCATTCCTTGCTTTTTGCGAAATCCTTCTCTGTCGTACATAGTACGCCGACGAAAAGGATTTCACAAAATATCCCTTCGTTTCTCAGCCTCTGTTCAGATTGATGACTTTGTCATCAATCTGAGGCTGTTTTCACAGCCTTTTTATTATTTTTGTAATTCATCCAGATCGGCTTCAAAGGCTTCAAGGAAATTGTCAATAAAATACTGTAATTCCGGAAGAGAATTTGCCTTGAGTGCGGCAAGAGTGGACGCCGCCGCACTTTTAAATTCGTTGTTATTACATTTCAGCTCTTCGATACACTTGATATAGGCACTTAATTTGTCAGCTGCCTTGACTATTGCTTGATATTGCGAACTGTCGCTGTGGAGAAGATCATCGTAAATAGGTCTTAATTCGTCGGGAAGCTTAGATAAGAGCTGATTTGTTGCATTCTCCTCGATCTTTGCGTAGTTTGCTCTCATTTCCTCATTATAATACTTGGCGGGAGTGGGCATATCACCCGTATATACCTCCTGTACGTCGTGAAAGAGGGCGTAGCATACCGCTTTACCTGTATCGTAGCTTTTTCCGAATATACTGTTTCCGATAGTGCAGAGCGCGTGGGTCAGCACCGACACGTCATAGCTGTGCTCGGACAGGGATTCCTCGGTCATATTTCTCATGAGCCCCCAGCGGCGGATATACTTCTGTCTGAATACCATAGGGTAGAATGCGTTTTTCATACAAATCTCCGTTATTTTGTGATATGAAAACATTATACCAATAACAGACCGGAAAGTCAACTTTGGAGAAGAAAGTGTTAAAACAAGTGTAAAATCACAAAAAAGCGGCTTGAAATTCAATTTTGTGCAAGTTGTACATATGTAAAAAATTATCGCGATTTTTTGTTTATTTTTCACAAAAATTATTAATTTTTACAATGTAAAGACAAGGTCGTCCCACAGGGTCCTTTTGCACAAAAAGAGATAAAAATTCTCCGAAAAGCATAAAAATCACCTCCGAATTTCGTCAAAATAATTGAAAAAATCGTCAAAAAAATGAACTTGGGAAATTTTATTTGCGGTAATGGAAAAATTCGGGTAAAAAAAGATGTAATCTCAACGAGTGCGCTGAGTTCAAAAAAGTTTCAAAAATACGGTACAAAGCCTTATGACACAAGGAGACATGAAAACAGAGTCCTTGACAATTATCGGCACCTATGGTATTATAATAAACATGAAAACAAAAGAAAAAACGTACCGGTTTTCCGGGACGAAAATATCGGCATTTCAGGCATTCGCGGGGCACCTTGACGGTGCCTTGAATATCCTGTGGTAATCAAAAATTACGCAGCCGAATATTTAAGTCTTGAAGAGGACCTGTGCGGAAAGTGACTGCCGGACGAGCCGCTCCCTAAAAAAGGTCGAGTTGTGCCCGTTGGGTAGTTATCCTATTCTTCTTTGGAATTTCAATTCAAGCAACCCGTTAGGAGGAAAGTTTAAGATGAAAGCAAGGATCACCAAAATCCTGTCATTTCTTATGGCAGTGATAACGCTTTTAGGCACCCTGTCAATGCCTGCGTTATTTGCCGACGGAGCTGACACGGATGCGACATCCGATTCATCCGTTCTGGGAGCACCCGAGATGACCGTATTATCTGCTGACGATACTGCGGACACCGCTGATGCGTCCAATGCGGGCGAATACCACCTTGAGTATGACAAAGCGCAGCTTAACAAGCTTATCGGCGTTGAGTCCTACTACGACTACACCCAGAAGCACAAGGATGTGGATAAGGCTGAGGAGAGCATTATTATCAATGCCGTTGAGTCTTATCTGCCCGAGCAGTCCACATCCGAGGTCACTCAGGCTGAGGGTGCCGATTACGGCGACGGCTCGGTTACCGGACCGGTGCTTATTACAGGCGATGTTGGCGAGACCACCTTTAAGGTTACTATTCCCAAGACCGCAATGTACGCTATGAATATCACCTATGCATCCATCGTTCAGGACGATGCCGATGCTACAGAGATATCCACCACCATTGAGCGTATGCTCTATATTGACGGCGCAATGCCCTTCTCCGAGTCCAGATATCTCTACTTCCCCCGTGCTTGGCAGTATGAATATCTCACCGACGAGAACGGCGAGGATATCATCGACGAGGATTATGACTGTCTTACCTTCCCCAAGGATAAGAACGGCAACGATACAAGACCCCGTCGTTGGGAGCTGCCCCTGTGGCAGACCTACTATCTGCGCGACTGGCTGGGCTATGAGATAGACCCCTTCCAGTACTACTTCACCGAGGGTGAGCACACCATCACTCTGGTATCCAACCGTGAGGGCATGGTCATCAAGCAGATAGAGCTTTACAGATATGACGAGGAGCCTCTCTACGAGGAATGGCTCGCAGATATGATAGACAAGGGCGTAAAAGAGGTTACGGGCGTTGAGCCCATCAAGGTTCAGGCGGAGAACCCCTCAAGCGTTTCTGTTCAGAACGTTATCCCCGGTAACGACAGAACCTCCTCTATCACAGAGCCTCAGCATCCCGCTTACATCAAGTACAATATACTTGACAACGGTACGGCTAACAACTGGATGAAGTATAACGTCACAGTTCCCGAAAGCGGTCTGTATTCTCTTTCCTTCCGTTTCCGTCAGAACTCGCTTATCGGTATGTTTACCTCAAGAAGAGTTAAGATCAACGGCGACATCCAGTTCCGTGAAGCAAGCTACCTGCGCTTCATGTATGAGACATCCTTCCAGTCAACCTATGCCTCAGACGGCGATCAGAACTTCCTGTTCTACTTTGAGGAGGGTGAGAACGAGGTTGAGATCGAGATCGTTCTCGGTGAGATGGTTGAGTATGTCTACCGTATCGAGCAGCTTATCGAGGAGCTCAACGAAACATATCAGAAGATGCTCATGATCACAGGTCCCGTGCCCGACTCCAACCGTGACTACGGCTTCTACAGACTGGTACCCGACTGTATCAAGACAATAGCAAATGCAGCTAACGAGCTGTATGATATCCAGGACTCGATCATCGAAATGACAGGACAAGAGGGCGACCAGACGAACAACCTCGAGATGATCGCAGAACTGTTTGAGAAAATGGCTACCGATGAATATGAGATAGCACCTAACTTCCTGACGTTCAAAAACTATATAATTTCGCTCAGTAACTGGCTGTACGCAGCCCTTGGTCAGCCTCTTAAGCTCGACTATTTCGTTATAGGCTCGGCTGACGAGGAGATGCCTCCGGATGTGGCAACCTCCTGGCAGACCATCTGGTTTGAGTGCCGTGCATTCGTAGCATCCTTTACAATGGACTATACCACCATCGGTTTCTCCGAGGACGCAGCTACCAAGACCGAGCACGAGATCGAGATGTGGTCGATATCCGACAGAGAGTCGATGCTTATCACACGTTATATCATTGACAACTACTTCTCGGCTCCCGGCTGTGAAGGCGAAGGCATCAGTATCCGAATCAAGGTTATCACAGCGGGTCTTACCGAGGCTATCCTTGCAGGTATCGGTCCTGATTTGTCCTTCCTTGATACTATAAACACTGTTACATTCGGTATGCGTAACGCGCTCCTGCCTCTCGAGGGCTATGAAGGCTTCGATGAGGTTATGAAGGAATATCCCGAGGCTATGATGACAAAGCTGACCATGACAGGTCAGGATGAGGTAATGCATACATACGGCTTGCCTACCTCTATCATACTTCCTCTGGCATTCTACCGACTTGACGTTCTTTCCGAGCTGGGTCTCCAGCCCCCCGAAACCTGGGATGAGCTTCTCTCCGAGATGCCGGCGCTCCTTAATAACAACATGGACGTTGGTCTTCCTACAGGTCTTGTAGGTACCACACTCTTCCTCTATCAGACAGAGGAGGGCGACCTTTATAAGAATGACGGTTACGAGACCGACCTTGATAACCCCGTAGCACTGTCAGCCTTCAAGACTCTCTGTGAGATGTTCCAGAAGTACAGCTGTCCCGTTGCTTACGATATCACACGTTTCAGAACGGGTGAGATTCCCGTTATGGTACAGGAGGACGGTATCACCATCTACAACCAGCTCATGAGCTTCTACGAGCTGCGTGGTCTGTGGGCGATGTCTCCCGTAATCGGTACACTTCAGGGCGACGGCTCTATCAACCGTACAGCTATCACCAACACTCAGGCGATGGTTATCCCGAGAGGCGGATATAATCCCGAGATCGTATGGAAGTACGTAAGCTGGTATTGCGGTACCGACTGTCAGACCAGACAGACCCGTGAGGCTATCGCGGTTTCCGCTCCTACCAACAAGTTCTCCACGGCTAACAAGACCGCTCTTCTCGCACAGAAGTGGACAGACGAGGAGCGTAAGGCTGTAGCGGCTGCGATCGAGCAGCTTGATGCAGTACCCGAATATCCCGGCAACTACATCTTTGCACAGTATGTACAGTTCGCATTCCTTGATGCATACAACTTAGGTGTAAACCCCGCGGATGCAATGCTGGGACAGGTTACTTATATTAATAAGGAAATTTCCCGTAAGCGTAAAGAATTCGGTTTGAAGTACAAAGAGATCACCTACGGCGCAGACGAGGAGGCAGTTGAAACCTCCTCCGCCGAGGACTGATTTCCTGTAGTTTTTGCCTACAAATAATAATATAAGGAGAAAAACTCATGCAAGATACTGCAGTTAAAAAGGGTCTCAAGCCGGGAAAGCCTAAGAAACACAAGGAACCGGTTTCTAAAAAAGACATGACCAAGGCACAGTATACGTGGAGTGAGATGAAGCGTACCAAGGCAGGTTACTTTATGGTAGCGCCCTTCATGATAATGTTCTTCATATTCACGGTGTTCCCCGTAATACTCTCCCTTCTGCTTAGCTTTACTTCCTTTAATATGTTAGAGTGGCCTAAGTGGATCGGATTTGATAACTTTATCAGAATGTTCCTTGACGATGACCTGTTTATAACAGCTCTCAAGAACACACTTATCTTTGCGGTGACCACAGGTCCTGCATCCTTCATTCTCAGCTTTATTCTGGCGTGGTTCATCAATGAGCTTCCCCACAATCTGAGAACATTCGTCGTATTTATCTTCTATGCACCCGGTATCTCCGGCGGTGCTGCGGGCATCTTCCAGTTAATATTCCAGGGAGATATTTACGGTTACGCAAACGGCTGGCTGATGAAGTTAGGCCTCATAACGGAGCCTATCCTCTTCTTCCAGAATGAGACATACATTATGCCTCTTATGATATTCATTTCCATCTGGACATCCCTCGGTATCTCCTTCCTGTCCTTTATAGCGGGTCTTCAGTCTATCGACAGAGCTCAGTTTGAGGCAGGTGCGGTTGACGGTATCAAGAACAGATGGCAGGAGGTATGGTTCATCACTCTCCCCAACATGAAATCCATGCTGATGTTCGGTGCGGTCATGGCTATCACCGGTGCATTCGGCTTCGGTGCCATCGTTACACAGCTCTGCGGTACACCCTCAGTTAACTACTGTGCGTGGACGCTTGCACACCACATGGGTGAGTATATGACCACACGTTTCGAGTTCGGTTACGCATCGGCGCTTGCGCTCGTCCAGTTTATCCTGGTATTCGGTGCAAACAAGATGATCAACAAGATGTTAGCAAAGGTGGGACAGTAGTATGGCACAGAAAGTTAAAAAGTTAAGAGTCTCCAAGCACAGAGTCATACTGAACCGTTCTGCAGCAGGTGACACCGGAATTACAATAATGCTTGTTATACTTGGTCTGCTTATGTTCCTTCCCATGTATAACTCGGTGATCACAGCCTTCAAGCCCGCGGGCGAGCTGGCTATCACACCCCCTAAGCTTTATGTAATGAAGCCCACCTTAAAGAACTTCATTGACCTGTTCACAAACATGAACCAGACTTGGGTTCCGATCTCCAGATATATCTTCAATACAGTATATATCTCTATCGCATCCACATTTGGTGCACTTCTTCTCGGTTCTATGACAGCGTATGCGCTCTCAAAGATCCGTATGCCCGGCTATAAGGTAATGAACAACCTTATCACCTGGTCTCTTATGATCGGTTCCACGATTACCGGTACATATAACTTCATTATTTATTGTAAGATCGGTATGCTTAATACCTACGCGATCTCTATTCTTCCCGTATGGGCTTCCACCCTCGGTCTTTACCTGATGAAGAACTTCATCGATGACGGTATCTCGGACGAGATGGTCGAGGCAGCCCGTATCGACGGTGCTCCCGAGTTCTATATATATTGGAAGATAGCGATGCCTCTGGTCAAGCCCGCTTGGCTTACCTGTATCGTTACCACCTTCCAGACCGTATGGGCAGCAGGTGCTTCCATCTATGTATGGAGTGAGGACTTGAAGACCTTTAATGCGGCGGTAGCACAGATCACAGGTGCAGCTGCAACCAACGCGGGTGCGGCAGCGGCAGGTGGAGTGCTTATGATGAGTGTTCCTATCATAGTATTCGTCGTAAACCAGAGCCAGATCGTTGAGACTATGGCTTCCTCGGGCATGAAGGACTAAGGGGGTAGATGAGATGAAGAGAATTATATCACTTATCGCCCTTGTAATGTGCCTTTGCACAGTGCTCGGCGGATTTTCGGTATTCGGTGCAGCTTATAAATCCTACACCTACTCCATAAAGGGTGTCCCGGTAGACTCCCCTGATGCTTATACTCCTGACAGACAGGTAAGCGCTGCCGATATGAATCTTTCAAAGTCAAGCGCTGCGACCCTTTCGGATCCCGCAGACCTTGTGGTGGACGAAAACGAGAACGTTTATATCGTTGACCGCGCCACCAACAGAATAATAATGCTTGACAAGTATTATAAGTTTGTAATGGAATTCGGTACGTCCTTTATCAATGACCAGGGTGTACCCGACTCCCTCAACCAGCCCAGCGGTATGTTCATTACAACCGATGAGATCTACGTAGCCGACACAGAGAACTGTCGTATCGTAGTATTCGACCGCGAGGGTGTATTCAAGCGTATCGTTGAGGAGCCTACCTCCGACGTAATGAGTGAGGATGCCATCTATAAGCCGATCGCTGTCTCCGTTGACGGCGTAGGCAATATGTACGTTGTATCCTCCACCACCAACATGGGTGTTATCGTTATGAACGCACAGGGTATCTTCCAGTGTTACCTCGGAGCTCAGAAGGTTTCGGTGGATGCCGCGACCCTTATCTGGCGTCAGTTCATGACTGCTGAGCAGAGAGCTCAGACCCAGAGCTTTGTTCCTACAGAGTACAACAATATCACGATAGACAAAGAGGGCTTTGTATACGTAACCAGCTCCTCTATCGACGAGGGTGCACAGCAGGCAGCCGTTATGGGCAACACCAGCGACTATTCCCCCGTTAAGAAGCTTAACTCCTCCGGCGACGACGTAATGGCTCGAAGCGGTTTCTTCGGCTTCGGTGAGGTCAACGTTATCAACAGCTCCAAGGATGAAAGCGATATTCTCGGTGCATCCACAGTGGTTGACGTAGCCCTTGGCCCGGAAGGCACCTGGACGATAGTTGACCAGAAGCGTTCCAAGTTCTATACCTACGATTCCTACGGCAGACTCCTTCACATATTCGGTGACAAGGGTCAGATGCTGGGTAACGTGGTTATGGCAGAGGCTATCGCTTATCAGGGCGACAAGCTTATCTGTCTCGACAAGACCGCTCTTAACCTTACGGTATACGTAAGAACAGAGTACGGCGATATCCTTATCGAGGCACTTCACAACGATAACGAGAGAAACTACGAGGCCGCAGTAGGCGACTGGGAAAAGATACTCCAGCGTAACGGTAACTTTGATGCCGCATACGTAGGTATCGGTAAGTCTATGTACCGTGACGGCAGATGGGAAGACGCTATGGAGTATTATAAGTACGCTTATGATACCGAGCAGTACTCAAAGGCCTTTCAGGAATTCCGTAAGGAATGGGTATCCAAGTGGGTCTGGGTAGTTCCCGTGGTAGTTATTGCAGTTTGCTTTTGTCTCTCCAAGCTCTTTAGCTGGGCAGGCAAGGTAAACAAGGCAGGTATCTTAAAGCAGGGTAAGCGTAAGATGCATGAGGAGGTACTCTTTGCCTTCCATCTCTTCGGGCACCCCTTTGACGGTTTCTGGGATCTTAAGCACGAGAAGCGCGGTTCCGTACGCGGTGCTACCTTCTGGGTAGTGCTTGCAGTACTTTCCTTTACCTACCAGGCTGTAGGTCAGGCGTATCTCTTCAATCCCACAGGTGCTACCAGCTCCATTTTCATGCAGGCAATATCCATACTGATGCCTCTCTTCCTTGTTGTAACCGCTAACTGGTGTCTTACAACGCTTATGGACGGTGAGGGCAGCTACAAGGATATCTATATAGCGTGCGGTTACTCACTTGCACCTATGCCTTTCTTCGTAATTCCTTCGGTTCTTCTTACACACGTGTTCTCTCTCAACGAGGCGGGTATCGTATCCCTCTTAGTATCCATTGCTTGGGTATGGGTAGGACTCTTAGTGTTCTTCGGACTTCAGGTAACTCACGGTTACTCTATCTTCAAGAATGTTCTTACCTGTATTATGACCATCGTGGGTGCGGCGTTCATCATGTTCCTTGGACTTCTGTTCACAGGACTTCTCCAGAAGATCGTAGGATTCATTTCCAGCATTATTACCGAGCTCTCATTTAGAATGTAAAGGAGGAAAGATAAAAATGAATATCAGATCAATCGGCAAAAAGTTTTTATCCCTGCTCCTTTGCGTGATGATGCTTCTGTCCGCAATGGCTACCGTCGTAATGGCAGAGCCCGAGGATACGGCTGAGGTTACAGCTGATTCATCCACCACCGATACTGCAGAGGGTGAAGCAACCGACGGCGCAGCCGACGGTGAAGCCGCTGACGACACCGCAGCAGAGGTTGAGGGTGAAGAAGGCGCAGAAGGCGAGGAAGGCGAAGAGGAAGAAGATACCTTCAATTACCTCAGCGTCGGAAACGTATTCAGCACCGCAGACGAAAAGCTCAACTCCATGGTAAAGAAGACCGAGGCATTCGGTTACGCTCTTTACTGTGATGAGTATACAGGTGAAGTAGCAGTCAAGAACCTTACTACAGGTCAGACACTCTTTACCAACCCCTATGACCTTGCAGGCTCTCCCTCATCCGATGACATCAAGCGTCAGCTTATGTCTCAGCTTGAGATCCGTTACTCTGACTCTACCGGTACCAAGACCTCTATGTTCAGCTACACCGAGGCTTGCGAAAAGAACCAGATCAAGGTTAAAAACTTAAAGAACGGTCTCCGCGTTGAGTATTCTTTGGGTGACGAGGAGGTTCGATTCCTCGTTCCCATGCAGATCGAGAAGTCCAGATACGAAGAGCTTATCAAGACTCACATCGACGCAAGCGACCTTTCCAACCGTATCAAAAACAAGTTCAGTACCGAAGGCTACTACGTACTGAAGGATCCCTTTGACACCACACTTTCTGTCCGTGAGGTCAGAGAGATGCAGGAGGATTTCCCCGTAACCGAGGAAATGGCTATCTACGTATTTGATACAGAGGCCTCCACCCGTGAGATCCAGGAGATGGAGACCTACATCAAGAGCTACTGTCCCGAGTACACGTTTGCTACTCTGGAGGAGGACCACCAGCTCACACGCTATACCTCCACACAGAAGGCTCCTCCTCTCTTCAAGATGGCTCTCGAGTACTATCTTGACGAAGAGGGACTCCAGATAAGACTCCCCGCAAACGGTATCCGCTTTGACGAGGACGAATATCAGTTAGTATATGTAAGGATCCTTCCTTACTTTGGTGCAGGAAGCAGCGATTATACAGGTTATACCTTCATTCCCGACGGCTCGGGAGCGCTCTTTGATTTCCAGCAGCTCAAGACCGAGGGCGGTACCATCACCGGTAAGGTATACGGCTTAGACTACGCTTACCACGAGATCACCACCGTTAAGTCCGAGACAATGAGACTTCCCGTATACGGTGTCGTTGAGAACTACGTAGGTCAGTCAGCAACCTTTAAGACAGAGGTCATTCCCGAAACGACCGACGAGGAGACCGGCGAGGTCATCCCCGAGCACGAGGTATCGGTGGTTGACGAATATCTGCCTCTCACCGAGGACAGAGGATATTTCGCTATCATCGAGGAGGGTGACGCTCTTGCGTCCATCACCACCTCCCACGGCGGTAACCTCCACAGATACAACTCAGTTTATACCGAGTTCTATCCCCGTCCCTCCGACTCCTATAACCTTTCCGATTCTATTTCGGTAGGTGACGATAAGGTATGGACCATCGTTTCCAACCGTAAGTACACAGGAAGCTACCGTATCCGCATAGTAATGCTTACAGACGACCAGAAGGCAGAGTCTCTCGGTATGACAAAGGATGACTACTATCCCGTAAGCTATGTAGGTATGGCTAAGGCTTATCAGGACTACCTCATCAAGCAGGAGATACTTAAGCCCATTACCGAGGCAGAAAAGGATATTCCTCTCTACATCGAGTCCTTCGGTGCAGTTGACAAGGATTCCTCCTTCCTCTCCTTCCCCACGGTTGTTACTGAGGCTCTCACCACATTTGATAACCTCAAGACGATGTACGAGGATCTCTCTGCTAAGGGTGTAAATAATATCAACTTCCGTCTTGCAGGCTTTGCCAACGGCGGTATGTCCGACCCCAGCGTTCCCACAGGCGTTGAGTTTGAAAAGGCAGTAGGCGGCAACGAGGGTTACACCGAGTTTGCTAAGTATGCAGAGGAAAAGGGCATCACCCTTTATCCCGAGTTCGATTTCTCCTACTCCGCAAAGGACGAGGCTTTTGACGGCTATAAAATCTCCAAGGATGCCGTTAAGACCATTGACAACAGATATACTCAGAAGCGTCAGTACTTTGCTTCTCTCCAGCAGACGGTAATCACAGGTCTTATCTGTGTATCTCCTGCATCCTTTGAGAAGTTCTATGACGGAATCAACGAGGATATGACCGAGCTCGGAAAGAGCGGTATCTCATTCTCCACACTTGGTTCTGACCTCAACTCAGACTTTGACAAGAAGGATTCCTACAACCGTGAGGACTCCAAGCAGCTCATCGCCCAGCTCCTTGAAAAGGCAGCAGGCGAATATGACAGCGTAATGGTAGACGAGGGTAACGCCTATACATGGAAGTATGCGGATACTATCCTCAACGTAGCCCTTGACTCCAGCAACTACACCAAGTCGGCAAGAAGCATACCCTTCATCGGTATGGTTCTCCACGGATGTGTAAACTTTGCAGGCTCGCCTACAAACATGGCAAGCGATATGGACTTCGAGACTCTCAAGATGATCGAAAACGGCTCGCTTCCTTACTTTACACTTTCCTATGACAACACACCTCTTCTCAAGGAGGATGACAAGCTCTCCAAGTACTACTCTGTAGCATACGATATCTGGTTTGACGACCTGGTAGAGACCTACGGAGATCTCAACGAGATCCTTGGTTCTCTCCAGACAAAGAAGATCGTAAACCACGAGTTTATCGCGGCTAACCGTATCCCCGAGGACGCAGAAATTGCGGCTGATACCGCGGCGGTAGAGGAGGCAAAGGCGGCAGAGGCAGCTGCAGCTAAGGCTCTGGCAGAGAAGCTGGCAAAGGCTGAGGCTCTTGCTAAGCGTCTTGGTACTACGGTAGATACAGCTCTCGAGGATGAAGGCGATGATGCTAACGCAGGTCTTATCACCTCTACTCTCACGGCAGAGGAGCTTGAGGCTGAAAATGCTGTCAAGTACGTTATCGACGACGGTACAGTCGTTCGAGTAACCTATGAGGACGGTACCGTATTCATACTCAACTACAACAGATTCGCTGTAAGCGTTGACGGTCAGACCATTGACGCTGTAAGCTACGTTAAAATGTAAGAAGGGAGGAACTGAATAATGGCTAAAAATCAAGTAACTATGCTTCCTCCCGGTAACAAACCGGCTCCCGGTATGCCTAAGAAGCATCGTGTAAGCGGTGCTTCCCTGGATGCCAGAAAAGCAAGAAGCGGCTGGCTCTTCCTTGCCCCCTTCATTATCGGTCTGTTCTTCATCTACGCTCCCGTAATTATCGACTCCATCAAGTTCAGCTTCGGTCAGGTAAAGACCCTTCAGGGCGGAGGCTTCCGTCTTATCCCCGTAGGCTGGGCAAACTACAACGAGGCACTCTTTGTTGACCCCAACTTCACCAGAGAGCTGGTAACAGGTATCAAGGACCTTCTCTTTGACGTACCCGCTATCGTAATCTTCTCTCTGTTTATGGCAGTGCTTCTCAACCAGAAGATGATGGGACGTGCAGTGTTCCGTGCAATCTTCTTCATTCCCGTTATTCTCTGTACGGGTCTTATCGACAAGATCGATGCATCCAACTCATTAAGCGAGTACATGCAGAACACCACCTCGTCGATAGACACAGGCTCGGGAACCGATACGGTAAACGCTATCGTAAACGCCACCGATATTCAGTGGATGTTCAGCTCCATGAAGGTCGGTACAGAGCTCGTAACCTATGTTGTTAACATAATGAACAACATCTACGACATCATCAACCGTTCAGGTGTACAGATGCTTATATTCCTTGCAGGTCTCCAGTCGGTATCTCCCGCGATCTACGAATCCTGTGATATCGACGGTGCATCCGCATGGGAAACCTTCTGGAAGGTTACCATTCCTATGGTGAGCCCCATGATACTGGTTAATGCGATCTACACCGTTATTGACGCGCTGACCTCCGCCGACAACTCGGTAATGAGCTTCATTTCGGGTGTATACAACGGCGCGGGCGGTCAGGAGCTCTCCTCCGCAATGTCCTGGATGTACTTCCTCATAGTTCTCGGACTTATCGGCATCGTGGCAGCAGTGCTTTCAGCGTTCATATTCTATCAGAGAAGAGATTAAGGAGGGGATATAATGGATA
>JAFQHD010000176.1 GCA_017398145.1 Clostridia bacterium
AAAGTTGGTCGGACGTGTAAAGAAAAATATATTTATAAAACATTTCGCCAATTATTCTTTAACGACAATATATTAATAATCTCTCCCTTTTGAGGTAGATAAGCATTCAAGGACGGCATAAACATCGAGTTTATGCCGTCCTTTCACACTTTTCCGCCAAATCCTCTCTACCGTACTTAGTACGCCTACGAGATGATTTGACGGAAACCTACCTGCCTTTTTCGAAGTCTGACAGCGTGTCGATAGGTTTATCGACACGCTGGAAAGAGGTGCTTCGGCACCTCTTTTGTATAATTATATTAACATTTTCGGGCAAAATAATATTGATTTGTTCATACTTATAAGTTATAATATTTTTAACCTAAAACTATTTTAATTAAAAAGTATTGAGGTATTTATGAAAACAAACAAATATTACCCCTGTCATAACGAAAAATATATAAACGATTTTGCCGACCTGCTCTATACCAACGCAAGAGATTACGGTGACAAGGACTGCTACCGCTTTTTAAGAAAAAAGGTTGAGTATAAGATAACATTTGCCGAATTTGCAAAGACCGTCAACGGTCTGGGTACAGCTCTTTGTGAGTTAGGAGTAAACAAAGGCCATACCGCCATAATCGGAGATAAGTGCTACGAGTGGCTTTCCGCTTACTTTGCGGCAATCATCTTCGGCGGTGTTGCGGTGCCTATGGATAAGGAATTAGCCGAAGAACAGATAAGAAGCTTTATTAATTTTGCCGACTGTGAGAGCGTCGTATATACCGAAAAATACCGTCCTGTTTTTGAGGGTCACGAGGCAGAAATGCCTAAGGTTAAATGCTATATCTGTATCGGTTCAGGCGCTCCAGAGCCTATAGAGGACGAGACAGCGCCCGCGCCCGACAGCCTCCATATGTCCTTTGGTGACACTGTAAGATGGGGCAATTCTCTCATTATGGAAAACGGCCTGCCCGAGATCACGCGTAAGCAGGATGTTGATAAGATGAGCGTTATTCTCTTTACGTCGGGTACTACCGGAACAAGCAAGGGCGTTATGCTCTCCCAGAAGAATATCATTTCCAACGTTACCGAGGCCCTGAAGATAGTACGCGTTAACTCAAGCGACGTTCTCGTATCCGTTCTTCCTCTTCATCACACCTACGAGATGACCGCAGGAATCCTTGCCGCCTTTGCGGTAGGAGCTACCGTTTGTATAAATGACAACATTAAGAACACCACCCGCGACTTCAAGTATTTCCAGCCTACGATAATCGCCCTCGTTCCCCTCTTTGTGAACACCGTTTATAAGAAGATAATGGACGGTGTACGCAAGAAGGGTATGGAAAAAACGGTCAACGGACTTATAAAGACGGATAAGCTGCTACGCCGTGTGGGAATTGACCTGCGTAAGACCTTCTTTTCACAGATAACCGAAGCCTTCGGAGGCAGACTTGACCGTATCGTTTGCGGCGGTGCGCCCCTCAATCCCGAGATGGTAGAGCGCTTTGCATCCTTCGGCATAACCATTGCCGAGGGGTACGGAATTACCGAATGTTCTCCTGTTATTGCCGTGGCTCCCTTTGAGCACGTAAGACTTCATAGCTGCGGTCTTGTTCTTCCAAACCTCCAGTGCTATATCGACCGTGAGGATCCCCGCGATGAAGCAGGCGAGATAGTAGTCAAGGGTGACAGCATTATGCTTGGCTATTACAAGAACGAGGAGGCTACCCGCGAGGTACTTGACTGTCGCGGTTGGTTCAGAACAGGGGACTGCGGTTATATGGATGATGACAACTATCTCTATATCACAGGCAGAAAGAAGAACGTAATAGTGCTTAACAACGGTAAAAACGTATTCCCCGAGGAGATAGAAGAGTATCTTGAGACGATAGAGCTTATCAAGGAGTGCACCGTCGTCGGCAGACGCTCGAGAACAGACGATACTATCAATGTTACAGCTATCGTATACCCCGATTACGACGGCTTGGAGGTTGTGGGAATAAGGACCGAGGCAGAGGTCGAGGAGTACTTCAAAAAGGCTGTAGCCGAGCTTAATAAGCGTATAGCATCCTTTAAGCAGATAAGAGAAGTAGAGATACGCAAGACTCCCTTCCCCAAGACCACGACACAGAAGATTCAGCGACACAAGATCGACAAGGAGTAAGAGATGCCTGACAACAGAGAGATAATAAACGACTTTTTTGTAAGAATATTCAATAAGATATTAGCCCTTGAGGAGCACGCCATAGACGAGTCGGATATCTCGGTCAACGAGGTCCATATCATCGAGGCGGTAGCAGAGCTGGCACAGTGCGGTGAGAGTACTATGAAGAATATCGCGGCAAGACTTAATCTCAGTGCGGGTGCTACCTCGGTTGCGGTAAACACCCTTGTGAACAAGGGCTATCTCCGCCGTGAGAACGGTCTTGAGGATCGCCGTAAGATATTTATATTTATAACCGAAAAGGCGCAGAAGGCGGAGAAAAAACACCGTGACTTTCACGCCGATATGATACACTCTATCGCTACCCGTTTAAATGATGAGGAGCTTGCGACTCTGTCAAAGTCCCTTATCTCCTTGGAAGAGTTTTTCGGTACACTTATGTAAGGACACCTGACGCGAAGGACACCCACGGGTGTCCTTCTCATTTTGCCGCAGGCAAAATATATCGAGTTTGCCAACGCAAACATATCGAGCTGCGAAGCAGCATATCGATAAAAACAAAATTGACCGCAAATGAAGATTGATGACAAAGTCATCAATCTATCCCGGTGAATAGTTTCATTTGGAAACTACTTTTGTTTGCTGCAACGAAGATTGATGACAAAGTCATCAATCTATCCCGGTGAATAGTTTCATTTGGAAACTACTTTCGTTTGCTGCAACAAAGATTGATGACAAAGTCATCAATCTATCCGATTACTTAATATAGATAGTTCGCAAAGTGAACGATCTTTGAGCTTAATGTAATGATGTTGCAGTAATGCAACATTAAACAATGGTTCTTATGCAAAACACCAACAAATGATTGTGGTTTCGCGCCACAATCTTGTAAGGACACAGAATGGGAAGATTGTGGTTTTACCCCACGATCTTCTATTATTTAATGACGTTAGATTTATTGATATTTCGGTTTGTCAGGATGCGATATATCTGCCGTCGGCAGATGCGATATTCCTTCGGAGCGATATGTCCGACTTTTGTCGGATGCGATATATTTCGCCGTGGGCAAAATGCGAGCAATAGAAAAACGACCCTAAAAGGGTCGTTTTCTATTGCTGTAACTATGTATAAAATAACTTAGTTTACTGCTGTTTCATTGCAGCGTAGCATGCGCTGCAATATACGGGACGGTCGTCGCTGGGCTGGAAGGGAACCTTCGCCTCGCCGCCACAGTTTGCACAAGTAGTAGTGAACATTTCTCTTGTTGCTTTTGTTGCAGCCTTTCTCGCATCACGGCAGGTCTTGCATCTCTGGGGCTCGTTCTGGAAGCCTCTTTCTGCATAGAACTCCTGTTCACCTGCTGTGAATACGAACTCCTGTCCGCATTCCTTGCAAACTAAGGTCTTGTCTTCGTACATTGGTCTTTACCTCACTTAATATGGTTGTATATTTTCACCCAAGGCGGGGGTCTCACCCGCATCAATATCTGCTTTCCTTAAGCTACTCGGGCAAATGTCATAATAAATTTCTGAACTTGTTTCTGATCCTGGACATGGCGTTGTCAACCGACTTACGGGTCCTGCCCAACGCCCTTGCTACGCTGTCATAACTGCCTGTCTTAAGATAGAGACGAAGCACCTTGTCCTCGTAGGGGGTCAATCTTTTGCGAGCGTCTGCTAAAGAGCTTGCAAGCTCCTGGCGGCGGATGATCTCTTCCTCCATGGAGCTTCCGTCGGTGGCCGTGTCTTCCTCCACCTGCTCTACGGCGGGACCGAGCTTTCTCACCTCGGAAAGGATACGGTTGCGGACACAGAGCTTGGCGTAGAGTCCAAATGTCACCTTGCCGCGGGCTCTTTCCTCGGAGAATGACTGAGCTGCCTCAAAGAGACCTATGGCACAAAGCTGGCGAATATCGTCTTCCTCGAGAATACTGCCATATTCTGCTGTTTTGGCTTCGATCAGGGGAGCGTACTCACAGAGAAGCTGTTCCATCGCATTTTCCTCACCGCTTCTTATTCTTTTAAGAAGCTCGCTTATTCCCTTATTCGTGGCCTTATGGGACATTTATCCACCTTCACAAGTTTAGTAAATATATTATAGCATTGTTAACAAAATGTGTCAACGGTTTTTCGTAAAAATATACACTTTATGAATATTCAATGTTGATAATGCACAAAGTGAGGAGTAGTATTTTGTCATGTTTTGCCATAACTTTTGTTATAAGACGGTAAAAATAACAAAATAATAGATAAAAAGACTAACGAATTTTTGTTTATAATGTACTATCAAGCAGATAGTCAGCCTGACCGGAAAGCAGTGCCATTATGCATTTATATACACCGTCGGGGTTCTTTTCTAAATTTCGACGGATAGTTCCAAGCTGGTCTCTGTTCTCAAGGGTCACCGAAACGGAGAAGATCTCCTTATTGTATTCCTTTACACGGAAGGTAAAAAGATATCTGCCGTCGGGAAGCTCTGTGACGTTTTGCTCGGTGGAAGCGCCTCTCTTTTCAAAAGAGGTGAGCCTTGTGGCGGCGGCAAGTGCGGTACGGCGGGTACCGTGGGAGAGAGAATCTTCGAGGGTGTCTACCACATTGATGCCCTGCTCGGTTATCTTAAAGCTCTCCTTGCCCCCGGCACTTTCTACGGTAACATTACCCGTTTCCAAAAGCTCTGAGAAGCATTCGGCAAAGCCGAAATAGTTTACCGCGCCGTCGGCGGTGACGGTATCATTTAGCTTATCATACTCTATAGCATAACCTATATTCTTCATTATATAAAGGATATAGAGCTTTATTTCGGTTTTTTTCAAAAGGGGGATCATATTTTTACCTGTTTCCTCTTACGGTTGATTAAAGGGCTGCCAAGGCAGCCCTTTGTCGGTTTGAATTATTCCTCTTCTGTTACCTTGAATCTCTCGTAGTTCTTGAGAGTAGCGTCGGTGAAGAGCACTGCACCGAAGTAATCGGTTGCAAGCTTGCCCAGATCCTTGGATGCGGTGTAAGCGTTCTCGTATACAAAGAGGGGAGCTGCGGGCATATCAGCCATAAGCATTTCCTCTGCCTTGTGGAGAAGCTCGGAGCGCTCTGCCTTATCCTTTGCGGCAAAGGCTTCTTCGATAAGAGCGTCATATTCGTCACTGTTATAGCCCGAGAGGTTTGTTACTGCGCTGAAGTCACCGGATGCAAGGTCCATAGCACCGCCGGAGAAGGGCTTAGCATAAGAGGAAAGCTCGTTGAATGCTGTGATCTCAAGCATCTGGGAGTCGATCGCAATTACATCGAAGTCACGGCTTGCATATGCCTTATAGAGAAGGTCTGCGTACTGATCGTACTCGATGTTGGTGTAGTGCTCAAAGGAAAGCTCTACTATTTCAACTGTGAAGCCGAGGTCTTCCCACTGACCCTTAACGTATTCGGCAACTGCACGGTCGATCTCGTTGTCACGGATAGAGAGGGTGATCTCCTTGTCGGTAGCGGAAGCTGTAAGCTTCTTCGCCTCAGCCATATCAGCCTCAGCCTTTATAAGTGCGCCGCCGTTGGCTCTGAAGCTGTCCTTGTCGGACTTGTCGGTGATGCCCTCGGGTATGATACCCTCGGCAGGCTTAGCATAGCCGATGATGGAAGCAAGCTCTGCTCTGTCGATAGCCATAGAAAGACCGCGTCTAACGTCTGCGTTATCGAAGGGAGCGCGCTGAGTATTGAACACGTATGTAGCCGTAGAGAAGCTGTTCAGCTTTTCTACCTTAGCTTCGCCTCTGCCTGTAAGAGCTATCTGGCTGTTGAATACAAGCTCGCCTGCATTGTATGCCTCGTAGGCATCCTCGCTTGAGCCCATTGTGATGTTAAGACGGAAGGGCTTAACGTATTTGTCAAGTCTCTCGTTTTCCTTCTCGATGTCTCTGTAGTAGTAGATGGAGCGTTCGAGAACCATAAGAGAGTCGCCGGGTGTAAAGAGCTTTACGTAGAAGGGACCGTTGGTTACCATGGTAGCATAATAAGAAGCCCAGTCGGTCAGTCTGTTAGCCTTGTCCTCACGGAGGGGAACAAGGGCGGGGCTGGCGAGAGTCTTGATGAAGTCGTTGATATCTATCTTCTCGGCAAAGGTAACCTGAAGAACTCTGGATTCTGCGGCAACAACGCCGAAGTCGTCGATGCTGATATCACCGTTCTTGCAGGCTCTTGCATTCTTGACGTCGAACAGAAGGGATGCCGCCTTGGACTGGAACTCAGGCTCAACAAGTCTCTTCCACGCATAAACGAAATCGTTGGCGTTTATGCTTCTGCCGTCGCTCCACTTTGTTTCAGCGATGGTGAACTCTGCAACGAACTCGCCGTCACGGTTGGTGTAGGTGGTGTAGTCGGTACAGAGAGCCTTTTCTACCTTGCCGTTCTCGTCAAACTTGAAGAGACCTTCGTAGATGAGAGGCAGGATCTTTGCGCCCGCATCGTCAAGGTATGCATATGCGGGGTCAAGATTGTAGATCTCTGTGGACAGATGTACGGGTATTTCGGCGCCCTTGTCCTCGTCGGAGGGCTTGATGCCGCCGATACAGGATGTAAGGCAGGGTACAAGAAATACTGCGCACAGGATGAGAGCTAATATTTTTTTCATTTGGTCGTTCCTCCTGAATATTATACATATATAGTGTCACATAATTTATTATAAATCATTATACACTATTTTGCAAGAACAAACAGGCATAATTTTTAAATTTTTTCGTAAAAAGAGAGGATTTTTTATGGCGAATACCGAATTTATCCGTACAGACCTTGCAAGCGAGGCAAAAGAAGCGGCAAATATCGAAAATATAAGGGGTATAAGCTACCGTGAAACAGAGCTTCACGGCGTGTCGGTAAGCGATATGAAGATAAGCTCGGAGGAGGGAAGCAGCATTATCGGCAAGCCCGTGGGCAGATATATCACGGTGGAATGTAAAAAGAGCTGGCTTCTCTCGGATGAGGAAAAGGAAAATGTAATCTCTGCTCTCACCGACTTTATAACCGAGCTCATACCAAAGGGGGAAAAGACGGTTCTGGTAGTGGGACTGGGTAACCGTGATATCACACCCGATTCTTTGGGTCCCCGTACCGTAGACTCTCTTATAGTGACCCGTCATGTAAAGGAGTTTGACCGAAAGCTCTTTGACAGCATAGGACAGGAGGAGGTAGCCGCCGTTGCTCCCGGAGTTGTGGGTCAGACGGGAATCGAGACCCTTGAGCTTATCCGAGGAGCGGTAGAGAGGGTCAAGCCGGATGTTGTCATAGCCGTTGATGCCTTGGCGGCGCGCAGCGTTGACCGTCTGGGCTCGACCCTGCAGCTATCCGATACCGGTATCTCTCCCGGCTCGGGCATCGGCAACCGAAGAAGGGAAATCAACCGTACGAGCATAGGTGTTCCGGTTATAGCTATTGGCGTTCCCACGGTGGTGGATTCCTCTACCCTCGTGTACGACGCCTTATCCAAGGCGGGTATAGAGGATATAGACGATCCGCTTAAAAAGGTCCTTGAAAACGGCAGAAGCTTTTTCGTTTCCCTTAAGGAAAGCGATGTGGCAGTAGCTGAGTCGGCTTCTCTTATTTCCTCTGCTCTCAACAGAGCATTTTGCAGGGGCTGAACGCATATAAATACGGTAGGAAGGTGAAAAGTTATGCGAAGAATAAATTATCCTATTATATACCGTGTGTTTATGTGCTCTGTAGCCCTGACCGTTATTTTTGCTGCCATATCGATCAAGCTGTCATATTATTTTGCCCCCGGCACCCTTGAAAGCTCTGTGTTGGGAGTATACAGCGGCTTTACGCTTCCCGTTACCTTACGGGAGGACGAGGAGATGGAGCCGGGCAGGGAAGGACTTCTCAAAAATGAAATATTTATCACCGAGGAGATAAAAAAAGGGGATAAGAGCAGCAGCTCGGTATACCCCATTACCGAGATAGATATGAGCTCGGGTGCGGCTGTAGGAGAGGTACTCATCCGTGACAGTGACAGTGAGCAGAGTGTTGATGTAAAGAAGCTTTTATCTTCTCCCTATCCCGCTGCCCTTCGTAATGACGGAATATCACAAATAAGCACAAAGCCACAGCCCCTTGTGCTTATCCTACATACCCATGCTACAGAGAGCTTTGCGGAGGAGGGAGCTGCAACATATAGCGAGGGAGCATCCTTCAGAAACACAGACACCTCAAAAAACATGGTGGCGGTGGGCGCAGTTATGGCGCAGATACTTAACGAAAGAGGAATACCCACCCTTCATTGCGAGACCCTTCACGATGCCGAGGATTATAACGCATCCTACGACAATTCTCTTGCTACGGTAAAGAAATACCTTAAGGAATACCCCTCGATAAAATACGTATTTGACCTCCACCGTGACGCTATGATAAGAGAAAGCGGCGAGGCACTTAAGCCTGTCTGCGATATAAACGGTCAAAAGACCGCACAGGTAATGACCCTCGTGGGCACCGATGCGGGCGGTGCAGACCACTCTCTGTGGCAGGAAAACAATATGAACCTTGCGGTTAAGCTCCAACATAAGCTCACCTCTGATTATAACGGAATGGCAAGGCCCATAAACCTTCGTAAATTAAGCTTCCATCAGCAGTACGCACCGGGATCTCTTCTGTTTGAAATAGGAAGCTGTGCCAACACTCTTGAGGAGGCAAAGAACGCGGCGGAAAATCTCGGTAATGCTATAGCCGACGTGATAAATAATTCGTAATTCTCTATTAAAGAAAGTAAACGGCTCGAAAAATCGAACCGTTTACTTCAATATTATAATTTATCATATATCTTCAAGTCGGATATTAAACAGATCGTTGGCAGAAATGTTGAATATACACATTATATCAAAAATAGTAGTTAAGTTTAGTTTCCTGCAAGTTTCACCCTTTTCTATTTTTGACAATGATCTGACGCTTATACCTAACAGTGCTGCCATTTGCTTTTTCGTTATGCCATTCTTTTTCCTTAACCAAGATATATTGTGTGATATTTTCAAATTCTTTTTCCATTTTGCTATCCCCTTATGTTTTTTGAGCATTATAACACACATTAATAGATCATATGTTGATTTACATCACAACTGATGTGAGATAAGTTACAAAATAACGCAAAGAGGTTCAAATAGTTGAACCTCTTTGCGTTAATTGAAGATTTATTTGGAGAACTTCTTGGTGTTGGCGGTTTTTTTCAGCTCGTAGCGCTCGTCGCATATTGAAGCTACGTCGGGAGAGTGGGAAACAAGGATAACACACTTACCGTTGCGGGCAAGGTCACAGAAGATGTCCATTATCTCACGCTGGGTCTCTGTGTCAAGGTTACCCGTAGGCTCGTCTGCCAGAATTATCTCGGGGTCGCAGGATAACGCTCTTGCTATAGCCACACGCTGCTGCTGACCGCCCGAGAGATGGAGCACACGGCGGTTTGACTCCTCCTCGTCAAGTCCCACGCTTTCGAGAAGCTCAAGGGCTTTTTTCTTTTTGTCACCCTTGACACCTGCGATATCCATAGACAGAACCACGTTTTCAAGGGCTGTGAACTTGGTTATCAGGTTAAAGCTCTGGAATATAACGCCGATATACTTGCTTCTGAACTTGTATTTATCTATCCTTGCGATATCCTTGCCGTCGTAGAGTATCCGACCGCTTTTAGGGGATGCAAGCCCCGACAGCAGAGAGAGAAGAGTAGTCTTTCCCGCACCGCTCTTACCTACGATACAGTAGGTCTTGCCCTTTTCAAAGTCGTAGGATATATCCTTTAGTACCTTGGCTGAGCCGTAGGAGAAGTTTATATTCTGTAATGATAAAATAGCCATCTTAAAAATCCTCCTTAATCTCTGTTTGCAAGTATCTTCAGAGGTTCGTAACGCATAACGAAGAGCATCGAAGCGATACCTGCGATAAGGGTAAGTCCCACGGCAATGCCTAACATCTGAAGCACTACCGTAAAATTCATTGCGGAGTTGATCTCGGTAACGTAGCTTTCTGCCTGTCCCATAAAGTCACCGAAGTCTGTGGGTCTCTCAAAGCCTCCGCCACCCATACCGCTCGGCGTTCCACCGGGGAACTCACCGCCGAAATCTCTGCCGAAGCCGTCCTGTATCTCGGATAACTGTTTTTCGTTCTGTGCCGTCTGTCCCTCAAGCAGAGCGTTTGCCACGGGAACTGCCGTAACTCCGCCTACCGCTATACCGATGATAACTGCGGCGAGAGTTACTGCAAATATTTCGGTTAAAAACTGTGCGGCGACCTTGCTCTTTTTCATACCCATAGCACAGAGAACGCCTATTTCGTACTTTCGCTCACGGACGTTGAATACGTTAAGCACGACAAGCACTATTGCGCCTATACCGAGGATAACGAGAAGGAAATATCCTGCTGTCTTTGACAGGGTGTTTAAGGGTGTAAGCGAGTTTTCAAACGCTTTAACGTCGGATGAGGAAATCGTATATTCGTCACCGAGTCCCAGAGCTCTTGCTTCTGAGTCGAATTTTTCGTAGGTCTCTACGTCGGGGAAAACGTAGGTCGCGGTAACCGAGGATGAGAGCGCCGTTTCGTATTCTCTGCCGCTGTCCTCGTCGGTGAGGGTAACGCTTGCGTTCTTTGAGTCGTTAACGATGGAGTTAAGTGCCTCGTAGCTCATATATATTGCGTTTGCGGGGTCTGTTGAGGTAGAGCCCATAAAGCTGAAGGAGCTTTCGTTAGCCGTAGGATCGGTATAAATACCTACTACCGTGAATTCGTATACCTCCTCCTCGTCGTTGGGGTTGGAAAAGGTCACGGTGTCACCAACCGATATGCTGTTGTAGGTTGCAAGCTCGCTTGAAATTATACATTCAAGGTTAGCGGTACCTTCTTCAAAAACACTGCCCTCGGTAATAGAGGCAGTACCCTCAACGAACTTGGTCATAGCCGAGTCCGAGCTGTAGCCTGTAACCGAGAAATCCGCGTTCATACCCATCATCATCTGCCCCGATCCTCTGCCCATACCGGGCATACCCATACCGCCGGGCATTCCCTCGGGCATTTCGGGAGCACTGCTGCTTTCTTCTTCGTCCGTATCGGTGTCTGTGCTTATAGGCTCAAAGCTTTCTGAGCCGTTAAGGGATGCGGTGATAGTATAGTAAAAATCCTCTACCGAGTCTGCCTCTGCGTATTTTTTATATTCTTCGAGGGTAAGGGAAGATGCACTTCCCATCATATCCTTGAAGGAATCACGGTCAAAGTCCGGCATACCGTTGATCGGCTCTCCGCCCTCGGGCATCTCGCCTCTCATATCCTCCATAGCTCCTTTACGGTTGTAGGAGATGGTTGCGGTAATGCTCATACCTGCAAGGGTGTCCTCTCTTGCATTGCTTGCCGCCTGACGTATAGACAGTCCTATACAGGAGGAAACCGATATGGCAAGCACTATAATACCTATAAGAATATTTCTTCCCTTTGAACGGGAAATGCACCTGAGTGCGTTTTTGATGACGTACATTTTTCTCACCTTCCATATTTTACTGGGTACATAATACCGCATTACTTTGATGGTATATCAACGGTAAAGTGAAAAGTATGTGAATTAAAAAACCGATTATTGTAGACATAATTACGTTAATGTGATATAATACAAAAAAGAGGTGCAGTATGAAGATAGTTGTTATAGACGGTCAGGGCGGAGCTTTGGGCGCAAGGATGGTAAAGGAAATATTGGCTGAGTTTGAGGGTATAGAGCTGAGTGTTGTGGGTACAAATGCCTTGGCGACATCTGCTATGCTTAAGGCAGGAGCAAAAAACGGCGCTACGGGTGAAAACCCCGTTGTAGTTGCCTGCCGTAAGGCTGACGTTATTATCGGTCCCGTGGGTATAGTTATCGCTGATTCGCTTATGGGAGAGGTTACCGAAAAAATGGCCCTTGCCGTAGCAAGAGCAGATGCGGTACGCATACTTATACCTATGAACAAATGCGACAATCTTATAGCGGGCATATCCGAGCCCAACACAAGTGTTCTTATTGCAGATGTAATAAAAAAATTACACAGTATAATTTAGGAAAATGCTTGATTATTCCTCATATCTGTGGTAGAATGTATCCGTTGTTCTGAAGAACGGCAAAAAAGCAGAAGCTTTCACGTTTTATAAAGATAAAATAATAACTCAAGGATACTATGAAGGTGTCATTATCTCTGTAGGGATAGTGGCACTGTTTTTATAGTACGAAAAGGAAGCTTTTATGAAAAATCACAACAGTATTATAAAGATGATACTTGCCGCCTTGTTTCTGGCTTTGGCTTACGTTATGCCCTTTTTAACGGGACAGATACCCGAGGTGGGAGCAATGCTGTGTCCCTTACATATCCCCGTGATCTTATGCGGGTTTATCTGCGGCTGGCCATGGGGTCTTACGGTTGGTTTTATTGCGCCTTTGTTGCGCTCTTTTATCCTAACGATGCCGCCTCTTTTCCCGACAGCCGTATGTATGGCGTTTGAATTAGCCGTATACGGCGGCGTCAGCGGTCTTATGCATAGGATACTTCCCAAAAAGAAGCCCTATATATATTGCTCGCTTATAATTGCCATGACAGTCGGCAGACTGGTATGGGGCGTGGCAATGATGATTTGTGCGGGGATAGGCGGTACAGAGTTCGGCTTTGCTGCGTTTGTTGCAGGTGCGTTTACCAACGCTATACCCGGTATCGTAGTACAGATAATTCTTATCCCCGTACTCGTAATGGTTTTAGATAATCCAAAGGTGTTGAAAACAGATCGACTATGAAAACAAAAGAACTTATAAAAGAGCATTTTCATAAATACCCAAAGGCAGAGATACGTGATATATTCAAATTTATCCACCAAAGCTCCTTTGGCTGTGAGCATATGGTCGAATCCCTTGAAAAAGCGGTTGAGTATATTAAAATCGAATATCAAAAGGGAGTAGTTGATGCCGATATCGAACCCCTTGACGGAAAATATTCCCGTGTCCCTTTGTCTTTTCTTGACAGAGGTCTGTCTGCCGAAACTCTCGGAAAGCTCTTTTATCTTTCTGCAGAGAAGGCAGATGGCAGAGAAGCGCTTTTAGCTAAGCTTGACATACTGAGAGAACTGATAGATGACCCCGAGCTTGAAAAAGCTATAAATGACTGGGCAAATAATGATTTTCAAGCCCTTCATCATTCGGAAAGATTCAGAGCCGAATACAAGCCCTCCTACCGTGTGACATCAAACAGGTTTATACCATTTTTGCCCCTGTTCTGTGAGCTTGACAAAAGGCTTCGTGAGGGCAGGGTAATACTTACCGCAGAGGGCGGCAGTGCAAGCGGTAAAAGTACACTTGGCAGTATGCTTGAGGATATTTACGACTGTAACGTTATTCATATGGATGACTTTTTTCTGCAACCGTATCAGCGCACAGCCGAGCGTTTTGCAGAGGTGGGTGGAAACCTCGACAGAGAGAGATTTTATACTGAGGTAGTCGAACCTATTTCGGATAACAGAGAATTTTCTTACCGTAAATTCGATTGCTCCGCCATGTCTCTTGGCGAAAGCGTTAAGGTAGAACCGAACAGGCTTACTGTGATCGAGGGAGTATATTCTATGCACCCCTTCTTTGGTGAATATTATGATCTTTCGATATTTTTGGATATAGATCCCGAATTGCAGAGAGAGCGTATCTTAAAGCGTAACCCGCAAATGGCAGACAGATTTTTTAACGAGTGGATACCTTATGAAACGGTGTATTTCTCGGAACTTGATATCCCGAAAAAATGTGATATCATAATTGACATAAACTGAGGACGTGTTTATTATAGCACGTTCTTTTTGTGTGGGGAAGGGTACCACCCTCTCTTTTTTCTTTTTCTCTCACTCTCCTATTATATACTTTTATATACTTTACTCTCCTATACTATACTATGTGTAGTTTCGGTATGCAAAAACCGGGGGTTAATTCCACGGAAACCCGTGTTTCTGCAGCATTAATAAAAAGTGTTGCATTAATGCAACATCGATGACAAAAACAAGACCCGAAAAATCAGTCTTGTTTTTCTGTCAGTATGCCGTAACGGCCGTAGATGCACACCGATATTATTTTTGCGATATCGGCAGCATCCCTTATACAATTCTCCCTGAGCCATTCAAGGATAACGGCGTTGATGCCGTTGAGATAGTATGCCATTACGTATTTTCTGTCCTCTAAGGGATACCCGAATCTGTCTAGGATAGGGTCAAAGATGTTTTCAAACATCTGTTTATACACATCTTCAAAGCCTAAAATTTTATTGTGAGCCAGGGCGGTGGCAAATACTCTTTTGTGGTCCTTGATGTATGACAGGTATGGTGTCAGGTATCTGTCGCTGATAAACATCAGCTCCTCAGACTCACGGTCTTTAAGGTCAAGAGCTACAGAGCGAGTATCGGTGGAAAAATAGGACAAAAAATCATCCAGCAGATACCTTGCCGTCTCCTCTAAAAGCTCCCCGATATTTTCGTAATGCAGATAGAAGGTGGAGCGGTTTACTCCGGCTGAAGCGCATATCTCGCTTACGCTGATATATTCGAGAGATTTCTTTTCCAGCAAGGAGATGAGTGCTAAGTCCATTTTTTTCGCTGTGTTAAAATATTTACTTTCGGATCTGTTCACCTTTCCACCTCCTGACGGTATGATTATTTTTCTGCTATCTCACGGGCAAGCTGTACGATATCGTAAGCGTATTTCGACTTACCCTTTTCAAGAATTTTTTTATATATCGGATAATTTACCGAGCAGCCTGCAAAACCGATGACACCAATGATAATACCCAGTACCATTGCCGCGGTGCCGCTGCCGATGACCTGCATGGCAAGAGACATTCCTAAGCCCGCAACAAGGCAGGATACGATGCCGAAGCTGTAGGTGAAAACTGTTGCGGGAAGCTTGGCACGGGCATCCAGCTTTTTCAGTGCGATTATCTTTGAGTTATCCTTGGGCGCGTAGTCCTTTGCAATAGATTCTGCTAAAATTTTGTCTGTGTTCATTTTATATTCCTCCTGTGATTTTGTGATTATATTATACGGCAAAGCACAGGCGGGTTGAACAACAACGGCGAAGCAAAACGTTGATTTCAAAATTTATCTGTGTTAATTTTATCAGCGACCGACGTTTTTGTCAACCGTCCCCTTTACTCTCTTTTTGTCTTATTTTATTTGTTACTTTTTGTAGCTTGAACAGGAATTTATGTTAATTGAGCGGGAATTTATGCAACATAAACCCGAGTTAATTTTACATAAACCGTTTGTTTTGAAAAAAGAAAGTAAAATTTGTAAGTCTTAGCTTAGATCTCAGAGATAGTGTCCTTAGGACAGTATCTTTCACAACAAGCCTGAGATAGTGACCTTAGGACAGTATTTTCGGTCATATGACATTGCATTAGTACAACGTCTATGAATAGATTATGTTGCACGGATGTTGCATTAGTGCAACATCCTAAATAAAAAACAAGACCGTTTTCAGCCTTGTTTTGACGTGTATATGTTATTTATTAGTTGTAATGTCCGATATTATGAGTTTGATATGCTCGATTATTTCCGGAGATAATCCCGTGACTTCGATAAATTTTCGGTCATCAAGAGAAAGCAGATAATCGGACGGTACTGAAAACACTTTTGATATCTTTATAAGCATATCTATCGAGGGCTGAATATTGTCATTTTCCCAGTTGGAAACACTCTGTTTTGTTACACCAAGCATTCTTGCAAGCTCTACCTGACTGATATTTCGTGCGGTTCTTAATTCTTTTATTCGTTCACTTAACATAACGCCACCTCGCAAATATTACAATACTATTGTAACTATATGCTTGACAATATCAAAATACCATAGTATACTAATATTGTACTTTCGGGAGAATGTGAGTTTATGAAACCGACGGTTAAATATTGATCGCGGAAAAGACGAAGTCTTCCGATATTAAGACAAAACGGAATATTACAAGGAGGTGAAGAATATGTTTTGTCGTTTTTGCGGGAAAGAGATAAATGATGTCAAATATTGCCCCCATTGCGGTAAATCGGTGGACAAGGCATCCTTTGACGCAGATGCGATCAAAAAAGCGGCGGCAAATATCAAAAAAGCCGCGCTTACCGTAGGATATAATAAATTATTTATGCTTACGGCTATCATAGGTACTGTTATTAATTTCATTGTCAGGATCTGCTGTAATGAGATCACGGTCGTACGTGTTGCCTTGGTGCAGGATGACTATTACAGGTTGTCCGGTTTGGGTAGAGTTTGGACTGTAGTTATTATTTTAATACAGATATTGATATATGCCGCATTGTGGTTTGATGCAAAAAAAGGAAGAAGCCGTTCTTCTGATTTTGTATCTGACAACACGGAAACAGGATTGACGGAAAGTGAAAGAGAACCTGATGCATCAAGCGTTAATTCTGCGGTTATAGAAAAGAAAGCTTATATCATTGCGGGTATATTACTGTTGATACAGATAGCTGTAATGCTTTTAAGCATACCTGCGCCGTATTGATGGAGGTAAGTATGTATTGCAAAAAATGCGGAAAAGAAGTTGACTCTCTCTCAAAATTCTGCCCCGAATGCGGAGCCGAACAGGAAAAAGCAGGTCTGACTTTTAGTTTTACCTACGGTAAGGCGGTACTTGCAGTGTTGGCAGTGTTGATATTGGTCGTTGTTATCGTCCTTGCAGCACAGTCCAAGGGAGTGAATTCTTCTCCCGAAAAATTAGCCGCCGCAACGGTGGAAAGCGAATATGAGGCCGATATAGATAAGATGGTAAAATGCTTCCCCGAATTTACATTGCGCGAATTTGCCGAGGATTACGGATTGTCAGAAAACGCCGGACCCAAAAAGATTGCCGATAAGATCAAAGAGGACTACGGAAATATTGAACCTGTTAAGGTCAAGATAACCGATTCCCGTTTGATCGGAAATTACAATAAGGAAGATTGTATCTTTCCTGAAATGTATGACGGAATGACACGGGAGGTCTACGATTCGATAACCAATGTGGCAAGGGTCAGCGTGGAGTTTGAACTGGACGGAGAAGCAGAACAGGTGTCAATAACCTGTATCGAAATTAAAGGCAAGTGGTACCTTCTTACCGAATGAATCTAATCTCTGTGAGGCAACAGCATGGAATATATATTTCTTATAATTATATTTATTGTGATCATCATAGCCGAGTATCTTTTAGACAACATCATGTGGATAGGCGGAGTAATTATAGTGTTGCTTGCCATATCTATCATTCGTCAGATAATAGAAGATATTAAGTACGGTTTTGATATGGGAGAGTTCGTTCTCTTTTTGCTTAAAGGCGGATTTATAGCGGGAATACTTTGGCTGATGGAAAATGTATAGATGGGTAACCGCTGCAACGCAAAGTAATAACAAAAAATGAGATCTGCTTTTGGTGAGATCTCATTTTTGTTATATAGTATAAATCAAGATGCATATGATCGTTTCTTATGACGTTGCATTAGTGCAACATCTTGATTATATTTGTATCTAAGGATACAATCTTTGAGATAGTGTCCTTAGGACAGTATCTTTTACAACAAGCTCGAGATAGTGTCCTTGGGACAGTATCTTTCATAACAAGCTGAGATAGTGTCCTTGGGACAGTATCTTCGGTCATATGATGTTGCATTAATGCAACACGGAGAATACAGATTTGCCTTTGGCAAATTCGATATGTCTGTAGTCTTGTTTATAAGGTGATATCCCTATCTTCTTTAGTTAAGTCGATTATATCACTCCACCACCGCTCTAAATATTATTCAGATATTAATAAAAAGAAGCCTTTGCCCTTGCAGGTCAAAAGCTTCATATAATTGAGAATTGAGATCTATGACACCCCGTATCTTCGATACGGTTGGTGGAATTATGCAAGGAGTTTGCGGAACGCAAACTATCGCAATTAAGAATTGAGAATTTTCTCCGCCGCGGCACGCTTTGTACAGAGACAAAGTGCCTCGCTTGCCTGTCTTAACTCGTCAAGGGGAGGGAAGGTAGGTGCGATACGCAGGTTCTGATCACGGGGATCCTTTCTGTAGGGGAAGGTCGCACCTGCGGGAGTCAGGTTTACACCCAGCTCGCACATCATCTCGTAAACTCTCTTTGCGGTACCGGGGTAAACGTCAAGAGAGATAAAGTATCCGCCTGTAGGCTTGGTCCATTTTGCAATACCAAGACCCTCAAGCTCACGGGTGAGGACCTCATCCACCAGCTTGAATTTGGGCGCGATGATGGCTGCGTGACGTTCCATATGCTTGATGATTCCGTCAAGAGAGCCGAAATACTTGATATGGCGCATCTGGTTCAGCTTGTCGTGACCGATGGTCTGTACAGACATATGGGATTTAATCTTGTCTATATTATGCTTCGAGGAAGCGATGACCGCAATACCCGAGCCGGGGAAGGATATCTTGGAGGTAGAGGTGAAAATGTAGACCATATTATCATTGCCGTACTTTTTTACCTCGTCAAGGATCTCTATCTGATAAGCCGCCTTGTCGTAGAGAGAGTGGATGATGTAAGCATCGTCCCAGAATACTCTGAAGTCCTTTGCCGCAGGCTTAAGTGCGGACATACGGACGATAGTTTCCTTAGAATAAACAACACCCGTGGGGTTGGAATACTTCGGTACGCACCAGATACCCTTGATAGAGGGATCCTCGGATACAAGCTTTTCAACCGTATCCATATCGGGGCCGTCATCGAGCATATCAACTGTTATCATCTCGATGCCCATTCTTTCACAGATAGCAAAGTGTCTGTCATAACCGGGGGAGGGACAGAGGAATTTTATCTTTCCCTGAGCTGCCCAAGGAGTAGAGCCTTCTTCCTCGACACCAAAGATCATATTTCTTGCTATGGTGTCGTACATAAGGTTAAGGCTGCTGTTACCGCCCACGATAATATTGTCGGGGGTGGTACAGAGAAGCTCGGCAAAAATTCTCTTTGCCTCGGGGATACCGTCCACAAGACCGTAGTTACGGCAGTCGGTGCCTGCTTCGCTTATGCAATCGCTCTTGTCACGGAGATTTCCCAGCATCTCCATAGTCAGGTCGAGCTGGTCGTTGGACAGAACGCCTCTTGCCATATTGAGCTTGAGGTTCTTTGCCTTTAATTCTTCAAATTCTTTGTCAAGCGCCGCCTTCGTGCTTTCAAGCTCGGCGGCTGTAAGCTGTGTATATTCCATTTATTATAACTCCATTAGAAATCTGCATTGCCCGTCGTACGGGGGAAGGACTGCACGTCGCGGATGTTGGAAATACCTGTAACGTACATAATAAGTCTCTCAAAGCCGAGACCGAAGCCTGCGTGCTTTGCACCGCCGAAACGGCGAAGGTCAACGTACCACTTGTAGTCCTCTTCGTTGAGACCGAATTTTTCAAGGCTCTCTAAAAGAACGTCGAGTCTTTCCTCACGCTGAGAACCGCCAACCAGCTCACCGACACCGGGAACGAGAAGGTCCATAGCCGCAACCGTCTTCTGGTCATCGTTGACTCTCATATAGAACGCCTTGATATCACGGGGCCAGTCGGTTACGAATACAGGCTTGCCGTAAACCTTTTCGGTAAGATATCTTTCGTGCTCGGTCTGGAGGTCCATGCCCCATTCTGCGGGGTAATCGAAGCTCTCACCCGACTTCTGGAGAATGTCAACTGCCTCGGTATAGGTTACACGGGCAAAGTCGCTTGATACTATATTGTTCAGTCTGTCAAGGAGAGTGTTGTCCATAAACTTGTTGAAGAACTCAAGCTCTGTAGGGCAGTTCTCCATTATATATCCTATGACGTACTTGAGCATCTTTTCACAAAGCTCCATATCGTCACAAAGGTCTGCAAACGCCATCTCGGGCTCCATCATCCAGAACTCTGCCGCGTGACGGGGTGTGTTGGAGTTCTCTGCACGGAAGGTGGGACCGAAGGTATATACGTTGGCAAACGCCATAGCGTAGCACTCAACGTTGAGCTGACCCGAAACGGTCAGGTTAGCGGACTTACCGAAGAAGTCCTGAGAATAGTCTATTGCGCCATCCTCGGTACGGGGAGGGTTGTCCATATCAAGGGTGGTGATACGGAACATCTCGCCTGCGCCCTCACAGTCGGAGGCTGTGATGATGGGGGTGTGTACATATACGAAGTTGTTCTCCGCAAAGAATTTGTGTATACCCTGTGCCGCAACAGATCTAACGCGGAAAACAGCATTAAAGGTATTGGTACGGGGACGAAGGTGTGCTATTGTACGAAGGAACTCCATGGAGTGTCTCTTCTTCTGGAGAGGATACTCGGGCACACTGGTACCTGTGACCTCAACAGCCTCTGCCTTAAGCTCAAAGGGCTGCTTTGCCTCGGGGGTAAGCTCGAGCATACCCTCGCATACAAAGGACGCGCCTACATTCTGCTTAGCTACATCCTTATAGTTTTCTAATTTTGCATCCTCAAAAACTACCTGCAGGCAGGGAAAGGTGGAGCCGTCGTTAAGCTCGATAAAGCCGAATACGTTGGAGGCACGGATAGAACGCGCCCAGCCTGCTACGGTGATCTTCTGCCCTGCATATTTTTCGGGGGAAGCAAAAAGTTCTTTAATTGTAACTCGCTTCATTTCTATATCTCCTTTGATGGAATTGACATAATAATATACTATTATATAATATATTTTCCTAAATTACAATAGGTTATTTTGGAAAAATGCAATATGCAAAATGCAAAATGCAAAATTAAGGTGGATTTTTGTCCCATTAAGGACAAAAATCTTCATTGATTCGATAAAAGGACACCTCGCGGTGTCCCTTTTGCGCTATATTCTTTTTCCCGTGTCGCGGAGGATAAAGCTTGCTTCAAAATCGCAGTTAAGAGCCTCGGCGATATCAAGGAGTTCTTTATCGGTAAAATTGTCCTTGCGTAATTTGTTGCTCATATTATTTCCGGAAGTTCCGAGTTTTTCTGCAAGGTCTTTTATTTTCATATTTCGTTCTAAAAGAACGGTTCTTATTTTTAATGCCATTGACATATTTGTTACTTCTCTTTCGTTGCAATTAATGTAATTATATAACAAAAAACAAAGATATTCAACTATAAAGTTTGTTATCACATAAATTTATGTGATTAAATGGTTGACAAATCACACAATTTATTGTATAATCAAATCATATTGTGTGATATAACACTATAAGTGATGAAAACGGAGGTGTAAACAATTTATGAACTACATTGATATGATATTTGAGAGGGCAGATCTGAACTTGATAACCGAGTTTTTGATGGACGGTGCGGTGGGGATAAAAGACAGCCGTCCTTATAAAGAACGGCTTGAGGAAAGCGAGAAGGTTTGGGTGGAATATATAGAGTCCCGCGATTTGACCCGAAGGGAAAAGAGCGAGCTTACCGAGGAGGTGCTTAAGTATATCGGAACGGTGCAGTCGGTCTATATGGAGATAGGCATACAGATAGGAGCAAAGCTGGCTTGGAAGATATACGGAAATTTAATGAATAGTGAATAACCGAAAAGAAGATTTTTGTCCCTCGGGACAAAAATCCTCCATAACTTTGCACTTTGCATTTTGCACTTTGCACTCAA
>JAFQHD010000177.1 GCA_017398145.1 Clostridia bacterium
AATCCCGACGAAGGAGAACGGTGGTATCCCGACCGTATTTTCAAGGAGATCCGCCGCATTGAAAGCGAGCACCGATGGCTGAAAAACCGCCACATCACGGGCGTTGCCGACCCGTCGATCTGGGATGATTCACGCGGTAATGCCGTTATTGACAGCGCCGACCGTCACTTCGTTTATTTCTCAAAAGGGGACAACCGTCGGCTGTCGGGATGGATGCAATGCCACTACCGTCTGGCCTTTGACGAGAACGGCTTTCCGATGGTGTATTTTTTCAACACCTGCCGTCATGCCATCCGCACCCTGCCGTTGCTTCGGTTTTCCCAAACCGATCCCGAAGACCTCGACACGCACATGGAGGACCATTTTGCCGATTCCTTCCGTTATTTCTGCATGTCGCGTCCCGTGCCGCCGACAAGAAGTGTGCCTGTGGCAGAGCTGACGGATGATCCGCTCAACCAGCGTGTGCAGTATGCTCCGTTTACCTACCGCTGACTTGCCGGTATCTTTGCGGAAAGGAGGGAGATTTGCTTAAATGCAAAATTGAAAATGCAAAATGCAAAATTCAGGAGATTTTTGTCGCCACCGGGCTCCAAAAATTCCATTAGATTATATATTAATACGCAAAAGCATACCGGCAAATGTAAATTATGCAATTCGATAGAAAGAAGATTTTCGACCTAAGGAGAAAATCAACCATAATTGTGCATTTTGCATTGTGCATTTTGCATTCCCAATAAACGTAGTTTATTAGTTAAACGATCATTGTTCCGATACCCTCATTGGTAAGCATCTCGACGATGATAGAATGGGGTATACGGCCGTCTATTATAAATACTCGCTTAACACCGCGGCGGATGGCTTCTACACAGCAGTCGATCTTGGGTATCATACCGCCCGAGATTATACCGCGCTTGATAAGCTGGGGTGCTTCGCTGACGTTTATAATCTTGATAAGTGTGTCGGGATCCTTGGGGTCCTCGCAGATACCTGCGATGTCTGTCATGGAGATAAGACACTCTGCACCTAAGACACCCGCAATTCTTGCCGCAGCCGTGTCAGCGTTGATGTTGTATACGTTGTTCTCGCTGTCACAGCCTACGGTGGAGATAACGGGAATATAGCCCTTCTCTAATACGTCGAGTATAGGCTCGGCGTTAATGTCGGTTATCTCACCGACATAGCCCCACTTTTCGTCCATCTGCCGTGCCTCGATCATATGACCGTCGATACCGCAGAGCCCTATAGCCTTACCGCCGTTGTTCTGCATAATGTTGACAAGGCTCTTGTTGATCTTACCTGCAAGCACCATCTGTACAACGTCCGCTGTCTCCTTGTCTGTAACTCGCAGACCGTCAACAAATTTGGACTCCTTGCCTATCTTGTTAAGCTCCTCGGTTATCTCGGGTCCTCCTCCGTGGACAAGCACTACCTTGACACCGATAAGCTGCAGAAGCACGATATCGCGCATGACCTTGTTCTTTAAGTCCTCGTTTACCATTGCGTTGCCGCCGTACTTTACGACAACGACCTTGTTATAATATTTCTGTATATAGGGCAGTGCGTGGATCAGCACCGAAGCCCTCTGTGCATTTGTAAGTTCCATTTTAGGTTCTGTAATCTCCGTTTATTTTTACATAGTCATAGGTCAGGTCACAGCCCCAGGCTGTAGCGTCATATTCACCCGACTTTAAAGAAATGAGTATCTGTATCTCATCACAAAGAAGTATCTTCTTTGCGGCTTCCTCAGAAAATTCTATACCGTAGCCGTCTTTACAAACGTCTATCTTACCTGCCTTTGAAGCAAAGGAAAGGTCAATAGCCTCAACGTCAAGGTCTGCTCCGCTGTAGCCGATGGCACACAGCACGCGTCCCCAGTTGGCATCAGAGCCAAACATAGCAGATTTGAAAAGAGAGGAGCATACAACGCTCTTAGCAACAATTCTTGCATCCTTTTCGGTCTTTGCGCCCGTTACCTTACATTCAAGCATCTTTGTCGCACCCTCGCCGTCCTTGGCTATCATACGGCAGAGGTAACGGGTAACGGAAGCAAGAGCCTTACAGAAGATATCAAAGTCTTTGCCTTCAGCGGTTATCTCCATGTTGCCCGCCATACCGTTGGCAAGCACCGAGACCATATCGTTGGTAGAGGTATCTCCGTCAACGCTTACCATATTGAAGCTGGTCTTGATATCCTCGGAAAGTGCCTTCTGCAGCATCTCGCTTGATATAGCGCAGTCAGTGGTAACGAATACGAGCATCGTTGCCATATTGGGATGGATCATTCCGCTTCCCTTGGCGATACCGCCGATGCGGCATTCCACACCGTCTATCTCAAAGGAGAATGCTATCTCCTTCATAACAGTATCGGTTGTCATAATAGCCTCGGCTGCAGCAGCGCTGTTATCACCTAAGCCCTTTGCAAGCTCGTCCATTCCGTCAGCTATGGGGGTTACGTCAAGCTCCTGTCCGATAACGCCCGTGGAAGCAACCACAATATCCTGTGCCCTACATCCTATAGCGTCGGCAGTAAGCTCGCACATTCTGCGTGCTACCTCTTTGCCGTTCTTGTTACAGGTGTTGGCGTTACCGCTGTTGCAGACAACGGCTATTGCCTTGCCGTCTGCGATGTTGTCCTTTGTTACGTATATAGGCGCACCCTTGACAAGGTTGGTGGTATATACCGATGCGGCGTTTGCCATAACCTCGCTCTTTATGAGTGCTAAATCCCTCTTTGTCTTATTCTTACGGATACCGCAATGTATTCCGTTAGCCGAAAATCCCTTTGCGGCGCATACGCCGCCTTTGATCTGTTCCATCTCTTTAAATCTCCAATTTATATGACCATTCGTTATTTAACTTGATATTGAGGCATTCTACTGCTGCACCGGATGCACCCTTGCCTAAGTTATCATATCTTGCGGTGAGAAGGATACGCTCATCGTTTCCGCAAACACTTACTTCCATAGTGTCCTTGAAGCTCAGGTTGTTTGAACCTATAAAGCCGCCCTCGCTCATATCCTCTACGTAGTGGACGAGACCTCTTGTATATGTATTCTTGTATATCTCACGAAGCTCATCTATACCGCATTTAAGCTGAGAAGCAAACACGGGTACGGTTACCATCATTCCGCTGTAGAAGTCGGAAACTATGGGACAGAAGATGGGGGTTATATTTATACCGCTTATCTTCACCATTTCGGGAAGATGTTTATGACTCTGGGTAAGTCCGTACTGACGGGGACTGCCAAGTTCTGCATTTCTGTTCTCGTCCTCATAGTCGGCTATCATCTTCTTGCCGCCGCCCGAGTAGCCTGTTATCGAATGACAGGTAAGAGGAGTATCGGGAGAAATAACGCCGTTTGCCGCAAGGGGCTGTATCAGAGCGATAAAGCCGCTGGCATGGCATCCCGGAACCGCTATTCTGTTTGAAGTCTGTAATTTTGTAAGATGAGCCTCGCTCAGTTCGGGAAATCCGTACGCAAAGCTATCGTCACAACGGTGCGCTGTAGAAGTATCTATTATCACCGTTTCGGGGTTGTCACACAGGGACACCGACTCTCTTGCCGCAGCATCCGGCAGGCAAAGGAAGGCGATATCACAGGAGTTGAGCATTTCCCTCTTTGCCTCGGGGTCCTTGCGCTTGTCATCGGGAAGAGTGACTACCCGTATATCCTTATAACCCTGTAATCTCTCGTGGATACGAAGCCCCGTCGTTCCTTGATTGCCATCGATAAATACGGTTTTCATGCACCACATCACCCTGTAAGCACTATGCACAGGGTATCTCCTTTCAAGAGAAAATTCAAAAAATTAATCCATTTTAATATGATTGTATAATTATACGATATTCATTATCATTTGTCAAGTCTTATCTTAACATTTTGTTTATTTATTTATTTTATATATATAATACTTTATTTTTCGGTATTTTTTAAGCAAAACGGAAAAACGATGCCGGTTTTATAAAAAAGATTATTTATGCATAAATCTGTGTAAATTTATGCAATCCGAACATAAAAACAACACCCTCTCACGAGGGTGCTGTGTATAGATGATATTTAAGGTTATGCTACTGTAAATGCAACGATCTCAACGGAGCCGTCAACACCTCTTACGCAGAGAGTGTAGTTGCCCTTAGCGAGAGCCTTGGCGTATACATAAACATCAGCGCCGCCAAACTTATTGGATGTGATTCCGAGAACCTTGTTATTTGCTACTTCACGGTAAGTGGTCTGTGTACCCTTACCGATGAAGAAGTCCTTTGCACTGTCAAGACCGTTTACATAGGTAAAGCCGTTCTTAACAACTACGGAAGCCTTAGCATCGGTTACGTTGACATTTGCAGTCTTTGCCTTTGTGTTACCCGACTCTATTACGGTATTTGTCCACTGGCTGAGAGTACCGTCATAGTTTACAGTCTTGAGCGCAGTACCGTCAAAGCAAGCTCTCTCGATCTTGGAAGCGCCTACGGTAGCGGAAGTGATAGCTGTACCTCTGAACGCTCTTGCGTTGAGATTGGAATTGAAGGAAACAGAACCCTTAAGTGCGGTACAACCGTCAAATGCCTCGGTAATGATAGCTACCTTTGTAACGTCGGGAGCAGCGGTAAGCTTGGTACAGCCCTTGAACGCCTGAGTCATGTTGGTAACAGAAGCGGGAATAGCGGGAGCCATAGTAAGAGCAGTACATCCGCTGAATGCACCTGTCATATCGGTAACGGTCGCAGGGATAGTACCTACGTTGGTAAGATTCTTACAGTTCTTGAAGGTACCGTAGAGCTTCTTAACATTGCCCATAGCGGGAGTAGCTGAGATAGCTGTGCCCTTGTATGCGTTGTATGCAACCTGTACGTTTTCGGGAATAGCGGGTGCTACGGACATATTGGAGCAGCCGTCAAAGGTCTTATCCATAAAGGTTACGGGGAAACCGTGAAGTGTGTTTCTGATAGGAGCATATGTAGTCTTTGTCTTGTCATTTGCTTTAACAGACCAGCCAGTGGATGTGCCGAGACCGTAAAGATCGCTTGCAATAACGGTATAGGTATAGTCGTCAACTACGTAAAAAGGCTGCATCTGCTCGCCGCATACGGTACACTTACCGTCAGCACCGAAGGTGTGATCTACACAAGCTGCTGCAGCCCAGTTTGCACTGAAGCCGTGAATTTCACCAACATTTGCAAAAACAGCTGCGGGAATGGCAACGTTAAGGAAAGCGGGATCATACCAAGAAGCATTGAAATTAATCCAAGTAAGATCGGTGAGAGTGTGACCGTCCTTAACCATAGAACGATAGATAACTGTCATAAGGTCGCCGAGGGGATAGAATGTGCTGGATACGGTACCCTGATCGGTATAAACAACACCTACGTAGTGATTCATTACCTGATCCGCAGGCTCATTAGTTGCCTGATAAACGTAAACAACGATGTTGCCGGTGTAACCGTCGGGAATGTTGAGTCCGTTTGCAGCGGTGTTGAAACTGCCGTTGGTTATAGCAGCACCGGAGTTAGCATTGTAGTGACCGCCGTTCTGCATAATGTGGAACTCAGCGTATCTTGTGTGGAAGCCGGGAAGACCCTCAACGATAGTGTCACCGGCAAATACGTTCATGGGGATTATGCAAAGGAGCATAACAACCACGAGACAAAGTGATAAAACCTTTTTCATATGGAAATACCGTCCTTTAATTAAAATTTATACTATATTATAACAGATTGTTAACGGGATTTCAAGGTTTTTTAATATTTTTTTCAAAAAATATTGGTAATCAATTATCAGTTATGATTTTGCAAGCAAAAAGTTATGAAAAGGCTTCGCCTTTGTTATGATATGACCGTCATTAAGCTTGCGAAGCAATCATAGTTTGCCGAAGGCAATCATAACTCATAACCCGTCTTGCCTGTCAAGACGATCATAACTAAAAAAGCACCCGAAGGTGCTTTTTTATGCCCATGCCATTCCCGTAGGCTTAGGTTCGCTTATAATTGCCTGCTTTAAGAAGTAGATAGCCTTGTCACAGCCCTCGTCGATAGACATTACGCTGTCCTCGTGCTCGATAGAGAGAACGTAGTCATAACCTGTAAGACGGAGATTGGATATCATATCACGCCAGTACTGCATATCGTTACCGTAACCTACCGAACGGAATACCCAGCTGCGGTGTATCTCGTCACCGTAGTGCTTGGTATCAAGCACACCGTTCTTTGCGGTATTGTACTTGTCAACCTTGGTATCCTTTGCATGGCAGTGATATATAGCACCCTCAAGCTCGCGGATAGCCGCAACGGGATCCATACCCTGCCAGATGATGTGAGAGGGGTCGAAGTTACAGCCGATAACCGGACCTACCGCTTTTCTTAACTTAAGAAGGGTCTCGGGGTTGTAAACGCTAAATCCCGGATGCATCTCAAAAGCTAACTTTGTCACACCGTGAGCCTCGGCAAATGCACCTGCCTCCTTCCAGTAAGGAATGAGGACCTCGTTCCACTGGTAATCAAGGATATCAAGGAAATCCTCGGGCCAAGGGCAGGTTGCCCAGTTGGGAGTCTTATCTTCAGCACAGCCGCCGGGACAGCCGGAGAAAAGTGTAAGGGTGTCAACACCCATCTTTTCTGCTAAAAGAACGCAGTTTATGTAGTCCTCGTGGAACTTTGCCGCGATCTCCTTGTTGGGGTGAACGGGGTTACCGTGTACAGAAAAAGCGGAGATGGGAAGACCGTGCTTGTCGATGGTATGCTTAAATTCAAGGAACTTATCCTCGTCTGCTAAAAGCTCTGCAGGGTTGCAATGCTCGTTGCCGCCGTAACCGCCTGCGGCGATCTCAACAGCCTCAATACCCTTTGCCTTTGCCTTAGCAAGAACCTCGTCAAGAGGTTCGGTTCTGTAAAGGCTTATTAAAAGACCTAATTTCATTTATATTTCCTCGCTTATTTTAAAAATTGTAAACAGTACCTGTCTTTGCGGATATGTAGATACCCTCAAGGATCTGAGTGATGGCAAATGCCTGCTCGGGAAGAACGAAAGGATCCTTGTCGTTGATAACTGCATCTATCCAGAGCTTAGCCTCACGGAATGCGGGATCGTCGCCGTTACCGCCCTCGTAGAAGTCAACTCCGCCTGCATCAAAGCTTATCTTGGTGGTAAACTTTCTGCCGTGTCTTACGCCGTTGAGTGTAAGACCGTCAAGCATATCTGCACCGCCCTTGGTACCGCAGATTGTGGTGATAGCCTCCTTGGAGCCTCTCTTATTGAGAGCCCATGAGGACTCAAGATTGATGGTAGCACCGTTCTCCATAACGATGAAGCCGAATGCAGAGTCCTCTACGGTAAATGCCTCGGGATCCCAGTCGCCCCAGGCGTTACCTGTCTGAGTATCACGGTTGAGCTTGTGATATGCAGTACCGAGACAGCACTTGGGCTTGTAATTATCCATCATCCAGAGGGTGAGGTCGAGTGCGTGAGTACCGATATCGATAAGGGGACCGCCTCCCTGCTCATACTCGTTAAGGAAAACGCCCCAGGTGGGAACTGCGCGGCGGCGAAGAGCGATCGCCTTAGCATAGTAGATCTCACCGAAGGTACCGTCCATAGCCTCCTGCTTCATAAAGAGGGAGTCGGGACGGTGTCTGTTCTGATAACCGATGGTCAGCTTCTTACCTGTACGCTTAGCCGCGTCAAGCATCTTCTGAGCCTCTGCGGTATTGATAGCCATAGGCTTTTCACACATAACGTGCTTACCTGCCTCGAGAGCATCAACGGTGATGAAACTGTGAGAACGGTTGGGTGTACATACGTGTACAACGTCGATAGTCTTGTCCTCAAGGAGTTCCTTGTAGTCTGTGTAGACCTTGGCACCCTCTGCACCGTACTTCTCTGCAGCAGCCTTAGCCTTTTCTTCAATAATGTCGCAGAATGCAACCATTTCACATTCCTTGACCTGCTTAAGTGAAGGCATATGCTTACCGTTTGCGATACCGCCGCAACCGATAATGCCTACTCTTACCTTATCCATAATAAATACCTCCGTATTTTAATTTTATTCATTTTGTTAATTATATTACATCAAAGATCGATTGTCAATATAAAACCAAAGTATATTTGGAGTGCAGAATGCAGAATGCAGAGTGCAGAATTATGGAGGATTTTCTCCTTCAAGGTCGAAAATCTGCATTAAATTTTGGCAACTGCAAACTGCTTTTATTGCATAAGTATCAATTTAAACTAACTTTTTGAATTAAATGGAATTTTTGACACCCACAGGTGTCGAAAATCACCTCAATTCTGCATTCAGCACTCTGCATTCTGCATTAATAATACCGTTGCACCGATATAACTCTACCCAAGATATACACCTCGTCTACGATTATCGGCTCCATTGTGGAGTTCTCCGGCTGAAGTCGGAAATGTCCGTCCTCCTTATAAAAGGTCTTGACGGTAGCTCCATCCTCGGTCAGTGCCACAACTATCTGTCCGTTTTCTGCAGACGGTTCCTTACGTACGATGACGATATCTCCGTCAAGGATGCCTGCCTCTATCATACTCTCTCCCCTTACCTTAAGGGCAAAGAGCTCGCTTGGGTGATATGAACGGTTCATAGTGGGAAACTCGATATTCCCTTCAAAATTCTCTACCGCAAGTATGGGCATACCTGCCGTTACCTTGCCCAGCAGCGGAACCTTTACGGTACGTCGTTCCTCACGCTCGGAGCTGTCAATACGAAGAGTTCTGGATTTGCCGTTTTCCTTACGTATATAACCTTTTTCTTCAAGCTTTGCAAGATATGCGTGTACAGTTGACGTACTCTTGATAGCTAAGTGCGACTGTATGTCACGAACACTGGGAGAAAAACCATGCTTGTTTATAGACTCGCATATATATTCATATACCAGTCTTTCTTTTTCCTTCAATGGCTGCATTTTCGTTCACCTTTCAAGATATATTGCATATATTATAACATATTATGATATAAATGTCAAACATTTGTTCTGTAGAAAGGATAATAATATGAATAATTCTTACTCCCACGAAGCTCTTTTATCAGAGCTTACCACTCTTGCAAAACGCTATCCCGAAATAAAGATGACCACTATCGGGCATTCCGTCAACGGTAAGGCGTTACCTGCACTTAAAATAGGACAAGGAAGAGTGAAGCTCTTATATGTGGGTACACATCACGGGCTTGAAAGCATCACGTCAGCCCTGCTGATGAAGTTCCTTGCTGAGCTGTGTGAGCATTTTAAGAGCCGTAATATGATATACGGAATCGACCCACGCTACATATACGAAACGCGGTGTATCTATATGATACCCATGCTTAACCCCGACGGTGTAGAGCTCTGTCATCAGGCAAACGCCAACGGAGTTGACCTTAACCACAACTATGATGCAGGCTTCGAGGAATATAAAAAGATAGAAAAGGAGCTTGGCATCACCGGACCTGCACCTACCCGATATTCGGGCGAGCATCCCGAAAGCGAGCCTGAAACACAGGCGATATGTTCTTTTATACGCGCTCTTGTTCCTTTTAAGTATGTATTTACCTTCCATACTCAAGGGGAAGAAATATACTCGGGATATAACGGATATGAACCGAAAAACTCGATCCGTGTCGCAAAGGCCCTTGCGAGATATTCGGGATATTCCCATACCGAACCGGAAGAAGCGGCAAGCTACGGAGGGTTAAAGGACTGGTACGTAAAGGAATATGACCTGCCTGCCTATACGATAGAATGCGGCAGAGGAGAAAACCCTCTGCCGATGGATGATCTGAGTAATATCTATATCACTTTAAGAAGGATGCTGTTCAATTCTTTGATCTTATAGCACAGACTCAAACTTTCAGCCAAAGACAGAATCGTATTACAAAAAAGGTGTCCGAGGACACCTTTTTTGTATAAGAATACTCAGGTGTTTTTTGCCTCATAGCAGAACACCTTTTTATATCCGTTGTTATATTCAACCACTACGGTAACAACACCCTCGTTTTCAAATTTAAGCGTAAAGGAATCTCTACCCTTGATATACTCCTTTGCGGTGTAGTTGCGGATAGTATCGGTAGCCTTAAGCTCTTTTACCGTATTCCACTCACCGTAGGCTGTTCTTATCATCTTGACGTCGGTGAGGTTGGAAACGGTCAGGTGCATACCCTCGGCACTGAATACAGGCTCGGTAACGGTCAAATCCTCATATAAGAAATGTTCTTTGCCGTCTTTACAGCGGACAAGAACCGTATGAACACCCGACTCTGCTACGGTATAGCTGTAGAGCTGCTTTTCGACGAGTTTGTTTTCGGTAACACGGACGATATAGCCATTTGCCTTTATATCCTTATAACTGTCAAATTCTCCCTTAGCTATAAAGAAATCCTTGACGTTATAGAGATCATGCAGTGTCATGGTAACACCGTTACTGCTGACGTAAGGAGTAATGCCGGTCAGGTCAAGGGGGAGGATATACTCGTCGCCGTTGGTCATCCTTACCCAGAGGGTATAGTAACCTCCTGTGGGCATACGGTATGTAAATATGCCGTCCTTTGAATTATTGCCTACTACCTTATTTGAGAGAGCTACGTCACCCTCGGCAGCCTTGATCTCTGAGGGAGTTTTGTATACACCCTCTGCATAACGCATATCCTTGATATGCTCGGCACAGTTAAGGGTAAACGTAAAGTTATCGGTATCAAGCTCAAGAGTAAGCTTGTCCACCTCGCGACTCTCGTAAGCATCACAGTAAATACATTTTCTTGCTTCTATACCGCCGTTTAAATAGGTAGGTCTGAAGGTATAATACCAGTCACCGTAGGCATGAATACCTGTAGCAGAGCCCTCATCGGGAAGAGTAACACTCATACCGCAACCGTTGTCGCAGTATGCTGTTACGGTCCCGTCCGTTACACAGGTAGCATCGTTATTGCTCTGATAATCGGTGTATACGTGATCACACTTGAAATCACAGGGTATACCATTCTCTTCTGCATACCTATGAGCGTAGGACCCGTTATGGCATATAAAGGAGAAGGGTCCACAGTACGAAAAGATACTGTCGGATATATATATCACCGAGGCGGGGAAATACACTGCATCAAGACTCTCGACACCCCAGAAGGGGATGCCTGCCACAGTCAGCGTACCCTCCTTTATACGGTAAGTACCGATGAAGTCTTCGGGACCTTCGATAAAATGGTTGCCTATATAGAGTGCTCCGTCCTCCTCGCGGTTTGATTCATCGTTATAATATGCAGTTTCGTAGACCGCATCCTCTCCGATATAGGTCACGGAATCGGGAATATTAATGTAAGCAAGGGCGCTGCACATGATAAATGCATAGTCTTCTATACAGGTAAGGGACTCGGGAAGCTCTGCCGATTCAAGTGAAGTACATTCATAGAATGCGCACTCACCGATATGCTCCACAGATTCTCCGAATCTGACAGAAACAAGCTTCTCGCAGGAAGAAAAGGCATAATCGCCAATAGTTTTGAGAGATGCGAGGATATCCACATTCTCTAAAGCGAAACATTCCTCAAAAGCACTTTCTCCTATTACCTCTACAGACTCACCCAGCTCAATGCTCTCGACATTATTAAGACCGTAAAAAGCATATTCGCCTATTTGGGTAATCGAGTCGCTTATTTTTACGGTAAGGATATAATCGGAATATTTTCTCCAGGGCGGACGGTTGGGATAGGACTCGTAATCCGGCATCATGCCGCTGCCCTCAAAACTCAGCTCACCGGTAAAGGTATTAAAATACCATATGATATCTTCACCGCAGTAATCTTTAACGATACAGCTCTCCACATCGGCAGCTTCAAGAGAATCGTTGTATTTACCTACCTCAACATCACGCCATTCATCCGAAGTTCCGATATACTTAACACTCTCAAGTGCATCACAGCCCATAAAGGCATTTTCTCCTATATAAGTGATGCCGTTCTCTATACAGAGGGTCTTAATAACAGGTTTGAGATGTGACCAGGGTGCCTCGTCAGTACTATAGTCGTACATCGCGCCGTTTCCCGTAAGAGTAAGAAGTCTGCTGTCCTCATCAAAGGACCATTCAAGAGTATCTCCGCACTTCCCCTCTGTGGGATCATAGCTGTAATGAATCACAGCCTCTTCCAGGGGATAATTGGATGAAGCTATATTTATATTATTCCACTGAGCAGGTGTACCGCCGTAGTGTATCTCCTCAAGTGCATGGCAGCCCTCAAAGGCACTTTCATCTACAGTCTTAAGAGATGCGGGAAGAGTGATTTGTTTAAGGGAAGTGCACTTATAAAACGCCTCGTAGCCTATAGACTTAACAGAGTTACCCAGCACTACCTCCTCAATGGAGCTATCGGAGAAAAATGCATCCTTACCGATGCTTGTGACCCCATCGCCCACCACCATCTTCTTGATGCTGTAGCCGTACCAGGGCATATCCACGGAATACAGGCTGTAGTTGTACATATCACCGCTGCCTGTGATCTCAAACACTCCGGTTTTACCGTCAAGGCGCCAGTTAAGGTCGTCACCGCATCCGCCGCGGTATGCGTTCTCATAGACAAATTTAATTATTGTATAAGCACGGTCATAGCTGTTAAAATCAAACTTTACAGCCTCCCACTGCTCCTCGGTGCCCATATAATAAATATCCAAGGGAGTCCAGTCACTTACGGGAAAGGTA
>JAFQHD010000178.1 GCA_017398145.1 Clostridia bacterium
ACTTCCAGAATATCTTCATCGGTTTCCCGACCGTCAATCATTGCTGTACCGGTCAGGGAATATGGAGAACCTGTCTCCGGGAAAATAATTTCCAGCGGTTGTCCATCATTACTTTCACTGACTGCTTGGAAGGTAAGCGCAAGACCGATAGCAACTACCGGCGGGAAGAGAGACCACAGTGTACCTACGGGGCTGGTGATGCTGCCTGTACAAGCACAGACTACACCGAAAGCCACAACAAAGGCAACTATGAGAATCTTGGGAATGATTTTCTTTGCTGTCATAATGACCTCCTAAAAAATAAAAGCACTCCTTATCGGAGTGCAAAATTTACCCAATAAAAGATAGCGCTCCACAAAATATGTGACAGTATACGACGTATTATCACCGTACACCAAGGCAGTGTTTACACTGCCTTTCGGCCGCTGCCCCTTTTAAATGACACACGGCACCTCTATCGTCTAATAGAATAACATATATGAAACAATTTGTCAATAATTGTTTAACTTTTAATTATAATCATACTAATAACGCAGAAAATACCATCACATCACATCGAAACCAAAGGGAGGCTTATCCGCCTCTGCACAAAGCTGTTAATAATACAAATTGTTGTGGACGGATAACATCCCTGCAAACAACAATTTAAAGTAACAACAAGTGATAATAACAGCAGGTTTAAGTGCAAAAATCACACTTAAACCTGCTTGTTTGAGCTTTAATACTTATACTGTACAAAGGCAACTGCGGGCATATTGTAGCCGTTGCAGAGATTGATAGTCTCGGGGAAGGTGCCGCTTGTATTACGGTTATATCTTACACCCATGATCGGTGCATTTGCCGTGATGACAAGCTGATTTTGGTTACGTATATAATCGCCTGTTACCGCAGTCCATACACCGTTCACCAGAACCTCAATGCCTCTGACAATTCCGGTCTGATCGGCAGTCTTAAGTCCCGTGCTTACGTGATCGAAGGTAAGTGTAACTGTATTACCGCTGAATTCGCAGCTCTCGACCACAGGTCCGCAGACATCGTCAACGCTTCCCTGTCCGAACCTTGCCGCAAGCACTATATCGGTAAGTCTGTAGGCATTAAGATCCTTGATAGGCGGATGGATGTTATTGATCCATCTTACCGTCTTCCAGAGATCCGAGGAGGAAACAACGTAGCTGTTTTCCAATATTGACGGTACCATACCAAGCTCGCATCTCGAAGATCCCATATCCATATACGCATTGGCAGTTCCTGCAAAGCACGCAGGAAATTCAACCATATACACAGGAAAATCGCTGTTGCCGAAATTCTTTCTGAAATAGGTCATAAGCTCCGGCAATTCCTCCCTGAAGGTGCTTGCACCTGCGCCGAGATATTCGTCGGTGTTGGGAAAATCGCTCTCGCCCTGATACCATATGATACCTGCTATTGAGAAGCGGCGGAGAGGATGGATCTGCTGATTATAAGCAAATCTGGTCTTTATCTGGGGTGCCACAACCGCGCCTGCACTGTAGTAATAGGTTCCTGTTGCGGCATCGTATTCGTCCTTGCCCCACTTTTCGGCAAGCTCGTTGGGAGCAAAGGCCATAAGGGGATAACCGGACGCATCTATCTCGATTACACCTATAGGAACGTCGGTACGGTTGGTCATATTATACGCAAACATATAACCAAGTGCCGAGAAGGTGTGAAGTCCGCAGGTAATGTTATCGTTGGCTTGATAGTTATTGATAAAGGGCATTGCGTAGCGCTGTACCTGATTTCCGATATCGCTCGGCATCAGCCACTGTGCGCCGTTATATACATCCTCGTATACTGTAGCCGTACCCTGTGCCATATCGCCTGTCTGTGTTGAATAATGAGTGCTGGAAATACGGTAGAAACGCATATCACGGGTATTGTTATAGTCTACGGGTACGGTATTGTTGACACTACCCGAAAAATATCTGTCAACCACAAGATCTCCGATACCATAGAAAACGTTGGACTGACCTATAATATAGTATACGTCGCCTATAAGCACGTTTTTAACGGTGATCACACCGTCAGCCGCCTTGATTGTGATATCGCTGCCGTCCTTATCCATGGGGAAGGTGGTATCAAACACCGCCTCCCAGATGCCGTTATTAACGATACCTACAGCCCTTTCACCCTTGAACTCAACGATGACCGCCTTGTCCTCACTTTCCTCAGGAGCGCTGCCCCATACGGTAAGCTTTTCGTCACGCTGGACTATCATATTGTCTGAAAAGGCATTGGAAAGAGATATTCCCGTTGCGGTAGGCTCCTCGGGCTTGACCTCTACGGTGTAGAGGTTATAGCTTTCGTCCTTATACTGGACGAGGAAGGTGTATTTTCCGTCCTTTAATCCGGATACGGTAACAACCCCGTCAACGATATCGTGCTTGGTAAAATTGATGCAGTCGGGGGCTCTCTTAAGCTCGGAGGCGCTGTCATACTCGCCCGAGGCATAGCGTATAACCTGCAGATTGTCAAGATTGCCTATAGTAACCGTATCCTTTTCGTGATTGAAATCAGGAACGGTCTTTTTTACTTCAAATTGGTATACCTTAACGTAGCCGTTATTGTAGCATACTATAACCGTTGCCACCCCGTTCTCTCTGTACTGGATGGTATATTCGTTTGCACCCTTGAGAACATTCTTTTCGGTAAAGGCGCGTGAGCCATCTGCTCTCTTAATGGCACTTACAGTATCATACTCGCCGTATGCGGTACGTATGGTCTTGACACCGTCAAGATTGCCGATATGGAGCTGTAAGCCCATAGGGGTAAACTCGGGCTCGGTAACTGTAATATTTATCTTAACTATCTTATGAGCAACGTTTGCGTCGTTACTTCTGATAAGAACGGTATAGATACCGGGGGTGGAAAGAACGTAGGTATAGCTGCCGTCGGAGGCAAACTTCTTTGATGTCACGTTTACCACTCGGTTTGCCTTGACCTCTGCATAGCTGTTATGGTCACCCTTGGCAATATAGAAGTCCTTGGCATCGGTCAGTCCCTTGACCGTAACGGTAACACCGTCGGCAGAAACCAGGTCATCCTTTATCTCCACAGTATAGAGGTATACAGATCCGCCATCCTGCTTGAGTGCAAGGGTGTATATACCTGCCGCAGGCATAGTCAGACTGTCTTCGATATCGGTAACGGTAATAAGCTCACCTGAAAGCCCAAGCTCCTTTAAGCTCTTTATAACTCCGGGAGCATAGGATATTTCAGTTATCTTATCCGCATTGATAAGAGTTATCTCATAACCGTTTACGCTTACAGAGGCAGCGAGTGTAACATCATAAGATGCCGTTTCAACAAAGCCGCATCTGAAACAACTGCGGCTCTGTGTATCCTCGTTTATCCTCCACGCATCAAAATCATGACCGAGTGCCAAAGGTCTTTCAATATAGCTCTTACCGCAGCCACAGGTGTATTCTATTCTGCCTCTGTCGGTGCAGTTGGCTTCCTTGAGAACCACAGCATTATACTCGTGGGTATGTGCGGGGTCCTCTGCCCATACCGCATAGAGACTGAGAGGCTCGGTTATTTCATATACTCCGTTAACATCATATGCTGTGCCGCTTCCGTCAGGTGCGGTATTCCAGCCTGCAAGGATATAGCCGTATCTCGAATATATCTGTGTCTGACCTCTGTAGCCCTCTCTGTTGGGCAGAAGTGTGTTCTTGCCGTCCCCTTCTCTGCCGTTTGCAGAGGAGGATGATGAATATGCCGTATAACCGTTTGCACCGAGGACGGTATATTCGTTGCCTGATGTTATATAGTTAAAATCTGAAATAACGGTATCGGTACCGTCATTCATGTTATAGGTAATGATCGGATCCCAGGCGGCATAAACGAAAACGTTTTTGCCGTAAGGAACACGGTCTGTGTTTACCATAAACACGCTTCCCTTGTAGTTATCCGGATAGATCACGTACTCATAGCCGTTATTGGCTTCACTGTCACCGTAGGTGGTATTCCCCTTACCGTCACCCGACCAGAATTCGACAACGTTCATATCGTCAAGGTCTGTCTGGAGTCTGTAGCCGTCTCTACTGAGTGTTTTGGTGTCTTTTGGGAAGGTGAAGGGCATGGCGAAGGTCATATGACCTACCTGTGCAGTGGGCTTACGGTAGGGAGAATCATCTCCCTCTGTCCATATACCGCCGTTAGCGCTGTAATAAACCGAATAATATCCGCCCGAGGTAGGATACTGTCCGTCACCTGTAGAGGATCGCCACACTCCGCGCAGCAGCATATCCGTATATACAGTAATATACTGACCGGGGATATAATAGCTGTCTGTAGGCTCGCCTGATTCGTTCCAGCCGATAAAGGCATAGCCCTCTGTCTCGGGAGTGTTCAGGGGTATCTGAACTCTTGTACCCGAGATTACCGTCATAGCCTCAGGAGGATCGCTTACATTAAGTATCGGCTTAAAGCTTATTGTACAGAGCTGATCCTCTGCCGCAATAGCAAAAAGAGGAATATTGGTAAAAATCAAGGTTATGACCATTAGAAAAGCCAATGAAGATCTGATATTTTTGAACATAATCACCAAACTCCTTTTTAGTGTTTCATATTTCTTTGTTCATTGTAACATATATATTGATAAATTGCAAGATAAAATGCTCCCCATTTGGAGAGCATTTAAGTTATTTAACCTTGAATGATGGTTTTTCCGTAAAATACAACGTATCTGATATTGCCTTCGGTATCAAAATTAACGAAAGCACCTGTATAGTATTCGCCTATATGGGATATCTGCTCCTCATTGAGCTTGATGTGTTCGGTGGTAATATCACCGTTATCGTCCACACTTTCGACAGAATAAAACTCAATGTCAGCTGTTACCGAAAGGTCACGGATATACTCCTCAAACTCTTTTTTGGCGTCACCGTCATAGTTAACAGGAGCAACCTTAAGCTTACCGTCATTATAACCGAGAATATGCAGCTCTGCCCAACCCTCGTTTGCAAAGGTGGCGGGCTCATGCTCGGCATAGTCGGCGTTGGCATAGCTCTCGTCCACAAAGACACGGCATTCGTCCTCGGCTTCAAGGTAGAGACAAAGGTAGCTTTCGTCATAATAGATGACCCGAGCGGTAGTCTTGTCCTCCCCGCCCTTCATAGTTATGAGGTTATCCCTATATGAGTAGCTGTCATACAGATCATAGTCGTCTACAGGACTGCCGCAGCTGCACCAATAAGCGAACTCACCTTCCTCATCAAAACGTATATGCTCCTCGCAGTTGCCTACCCTTATCCAGCTTTTTTCGGTCAGAAATTCGGGATTTCTATCTGCCGATATACCCAAAACAACTGCTACGATAAATACAACACTTAAGCCCACAAAAGCAAGAAGTGCTGCGATCTTAAGTAATTTCTTTTTATTATTTTCCATGATTATAACTAAAGGGAGGGCGCAGTACGCCCTCCCTTTATACCTTAAAAGAGAATTATAAGGAACTGGGAAACCAGAACTACCGCAATAAGAGCGATAGGATAGGTTGCCGCATATGCAGCAGCTACATCCTCTGTACCTGCAGTACCGATAAGGGTACCGAGCGCGGGAGTAGAGGTCATACCGCCTGTAAGAGAGCCAAGGTTGTTAAGAAGGCTCAGCTTGAGTACGTACTTTGCAAAGAGGAAACCGATAATCATGGGAACGATAGTCATAATGATACCGTATACGAAGTACATTGCGTTGAAGTTAGCAACGAACTCCTGACCGCCGGGGATACCTGCGCCTGCAAGGAAGAGTACAAGACCAAGCTCACGGAAAAGCTTGAGCGTTGTCTCTGCGGGCATAAGGCTAACCTTACCCACTCTGCCAAAGTGACCGATGATAAGAGCAACCAAGAGACAACCGCCTGTTGTGGTAAGGGAGAAGGGTTTTCCGGCAAAAACTTCGCCGGGCAAAGGAATCTGGATCTTACCGACAACTATGCCGAGAATAGCCGCAAGAGAGAACACGCAGATACCCATATGGTCCATATGGAAGAGCTTGATAGCCTTAGCCTTAACATCTTCCTTTGCGGAGATAGCGATCTTTGCTCTCTCCTCTGCCATATCAGCCTTTGCAAGCTTGGGAACGAGCTGAACAAAGAGAACTACACCGATAACTCCGAAGATGTATGCGATACCGTGACCAACCGATACAAGACCCTGAAGCTCAGGAGCAACGGTTGCCTTTGCCGCACTGAATGCGGGGGTAGATGTAAGAGAGCCTGAAAGCAGACCTACGATCATTGCAACAAATCCGTCACGGTCGGTGATAGTCTCTGCACCGTAGCCGAGAACCTTGTCACCAAGCATAATACAGCCTGCAGCCGCAAGACCGCCTGCGATGATGATAACAAGACCTAAAAGAACGTAGCTCTTGAAGTTCTTCTTCATATTTGCAAAGAATTTAGGACCTGCGATAAAGCCTACACTTGTAACGAAGAGGATAAGACCGAGAGTTTCGGTAAGGTCAAGCCAGTGACCCCAGTTTGCCAGCTCTTTTTCGGGAATAATGCTGCCTCCCTCGGCACAGAAGAGTGCGCCGAAAAGAAGTGCGATTATAAATACGCCTGCATCACCTAAGGATACACCCTTAATAGTGATGCGTCCAAGTGCATATCCGACAAAAAGCACTGCCAATATGCAAAAGAGGAAGAATGATACCCCTGTTACGGGGATAACACCGCCGAATAAATTCATCGCCTATATTTCTCCTTTATGCGTTGACTTTTCTTGTATAGTCGGGAAGAAGCTTGGGAGATACGGTGTCGGTTGCGATACCTGCATCTGAAAGCTCATTCTCAAATTTTGCAATATGATCAAGGGTAAGTGTGCCTACCTCGGTATTCTTTGCAGCAGAAGCAGCGTTTATACCTGCGTTTCTGCCGAATACGATGATGTCAAGAAGAGAGTTGCCCATAAGTCTGTTCTTACCGTGGATACCACCAACAGCCTCACCTGCAACAAAGAGGTTTGTGATATTGGTGGTCATACCGTTTACGTTAATGTCAAGACCGCCGTTCTGATAGTGAAGTGTGGGGTAAACGAGGATAGGCTCTTTTCTTATATCTATGCCGTACTTACCGAACATACGCATCATGGCGGGAATACGTTTTTCTATTGTTCCCTCTCCGCCGATCTTCTCGATCATGGGAGTGTCAAGCCATACGCCCAAGCAGTTGCCTGGTTCTACACCGTTGCCTCGCTCGGAGCATTCACGGATAATAGAAGCCGCAGTTACGTCACGGGTCTCAAGGGGATGCATAAATACTTCACCGTTTACGTTAACAAGCTTTGCACCGAGGGAACGAACCTTCTCGGTAACAAGCGCGCCGAAGATCTGCTCGGGGAATGCTGTGCCTGTGGGATGGTACTGGAGGGTCTCTGCATAGAGAAGCTTTGCACCTGCCCTATAACCGAGCACAAGACCGTCAGCAGTTGCACCGTAGTGGTTTGAGGTGGGGAAGCCCTGATAGTGCATTCTGCCTGCACCGCCTGTTGCGATAACAACGGTCTTAGCCTTAGCAACGTAAAGCTCCTTGGTCTCCATATTCATAAGAACTGCACCTGCAGCCCTGCCCTTGTCATCAAGGATAAGCTCGATTGCAGCGGTAAAGTCAACAACAGGGATCTGTCTGTTAAGAACCTCGTCACGGAGTGTTCTCATAATCTCTGCACCGCTGTAGTCCTTAGCTGCGTGCATACGCTTACGGGATGTACCGCCGCCGTGGGTGGTAACCATAGTACCGTCCTCGGTCTTGTCAAACTCAACACCCAGATCGGAGAGCCAATGGATAGCCTCGGGAGCATCGCAAACAAGCTTAGCAAGAAGCTCGCGCTTAGCGGCAAAGTGACCGCCGCCGAATGCGTCTACAAAGTGGATGGCGGGAGAGTCGTTGGGCTTATCTGCAGCCTGGATACCGCCCTCTGCCATCATGGTGTTGGCATCACCCATACGAAGCTTGGTAACGATCATTACGTTAGCGCCTGCCTCGTGAGCCTCAACAGCTGCAGATGTACCTGCACCGCCGCCGCCGATAACGAGAACGTCAACGTCGTAGTCGGGGTTGGAAAGATCTACACAATCAGCTGTGATACGGCTGTGTGCCTGAAGGATCTCACCGAGCTCGGTGGGAACCTTGTCACCCTTGTTGGGACCAACGGTAAGAGTTACAAACTCGTCAGCCTTGTAGTCGGGGTGGAATGTTGCAAGGAGGGTCTCCTTCTGCTCTGCTGTCATACGAACAGGCTCAAGAGCGATATTCTTTTCTCTTGCTTCTTCTACTAAAGCCAGAGATTTCTGAAAGCTTTCTGCGTACATTATCCTTACCTCCTTACTTTTCTATCTCACGGGTGTTATAGAGTTCCTTGAGCTCTTCAACAGGCTTCTGCATAAGAGCCTCGATAAGATCGTTGAACTCACCGTCTTTGATCTCTTTTACTCTGTCCTCCAAGTGACCGCATCCGGGAGCAAGATACTTACCGTTGATACGGCGGGCAAGCATTGCGACCTGGGGATGAGAGATACCTGCGGGACAGCGGGAGGAGCAAACACCGCACATTACGCAGTCAAAACTTTCCTCGGCACAAGCCTCAAAGTCACCGCGCTGAGCGTATGCGATATACTGCATTACGTTAAGCTC
>JAFQHD010000179.1 GCA_017398145.1 Clostridia bacterium
ACATCGAATTTCCCTCGCCATTCCTTGCTTTTTGCGAAATCCTTCTCTGTCGTACATAGTACGCCGACGAAAAGGATTTCACAAAATATCCCTTCGTTTCTCAGCCTCTGTTCAGATTGATGACTTTGTCATCAATCTGAGAGCAACCTTTCGGTTGCTCTTAAATTCAGATCTCGGGAACTATATACCCTTTTTCTGCAAGGGTCTTTTCGATCTCATTAAGAGTTGCCTTGCTGTCTGCGGAAACGGTGTGATAGTGATAACCGCCGGTTATATTCATAAGCTCGGTGGATTTTCCGCTTCGTACACCCTCCATAAAGCGGCTTATATCATCTCTTGAGGCGATACCGAGAGGTGCCTCTATTCTGCCGTAGACCTTATGCCATACGTAGACGTTCTCTATCCTGCCGCCAAGCGACACAATAGCTGTAAGCTCGTCCTCGGTCTGCTCTCTTGTGTGACGGAGCTTAAAGGTCTTTTCCACAAGCTCGGACGTAGGCAGAAGATATCCGCTGTGAGTTGACTGTATATCAAAGCCCTCTGCCTTGAGAGCGGAAATATCACTGACTATTATCTGACGGGAAACTCCCAGCTTCTCGGCTAAAGCCGTACCGTTAACGGCTGCTTCGCTTCCTCTCAGAATATCTATTATAGCTTTTCTTCTCTGGGCTACCTTCATATTATCACCTCTGTAATACTTTACCATATTACAACGGTAAAGTCAAGTGGATATAGGATATTGCAAAATTTTGTCATATATTGTATAATAAGTACAGTTTTTTGGACGGATGATATTTATAATAGAATTATAAGAAAGGAGAATGAGTATGGCATACAGTGAGCTTATCAAAAAATTTGAAAATATCCGCGACTATATGCGTGAATTTTACGTTTACGGCTTCAAGAGCAGAAACGAATATACCGACAAAAGCTCCCGTTCATACGACGACGAGCGCCGACGCATGGAAAGCTGGCTGGGTGAATATATGAGATTTCTCCGTACACCCGAGGGTAAAAATGTCTTTATATCCATCGACAGCCGTGTTACGGGACACAATCCCCTCTACAAGGCGCTGAAGGCAAAGAGCTTTACCGACAAGGATATTACCCTGCATTTTATACTCTTTGACCTGCTTCATTCTCCAAAAGTCACTCTTTCTCTTTCAGAAATACTTGAGAAAATAGATGAGCGGCTATCCGAATTTGATGAGCCTATGCTTTTTGACGAGTCCACCGTCAGAAAAAAGCTGAAGGAATATACAGAGCAAGGGCTTATAGTCACCGAAAAGGACGGCAGACGAATGCTCTACAGACGTTCACCTTCAGTTATGCCTATGGGTATAAGCGATGCTCTGCATTTCTTCTCCGAGACTGCTCCCGTGGGTGCGGTGGGCTCATTTCTGCTTGACAAGCAGGGAGAGCATAAGGACAACTTCGGTTTTAAGCATCATTATATCACAAGCGCACTTGACAGCGACGTTACGGCAACACTCTTTATGGCAATGCACAAAAAGGCGATAGTATCCGTCTCAAATCATTCACGCTTTACCCGTACTCCCACAACAAAAAGGATAATTCCCCTTCGTATATTTATGAGCGTACAGAATGGCAGACACCATCTGCTGGCATACGAGGCGGAGTATAATTCTATCAAGGCATTCCGTATCGACTATCTGTCGGATATAAAGATAGAGGAAACTACCCCGCGCTTTGACGAGTTGAGGGCAGCACTTGATACTATACAGTCCAAAATGTGGGGTGTTACGGTAAGAAAGGGACTCTCTGTGAATCAAAGTACGGAAAGGGTGGAGTTTACCGTACGCGTTGAGGATGACGAGGAGCATATAATCAGAAGGCTGCTTCGTGAAAAGCGTATAGGCCGAATAGAACGCATCGACAAAAACAGCTACCGTTTTACTGCCGAGGTATACGATACAAGCGAGATGATCCCCTGGATACGCACCTTTATCTGCCGTATAACCAGCCTTGATTTTTCAAATAAGACTCTTGAAAAGCAGTTCATGGCAGACATAAAAGAAATGTACCGTATCTACGATATAGAGGAGGCGGAAATATGATATTCAACGAAATTTATTCCGCCTACTACAATGCCGTAGCCGATATTTTAGCAAGACTTACCGAAGGTAATACCGTGGGCTGTGACCTGTCTGCCATAGTATCCGAGCACGCCTTCGGCGAGAGTGCTCTTACTATCCTGCCCTCGCTTAAGAGTGGCAGGTGGCAGCTTGTTCGTCCCGATATGACCACGTTTATAAAGCACAGACCCACATTGCCTTTGACCGATATACAGAAGCGGTGGCTCAAGGCTATATCCCTTGACCCGAGGATAGCTCTGTTTGATATATCCTTTGAAGATTTAGAGGACACCGAGCCTCTCTTTACAAAAGAGGATTACGTCATATACGATAAATATGCCGACGGTGACCCCTTTACCGACGAAAGATATATTTCTCATTTCCGCACAATACTGACAGCTATTAATCAGGGACATAATCTGAAGCTGGAGATACTTAACCGCCACGGTGAACGGGTATACGTAAGATGTATTCCCGAGAGACTGGAATATTCCGAAAAGGATGATAAATTCCGTCTTGTTACAAGCGGCTGCGGCTTTGTCCGTTCGGTAAACCTTGCACGTATACAGAAATGCAAGGTATATTACGGTGACGATATCATACGCTCAAAGGGTGATGAAAGAAAATGCGACACCCTCCGTCTGAAGATAAAGGACGAGAGAAACACCTTAGAGCGTGCTCTTATGCACTTTGCCCATCTTGAAAAGAATGTGGAACGCCTAAATGAAAACGAGTATGTACTCAATATGAGCTATGATACGGCTGATACCCCCGAGATGGTCATCCGTGTGCTTTCCTTCGGTCCCACCGTTGAGGTAATAGCTCCGGAGAGCTTTAAGGAGCTTATAAAAAATAAGTTAAAAGATCAAAAAAGATGCGAATTTTTTTAAGTTCGCATCTTTTTTTCCGTGAAAAAATCGGTATAACTTGGTAAAATATGCTTGCAAGCCGATAAAGTCAGGTATATGAAATTACTACGGTACATAAGGCTATGCCGAAATGTATGCCGTATGCTTGCCAAAATTTGATTGAGACTGTAAACCTCACAACAAATTTTACGGACCTTTAAAGTCCGATTATCGCAGGTTCGAATCCTGCCGTATGCTGCAAAGCATATCGCCGGTGGATTGGTATTTTGATGTCGTGCAAAAAAGCACTCTACCCTGATGCAATTACTCTGCCGAAATAAGGCTTGCCTTGTCAAAGCAATATGTAAATGACCTTGTCCGAAAACGGATACCGTTGCTCAAATATAAAAGCCAGAATTTATTTTCCGCTTTTATATGCGTCTGCTTAAGCTTTTGGCCGTCATAAGCATATGAGTAATTGCAAACGAATTTTAACCGTAAAGGAGTATATATAATGATGAGAAAAGTGATAATTAACGAAAATCAAAGAGGTTTTCTCTTTAAGAACGGAAAATACGTAAAGACACTTTGTCCCGGTAAGTATTATGCAAACGGTACAAAGGAAATAGAAATATCAAATTTAGATATGCCCGTAGATCCTCACAGATGCTCTGTCGATACACTATTAACCGACAAAACCGTTGCCGCTTGCGTATCTGTAGCAGACGTCGGAGACGAGCAGGTAGCGCTCCATTTCGTCAACGGAAAATTTAACTCCGTACTTACTCACGGAAAGTATATGTTCTGGTCCGTACAGGATAAGCACGAATATAAGATGATAGATATATCTGTCACCGAAGCAGACGAAAGCGTTCCCGAATACATATTTTCTATGATCCCCTCAACACTCTATGTAAAAATAGAGGTAGAGGAGTATCATAAAGCATTGCTTTACTTCAATCAAAGATTTGTAAAGGTTTTAGATGCAGGTACATACTATTACTGGAGAAATTCTGTCAAAATAAGTGTAAAACAC
>JAFQHD010000180.1 GCA_017398145.1 Clostridia bacterium
ATAGTAGGATTACCCAATGTTGGTAAAAGTACACTTTTCAACGCTATAACAAATGCAGGTGCGGAAGCTCAGAACTACCCCTTCTGTACCATCGACCCAAACGTGGGCGTAGTTACGGTTCCCGATGCAAGACTTGACGTCCTTGCCGAGATGTACAATCCCGAGAAGTACACACCCGCCATAGTTGAGTTCGTGGATATCGCAGGTCTCGTAAAGGGCGCGTCAAAGGGCGAGGGTCTGGGAAACAAGTTCCTTGCCAACATCCGTGAGGTTGACGCTATCGTACACGTTGTGCGCTGCTTTGAGGACTCAGACATCGTTCACGTTGACGGAAACGTTGACCCCGCCCGCGATATGGAGACCATAAACCTTGAGCTTATCTTTGCGGATATGGAGACCCTTACCCGCCGTATGGACAAGACCCGCAAGGATATGAAGAGCGATAAGAAGCTTGCATCCAATCTTGAGCTCTTTGAAAGAGTTTATAGGTCCCTCGAGGAGGGAGTTACCGCAAGAAGCCTTGAGTATACCGAGGACGAGGCGGCTATCATGGAGGACGTAAGACTTCTGACCTACAAGCCCGTAATCTACGTCGCCAACGTAAGCGAGGACGAGGTGTCCGACTCAAGCGACAATCAGTACGTTGCAACTCTGCGAGAAGCAGTTAAGGACGAGGGCGCGCAGGTAGTTCCGATCTGCGCTAACATCGAGTCCGAGATAGCACAGTTAGACGATGAGGAAAAGGAAATGTTCCTCTCGGATCTGGGTATCGAGGAAAGCGGTCTCAACCGTCTGGTCAAGGCAAGCTATACCCTTCTCGGCCTTATCAGCTACTTAACTGCCGGTCCCAAGGAGGTACGTGCATGGACTATAGTCAACGGCACCAAGGCTCCTCAGGCGGCAGGTAAGATACACACCGACTTTGAGCGCGGCTTTATCCGTGCCGAGGTCATAGCCTACGACGACCTTATCGCCTGCGGCAATATGAACACCGCAAAGGAAAAGGGTCTTATCCGAAGCGAGGGCAAGGAATACGTCATCAAGGACGGCGACGTAGTTCTGTTCAGATTCAATGTTTAATCGCAATAATATGCTCATACCCGTATGGGATACCGACATGATGTACGCGGAGGCTTTGACCTTCGTTGACGGCAAGTCCATACTTATGTATGAGCCCGAAGAAGTAATCTCGCTTTACGATTCACATCTTAAGAACGAATATAAGCTCGGAGTTGACTTTACCGTTAACGGCAGGGATATAACTCTGAACGAGGGTAGTCCCATATTCAGCTTTACAAGTGATGAGCTCTACCCTGCCGAGCCCGTTCCCGGACACAGTTTTCCTATGGGTAACAAAAATATACTTTTCTACGAGGAGCATTTCTTCCACGACAGACAGTACGCAGTTACTTATAAGATAAAGGAAAACACCTGGAACGGACACCGTCCCAAATCTGCAAGACCTTATCTGCCCAAGACCTTTGAGAAGTTAGACAAGGGCGCCCCCCTCAATATAACCCTCTTCGGCGACAGCATTTCGGTTGGCGCAAACGCCAGCGGCTTTACGGGTGCAGAGCCTTATCTTCCCCCTTATGCCAATCTCTTTGTACAATGGCTTGAAAGCCGTTACGGCTCAAAGATAGATTTCCATAATCCTTCGGTAGGCGGTAAGGACAGCCAGTGGGGAGTTGACACGGTCGAGGAAAACGTAAACTTCCGCCAAAACGACCTTGTTATCGTGGCTTTAGGCGGAAATGATTCCTTTACAGAGCCGGAAAAGCTCGTTGAAAATTTCAGAGCTATCATCGGTGCCATAAGAGCGAAATACCCCGAGACCGAGTTTGTAGTAACTGCAACGTCCTACGCAAACGAACTCTTAAAAGACAGCTTCTGCGGCAATCAGATGATCTTCTCGGAATATATGGATGCTCTGGTAGAGCCCGGTATTGCAAAGGCGGATATGACCTCTATGCAGAGAGAGTTATTAAAGCATAAGAGATACATCGATGTCACGGGTAACAACATAAATCATCCCAACGACTTCTTCCACCGTATGCATGCACAGTATTATATAGAAATGTTCAGATAGGAGTTGCCGCCACGGCAACTCCTGAATTCACAACAGGGTGACAGGAATGAATATTCACGATAACGTAATGATACCCATACTTATAACCGACAGGGACGGTATCATAATATACAAGAACCGCGCCGCAAAAAGGTGTGTTCCATCCCCGCGGTTAAAGGCAAATATAAATAACTATATCGCCGCCAGAATGAAAAAATTCCGTGTTCATAAAGGGGATGCAAGGATAGAGTTTATCCGAAACAGCGAGACCGTCTTTAACAGAGCCTTGGTGTTTCCCTACGGCAAGGATGAATTGTGGTGCTTTATCCCCGAACTTATTATCTCAGAGCCGGAAGAGCTGCATAGATTTGTAGAACGCATAGACGCCGATTCCTTAAGCACTCTGTTTACCGACATATCCGAGGACACCGACAACAAGGATAAAGTTATGTTCGGTAGATATCAGAGGGTATATACCGATCTGATCTCGACGATGACAAAGCTGAACAGCGAAAGCAAGATCTATCATTTCCCGGCTTCGGATATCATCACGTTACTTAAGAAGCAGACGGGTGAGCTTGCATTCCGCCACGGACTTCGTATGTCCTTTGACATCGGAATAACCGACCTGTGGGAGCCCTACCATCTTGAGTTTGAAACATTTGCCTCTGTTTACATACAACTTATTACCTTGGCATTCAGGCTCACCGACACCTCAGGGTGTGCCGTAACGGCGTATCCGTCAAAGGATAAGTTTGTCCTTACGGTAACCTCTGCGCTTCCGAGAAGCGTTGAATATCTGCCTCCCGTCCTAACTGCCGATGTCCTATGCCGAATGTATCCCAAAGAGACGGCTAATATTCTTCTGCTTGATGCAGAAGCAAGGTTAAACGGCTACTCCTTGGATGCTTTTATGCTTGACGGCAGACTTGCTCTCAGTATATCCGTTCCTATGGAGAACAGAAATGCGGTAACCCTTCATCAGAATCTGCCGAGGATCATCACACAAAGCCGCTTCGACCGTTTGGAAAAGCGTCTTTACGAGTATATGGAAGCGATGTTTTTGCAGATATAACGAAAAAGAGATGCTCACGAGGCACACTCCGTAAGGAAGTGTGCCTCAGTTATATTCGCCTTTCGGCGAGTGATATTGTCCTTCGGACGGTTTAAGGGCGAATATAATATCACTGAAATCGTCAAAGATGGTACCGTTGAAGCTTCTGTCTGCGGCATCCCAAGTACCGAATATATTTTTCCATAGCTTGTGATTTTGACGGACACGGGTGTCAGCCCTACAGGCAACCTATTTCTTTTTCCTTATCAACAAGCCCACCAAGCTGAACAGGATAAATACCACGGCATCTGCCGCGACTATGGTGGAGCCTACGGGTGTTCCCGCAAGCACGGATATAAGTATGCCCATCGCCGCGCATATCACCGAGGATACAGCCGAGCATAGGATAACGGATCGAAAGCTCTTGAATACTCTCATAGCCGAAAGTGCGGGGAATATGATAAGCGCAGAGATAAGCAACGAGCCTACCAAATTCATGGCAAGAACGATAATGACCGCAATTATCACCGCTACAAGTAAGTTGTAGAGCCTGGCGTGTATTCCCGTCGCCCGTGCGAAGGTTTCGTCAAAGGTAACGGCAAATATCTTGTTATAGAACAATCCGAACAGCACAACCACGGTTATCGAAAGCACTATACATATAATCACGTCGGCACCGGAAAGGGTAAGTATGGAGGTTGAGCCGAAGAGAGACGTACATACGTCTCCCGAAACGTTTCCCGAGGCAGAGAACATATTGAGAAGCATATAACCGAAGGCAAGCGAGCTTACAGATATCATGGCTACCGCTGCATCACCCTTGATTCCGGCATGCTGTCCAAGGGACAGAAGTCCTACCGCCGAAAGCACGGTTATTGTAAGGATTATCAACATATCGTTGGTAACACCAACGACCGCGGCTATCGCCATAGCACCGAAAGCTACGTGGGAGAGTCCGTCACCGATAAATGAAAAGCGTTTAAGCACCAATGTGGCTCCGAAAAGTGATGAACAGAGTGCTATAAGTACGCCTGTGATAAGCGCGTATCTGACAAAGGGATACTGCATATACATAGAAAGCTTATCAAGCATTGCCATCGTTTTTTTCCTCCCCTGCCGTAAAGATTCGTCCAACGTCCGAGGCAAGATACCCATCTTTAGTACCGAAGTACAGGGGCTCACGGCTGACATGAAGGATATGTGTTGCGTATTTAAGAGCAGCCGAAAGGTCGTGGGAGACCATAATTACTGTGATCTTACCCTCGGTATTGAGCTTATGTATAAGCTCGTACATCTCTGCCTGAGCCTTGGAATCAATGCCGGAAGCCGGCTCGTCAAGCACCAAAAGCTTGGTGGTAGCGCATAGGGCTCTTGCTAAAAGCACCCTCTGCTGCTGACCTCCCGAGAGCTCACGGTAACAGCGCCCGGCTAAATGAAGTATACCAAGCTTCTCCATATTGTCGCGGACAAGCTGTTTTTCCGCTTTATTATAGAAGGGTCTCAGAGCGCATTTATTGAGACAGCCGGATATCACTATCTCCTCGACTGAGGCGGGGAAATCCCTCTGCACCATAGTCTGCTGAGGCAGATATCCTATTTCCTTCTCTTTTAACCCATCGCCTAAGGTTATCTCCCCCGACAAAGGAGCTTTTAATTTAAGAAGCGTTTTGATAAGCGTACTCTTTCCCGTACCGTTTTCACCGATCATACAAAGATAACTGCCGCAGTCAACGCGGAAATTCAGATTACTGACTATGACGTTTCCGTCATAACCCAGACATACGTTTTTACAATTTATCTGTGACATATTTTCTCCTTAGTTAAGTGCAATTTTAAGCGCATCGAGATTCTTTTCCATGATTGAAAGATAGTCCGCATCCTCGGCAATAACAGACTGCATTGAGTTAAGCTCTACTGTGCTCAGGTTCTTGGTCTTGGTGTTTGAAATTACGGTTTGCGCTAATTTACGGTCGGAGGAATCGATGACTACAACCGCAGAAACTCCGGCACCGTCTATCTCAGCTGCCAATTCAACCATCCTTTCAAAGCTTGCCTCTGTATCGGCTGAACAACCCGAAAAGGCAGTGTGAGCGGTAAGACCCAGATCTCGGCAGAGATAAGCAAAGGGATATCTGTCAGCAAACACGAGAGTCTTATGCTTAGCCGTATCCACGACTGCCTCATATCTCTCCTCAAGTGCCTCAAGTTTCTCGGTATAAGCATCACAGTTACGGTTATATTCTGCGGCGTTGTCGGGATCTATGATACCGAGACGGTATGATATGACCTCGCAGAATTCCTCGGCGTTTTCAAGTGAGAGCCATACATGCTCGTCATAATCCCGGTCGCGTTCAAGAACTCCGTCCCCCAAGGTCTGCATAAGATTGATAAGCTCGGCATCTGCGCTATTTGTCTTGAAAACATCCTCCACCCATCCGTCAGAGCCGCCTCCCACATATATAAGGAGGTCGGATGTATTGATGGTTATAATATCCTCAGCCGAGGGCTGAAAGTTGTGAAGGTCGGTCCCGCCGTCAAGAAGTATGCTGATATTCCATTCATCAGCCTTATCTCCCAATATATTCATCGTCCAATCATACTGGGGAAAGGTTGTACATACTATACTTTTTTTACCGGTATCAGAGGTATTTGTCACCCTGCAGGATACGAGAACAGCTATCATAATAAAACAAATCAAGATAGAAATTAACCTTTTCATTTTAAACTCCTTATTCGCAATCGGCACATATTACGTATATAACATTATTGACAGAAAAATCTTTAGGTAAGCTGTTTTCGGTGATAGCTGTAACGTGACTTAAATGATAAAGCTGACAGCACCGATACACTATGGTACGCCTGGAAATTATCCTTGTCAACAGAAAAAAGACGGAAAATTCCGTCTTTCAGAGTGCTGACAAACTCGGTCTAGGGCAAGCGACTAATAATATTTAAAAAAAAAATTGAAATAAACAAAATAAAATAAAAGAAATAACTGCAAGGAAAACATCGAGTTTTCCTTGCAGTTGCTTGCTTTTTGCGAAATCCTTCTCTGTCGTACTTAGTACGCCGACGAAAAGGATTTCACAAAATATCCAC
>JAFQHD010000181.1 GCA_017398145.1 Clostridia bacterium
CTATATTGATGTCACGTATCTGATTGATAACAGTTGTGCTCTCCGCTTTCATAAGCAGGTTTCCCAATTTTGGAACCAGTCGTACCGGAAGATTAGTCTCCGCACATATATTCAGAATCTCTGTCTTTTTATCATCAGGACATGAAGGGATTGCAAATATGATCTGTTCTATCGAATATTTAGATACCACCGACGGAATATCGGTTACCGTACCCACAACAGGCACACCTCTGACCTTAAGGCTACGTTTACGGAAATCGTCATCTACGATACAAACAGGTTCAAAATGCGAGAGCTGCGTTTCTGCACCCTCATCCTGTGAGATCTGGATCTCCTTAATAATGGTATGGCAGGTATTACCTGCACCGATTATCAAGGTTCTTTTGACATCTGCTGCTTTTCTTCCCGCGCGTGAAATAATATCAAACGATATTTTAAAGAGTGTTCGCATTATACATATTGAAATAACGGACACCATACAGTACATTACATAGAAGATATACGGAACGCCGCCGACAACGATGAAAACACCGAGGATCTCAAGAAAATAACTGCACAGTATACCAATAACACTCAATACGTAATCTTTAAATCCGAAATTCTTCCAGGATTGCTTGTACAAACCGAGAAGATTCAAAATGATAACCACCATAGCCGCGGAGGTGAATGCGGCTTTAACAAGATGAGAACCCGACAACGTACTCGGATAAAACTCGCGGTATATAAAATGTGTAACAGCAACACCAAGTAATACCAACAGAACATCTGACAGCATTACCATAAGCTTGCTGATCTGAAGTTTAAATTTTCTCCTGTTCATACACATCCCCCTTAATTATTACCGTATAATTATATCATATAAATACATATTATGTCAAGATATCAGATTTACAGTTAATTCCATAAAATAAAGCAAGCCACATGGCTTGCTTTATTTGGCACCCGCAGCGGGAATCGAACCCACAACTAACCCTTAGGAGGGGCTTGTTATATCCATTTAACTATGCAGGCGTATAACAATATGCATTATACACTAAGTTCCTTATTTTTTCAAGTCTTTCGTGTAAAATACTTGAATTTTAAATTTACTTGTGATATAATTACAAAATGTATAAATATTTACAGAGGTGAGATAATGGCTGCATTTAAGAGAAATGCACTTACATTCGGAATAACATTCTGCATATCCTTTTTGATCTTCGGAATCATAGCCTATATTATCCTTTCCAACTTCCTCGGTCCTGCCGAGAAAAAGGAGCCTGCGGATACAGGCAAGGATACGGATATGGTTATCGGCTTTGAGGATGCGATAGGTACGGACGAAGCTGTAGGTAACAGCTTTACAGCTTTACTTGTGGGTACAGACTATCAACCTAAGGTCACGCCCAACGCTCCTTCGAGAGCAGATGCTATAATCCTCGTAAGGTTTTCTTTCGAGAATAATACTGTTGTTTATATGAACATACCTGCCGTAACACAGATCACGGTAGATGGCAATGCAACTACCCTTTCCAAGGCTTATACCGACAAGGGTATCGAATACCTGATGGAAAAGGTACAGGGCATGACAGGGCTTCAGATAAACTATTATGCTATCGCATCTGTTGCAATATTCGATGACCTTATAAATTCTTTAGGCGGTGTAAACTATCCTGTTCCGGTCAACATGGAATACGAGGACAAGGAGCAGGGTCTCAAGATTGACCTTAAGAAAGGCACACAGGATCTCGACGGTCACAATACAATCGACATGCTTCGTTACTGCAGCGACAGCTACAGCGACAGAATGCTCCGCAATGTTCAGTTCTTAAGAACTATGGTAGAAAAGTATACCCAGTCGGGCTATAAGGAGGATGCTACCAAGCTTTTCAATACCGTATTTGAATATCTTGTATCCAACTTTGAAGAGGATGACCTTATCAAATATATGGATACCATTTACAGCTACTCATCATACGAAGGCAAGGTTCTGACCTTCCCCGGAGACTTCAAGATGGACGGCAAGGAAGCATACTTCAGCGCCGATACCGCAGAGGCTATCGAGATGCTGGCTGAATACAAAAATTATTAAAGGAGTTTATATACAATGGACAACAGACAGAAAACTATGGACAAGATAGTTGCTTTATGTAAGACCAGGGGCTTTATATACAGCGGCTCAGAAATATACGGCGGTCTTGCCAACTCATGGGACTACGGTCCTCTCGGTGTTGAGCTTAAGAACAATGTTAAGAAGGCATGGTGGAAAAAGTTCGTACAGGAACAGCCCTACAAGGTAGGTCTCGACTGTGCCATCATCATGAACCCCGAGACCTGGGTAGCATCCGGCCACGTCGGCGGCTTCTCTGACCCCCTTATGGACTGTAAGGCATGTAAGACCCGTCACCGTGCCGACAAGCTTATTGAGGATTACATTGCAGAAAACAACCTCGACATCAACCCCAACGGCTGGACCAACGACAAGATGGCTGAGTTCATCGTCGAGAACGGTATCGTTTGTCCCGACTGCGGAAGCAAGGATTTCACCTCTATCCGTAAGTTCAACCTTATGTTCAAGACATACCAGGGTGTAACCGAGGATTCAACCTCCGAGCTCTATCTGCGACCCGAGACAGCTCAGGGTATATTCGTAAACTTCAAGAATGTACAGCGCACCACCAGAAAGAAGATCCCCTTCGGTGTAGGTCAGATCGGTAAATCCTTCCGTAACGAGATCACACCCGGTAACTTTATTTTCAGAACCAGAGAGTTTGAGCAGATGGAGCTTGAGTTCTTCTGCAAGCCCGGCACAGACCTTGAATGGTTCAAGTACTGGAAGGATTACTGTGAGAACTTCCTCTACGGTCTCGGTATCGCAAAGGAAAATCTCAGACTCCGTGACCACTCTCCCGAGGAGCTCTGCTTCTACTCCAAGGCTACAACAGACTTCGAGTACCTCTTCCCCTTCGGATGGGGCGAGCTGTGGGGTATCGCTGACAGAACAGACTATGACCTGTCCCAGCACGCTGAGCACAGCGGCGAGGCTCTCGAATACTTTGATCCCGAAACCAACGAAAAGTATGTTCCCTACGTTATCGAGCCCTCTCTCGGTGCAGACAGAGCGCTGCTTGCACTTCTCTGCGAGGCATACGACGAGGAGCAGGTCGGCGAAAACGATACACGTGTGGTAATGCATTTCCATCCCTTTATCGCTCCCTTCAAGGCAGCAGTTCTTCCCCTCTCCAAGAAGCTCTCTGCCGAGGCTCAGGAGGTATACGCAATGCTCGCAAAGAGCTTCAACGTTGACTTTGACGAGACAGGCTCTATCGGTAAGAGATACCGCCGCGAGGACGAGATCGGTACACCCTACTGTATCACTTACGACTTTGAGTCAAAGGAAGACGGTTGTGTTACTGTGCGTGACCGTGACACCATGGAGCAGGAAAGAATCAAGATCGAAGATCTTGAAGCTTATCTCGCTGCAAAGATGGTATATTAAATACACATATATTTTTAAAGTGCTATCCCGATGGATAGCACTTTTGCTATGCAGATTTTTCTACTATCTTCAGATTTTCAGGAAGGATACCCGCCTCCGTGTATACTATCTCCTGTATCTGCGTTATCTCGTTCTCAAGCAGACCGTCGCTCTTGACCACAACGGTAGCGTTGCCCTCGCTTATGACCGCTACACAGTCCTCAAAGCCCTTTGATACGACCAACGATTCTATATTCCCCTCAGACTGGATGTTCGCCGCAATAACATTTATGGCATTCAGAGCAGCGTTTCTGTCCTCCTCCGCCGTAGCCTCGTTATCAACGATAGTCTGCAACACCTCAAGAGCTTCATCTCTTGTCCGCTGTCTTGATACCTCGGTCATCGCGAAATAGGATTCGGAGTTTTCTATATCAACGAGCTCACTGCCGTTACCGCTCTTCGACGCTTCCGATAATGAATCTCCGGGCTTAAAATAGCTCCAATTCAAATACACTGCACCTCCTATAATACCAAGAGATGCAAGAACGATGATGTTACGCTTCATATTCTCCCTTGAAAAGCCACGTTTGATCTTTTTCCCTGTTTCACTAAGTAAATTCTTTGCTTTCCCTATGTTCATACAATTACCTCTCTATTAAATTTTATATATTTATATTCATTTCATTGCTTTACTATTACTATGTGTCAACAAATATACGGGTCGAAGGTATGTCAAGTACACTTGAGACAAGCTCTGTTATCTTAGCCTTAACAGAGGTGCTGCCCTTTCCGTCACAAACCACGGCAACACCTTTGATGATCGGCGATATTTCCTTTATCAGCAGTGCTTCCTTATCACCTGCGCTGTAATATTCGGTATTCTCACGATCCTGTGATACCTCCTTATCCGTCGCATAGATGTACTCTGTACCGCATTCCTGTACCACCATGACCTTCACATTTGACACTCCGCCAAGTCCCACAATAAGCTCAGCAAGCTTCTTTTCAACAGTATCTTCATAGCTTATCTTCGCAACAGCCGCCGGTTTAGCGTTTTCTGTACTGAACAGCAGAAATACTATACAGGCTATTGCGATAACAATGAAGATAATACTTTTACGGTTTAGTATCTTCATACATAACATACACCTCACATTCACCGCCGAATATATCCTTGATAAAATTAACGGTATCCGAATAGAGTAAACTGTTTTTAACACTATAATAGATCTTGACAGATTCTATTTTCAAGTCTTCAACTTCACCGTTACTGTATACCTCTACCTCTGACACGCCGACATTGAAGCGTTCATATAATCTGTCTGCAAGCTCTGTTCCGATATTTCGACAGGTTTGGTCTACAACGGTCTCTTTGTATGATGTAGCGTCATCTCTTTTAATGTCAAACACAATGTCACCGCTTATAAGCTCGGGGAGCTTGCCCGCAACAGAAAACATCGGAGACAGCAATACTACAGTGACAACAATACTTACAAGAAAATGAATATATTTTGACACCCCATTATCATCCGGAGCAAACATAGTGACAGCGGCACCCGAAACAGATACCACCAGAACCGAGTATACAAATTCACACACACCTTCCATATTTACCCTCCTACTACACCCTGAGCCGTGGCAAAAACAGATATGCTTATAATAAACATCATTGCAGAGGATATCGTTATAGCCAAAGCAAAATTCATAAGCTCTGCGGCACCGGAAATAAGAGATTCCTCTCTTGTCAGACCGAAAACCGAGCAGACCGCGGACATAAGCGAAAATGATATCTTATTCAACCACATAGATATCACCGACGGAAGCATCATGACAGCCAAAGCCAGTATTGCAAGAACACCGAAGCTGCCTCTTATAGCCGATATACCTACACCAACCGTCGCCATTGCCTCACCGAGAGCCCCTCCCACTATAGGTATGGAGTTTGCCGCGGCAAATTTTATCGTCCTTATGCTCAGAGAATCCTTAGGTCTTGTCAGCATATTCTGCAGACTCAAAATGCATATCATTGATGTCATCGCAAACACAAGCACCGTAGTATATGTCTTACGGACAAAGGCAGCAACAGGCTTAAGATCGATACTTCCCGAAAAAACCGAAACAATACTGAAGCCAAAGCATATCTGAAGCATAGGTCTGATGCCGTGGTAGCATAAGGTTTCGAATGCAGTCAGAATTATACTCATAGCTGTATTGTTTACCGCCGCCGTGGTTATGTTCCCTCCCATTGAATACAAAAGCGTGGTTACCGGAGTAAGTGTAGTCATAAAGGTATTTATACGGGATAAAAGGATCACCATCTCCTCCCAAACAGAGGACAGAACACTGTATACCGCCATAGCAATACATCCGCAGGAAAGATAAGCCAGACAGCTTTGTATCCCGGCACTTACTACCGAGAAACCAAGGGTATTGAATATAGACGCAATTATCACTACCGATAATATAGAAGTCATATTATGCAGAATTACGGGCAGTATCCTTGTTACGCAACGAATAAGCTCGTTCCATAATGCGTTATAGCTTATACCGTCCTCTACAAGTATATCCTCGGGAAGAGCATCCTCCATCTCTTCCGTAATATATTCCGAAACATCGTCATAGGCGTTTATCGGTATAACAAGAATTATAAGGGATAATACAATTACAGCAAGTCTTTTTATCATAATATCAAAATGCTTTCGCTAAGCTCTATAAGGCTTTTTATGAGCGGAAAAGTTATCACGAGGATCTCCAGCTTTGCCGCAAGCTCTATACGTCCGGCAAGCCCTGCTTCACCGCAATCACGACACATATCGGCACCTATCCCTGACAGATACGCAACGCCAAGCCCCTTTAACATAACCTTAAAATGATCACCGTACTTATTTGCACTGCATATATCATAAAAATAACCAAGAGTGTCTTTAACACTACTGAAGCAAAATATAAATATAGCAAGCCCTACCGAGAAGATCATAAACGGCACAAGCTTTGGGAGCGTGTTTTTAAGTATCGCCGACGCCGCCAGTGCTATAACAGCAAGTCCGATTATTTTGAATATCATAATCCGAATACACTTTTAACACTGTCAAGCAGTTCTGAGAGCTGTGATATTATCATAACGAGAACGATTACAACTCCTGCAACAGATACGAGCATCGCCATCTCATCCCTGCCTGATTTATTCAGCACGATATACGCAATACTGACCAGAAAGCCTATACCTGCTATCTTCATAATTAGTGTTATATCCATTCCTTACCTCTACAACAACAGAATGACAAGCATAGCTCCCGTTATTAATGCAATCGTTGAATATGCTTTATACTTTTTCGGCAATTCTTCCTTATATTCATCCAGAAGCTTATTCATTGCTTCTATTGTATAATCACAGTTTGCTATCTGATCGTCAGCGCTGCTTCTTCCAAGCTTTGAGAAAAAATCCTTCATCAGCTTTTTTCCCCTTTCATCAAGATATTTATTCTTATCTATACCACCCTCCTCGAATATACCGCTGTTTTTTATCTCAGGTACCGTATATTCCGATATTATTTTATTTGTAGGTGCACAGAAGAAGGTTATCTGCTGTTTGACATATGTAATAAAATCTATGATCGTGATATGAAAGTATATCTTGTCCTTAGCGTATTTCCTTATAACTACCGTAATATATATCGCTAAGAGTATTATCAGCAGAAGAGCTGTATATCTATATGCCGTCCCGTCTCTCGGTAAATTCAAAATCGTATCTATTGTTTATTCCTCTTCTCTTTATCCCGATATAGCAGCCAAACACTCCCGTAGAGTGCATTCGTGTAATATTTCTTCGGTTTATCAGCTCAGAATAACAGTCACCGTGGGCTGTTGCGATTATCGGAACACCTGCGCTTTGATTAGAAATTATAGCGTCCGTTTCTGCGTCGTTACCGATCTCATCGCATACCAGTATATCCGGCGCCATCGTTCTTATCGCCTGCTCTATACCCTTATGCTTGGGGTAACCGGAATACATATCCAGCATAGGAAGCCCACCCATACAGGATTGATATATCTCATTCCTTGTATCTATCACCGATAACCTTTTTAAATAGGGTGCCGAGCATAAGGAAATTATAAGATCGCGGAGCAACGTTGTCTTACCTACACCGGGGGGTGAATATATCAAAGCACCTTTAGAAAAATTCTTTTTTTCAAGATATTCAACAACAGGTACACAGACATTGCGTATAAGATACGGCACACGAATGTTGACGGAGCCTATTTCACTTAAGTTAGTGACTGTCCCGTCCTTTATAACAGCCTGTCCCGCAATTCCTGCCCTATAACCCTCTCCCAGGGATATATATCCCTCAATAAGCTGTGAGAGCTTTGAATGGTAAGAATGCTCAAGCAGCTTGTCCACTATTCCGTCAAAGCAACGGTCGTCGGTAATACGCTCGGTTACAAAATACCGACCGTCCTTCTTTACAGTCAGATATGCATTCCGCTTTATTCTTATCTCATTTATTCTGCCGTATTTTGTTATCTCCGACATGACGTCAACAGGCAGGTATCCTTCAAGCTTTTTCATTATCTCACCCAAAGAATATATATGTAAACACATAATAAAAAATGCACTCCGAAGAGTGCATTATGATAATTTATTTGTCAGCCGCAGATTATCTGCTATCATTGCGATAAATTCGCTGTTGGTAGGCTTACCTCTGTTGTTATGTATAGTATATCCAAAATATGAATTGAGAACATCGATATCTCCCCTGTCCCAAGCAACCTCGATAGCGTGACGGATAGCTCTTTCAACTCGGGAAGAGGTCGTAGCATACATCTTTGCAACAGAGGGATACAAGACCTTTGTAACAGCGTTGATTATATCGCTGTCAGCTATCGTCATAAGTATCGCCGTTCTAAGATACTGATAGCCCTTGATATGGGCGGGTACACCGATCTGATGGATCACCTTTGTCACCTGCGATTCGAGATCCTCGCAAGGCTCAAATGCGGTAGCCGAATAGCGTCCGTCCTTGATACGAGTCTCATAAATTCTTCTTATTCTTTCATGAAGAATAGTATAATCCAAGGGCTTAAGCACACAATACTGTGCCCCTGCATCAGACAGCTCGTTAAACATATTCGGATTATTGACTATAGAAGTAATGATAAATGAGGGTGGGTTATCCTCACCGTAGGACAATCGTCCGCAGTTACGGATAACATTCAAGGTCTCCACCTTTCCCATCCATATATCCATAATTACTATGTCAGGATGATGCTTCTCTATCGCAAACATCGCTTCTTCTCCGTCAGCAGCTTCCTCGATGATACGGTAGCCAAATCCCATCAGATTTTCCCTGCAGCTTCTTCTGAATTCTCTGTTTTCGTCTGCGACAAGTATCTTAACATTATGCTCCATTTTTACACGCTCCGTTATTTTTTATTTATTACTCCTATATATTACCATAATATGGGAAATAATGCAATAGAAAACTGGTAAAAAATTGTAACAAATATTCCTTCCTTTTTTTGGCACATTGCACAATAACACATAAAAGATATATCAAAAAAGAGAGCTGACAGAATCAGCCCTCACATTTACAGGGCTCAGTAAAAAAGCCCTTTGTATCCATATGCCATTTACCTTTTTCATCCCTTTTGAAGCCGATACGTGAAATAAGAGCTTCTCTGCCCTCGGTTCTTGCTTCAAAATAATTATCGGTGATACCGCATAAGTCTATAAAATTAAGCGCAGCCCTTCCCATAACGAAAAGCACCTCTTCATTATCTATACCCTTGATATTCTCAAGGTCATATATATAACCGCACTTTCCCTTGATACCGAACTGGGCAACACCTATAAGCTCACCGCCGACAATACCCTTATAAGCCAGCTTATCGGCATCATATACTATACCTGCCTTTTCGCAAAGCACCTTCTGCTCGTTTTTGTCTTGAATAGGATATACTTCCAGCATTATTTATACTCCTTTAAGTACTTTATCTGTTCCTTTGTAAGCCAGCGCCACTGGCCCGAATGAAGATCGCCGAGCTCAATAGTACCTATAGCAATTCTACGAAGATATGATATCTCAAGCCCTGCCAGCTCACACATCTTTCTTATCTGTCTGTTTCTGCCCTCGTGCAGTACCATCTCAAGTACGGTATATCCGTTTTTAGAACGAAGCACCTTACATTCAACAGGCTTTATCTTATAATCGTCTATGACCATCTCAGAGGATAAGAGCGCAAGCTGCTCCTTGGTAACCGAGCCCTCAACTCTGACATTATAGGTCTTAGGTACATGGTGCGCGGGATGCATAAGCTTATTTGCCAGATCGCCGTCGTTGGTCATTATAAGCATACCTTCGCTCTCATAGTCCAGTCTGCCAACGGGATACACCCTGTCTCCCACATCCTTGACGAGAGAGGCAACGCACTTTCTGTCCTTGTCATCCGACATCGTAGTAACATAACCTCTGGGTTTGTTGAGCATAAGATAGACCTTATGACTGTTTCGCTTACGCATAACAGGTCTGCCCTTGTATCTTACCTTATCTCTTGCGGGATCTATGACACGACCTACCTCAACAGCCTCACCGTTGACGGTAATATTTCCTGCCAGTATTTCCTTTTCTGCTGCACGGCGGCTCATAACACCGCATTCAGCAACGAACTTCTGTAATCTTATCTGTTCCATATCAATCCTGAAATATAAATGAAATTATTCTTTCTATAAAAGTCTTCTTTTTGATCTGTAATATATCCCTTGCAGCTTTAAGCTCCGTTCTTGCTATCTCCGTACCGTTATCAAGGTATAAAAGATATCCCACCGTCTCATTCGTATTTACCGGCGCATAGAGAAATCTGTCATGACATACCTTTGTTTCGATACTGTCGGATATTCCTTTCCCGATTACTATACTCAGATCGGGAGCACTTACCGTTACGCTATCACCGTTACCGTTTATAACGGGGATGCTGTATTCACCACCCTTTAGTATAACCGATTCATACATATCAAAAGCGGCATCATACATGCTTTTATGATCCTTCCAATCGTTGGGATCGTTCAGAGTAACGGCACACATGGTAACACCGTCACGCTTTGCCACCGACACAAGGCATCTGCCGCTTCGCTTGGTAAAGCCTGTCTTGCCGCCGATAACACCGTCACAGGTCTTAAGCAATCTGTTATGATTAACGAACAGTCTGTTTTCTGTTTCGTATCTGTAGCTACCGGTTATTACAGCAAAATCATCATTATTCATTGCATAGTCACAGAGCAGAGCCATATCGTATGCAGTAGAATAATGCTGTTCATCGTCAAGCCCGTGAGGATTGACAAAATGAGTGTCCGTCATGCCTATTTCGGATGCCTTATCATTCATCATCGATACAAAGCTATCCATATCACCGCCTACAGAAAGTGCAAGAACAGCCGCCGCATCGTTGGCACTTTCAAGCATCATAGCATAGAGCAGGTCCTTTATGCTTATCTTTTCATCCTTCATAAGATAAGCTGATGAGCCCTCAACGCCTACCGCACTCTGAGGTACGGTTACGATATCCTCGAGATCGGCGTTTTCAATTACTACCACCGCAGTCATTATCTTGGTGGTGCTTGCCATAGGAAGTCTCTTTCCTTCGTTTGAGGCATATACCACCTCGTCGGTATCAAGACAGTAGAGCAGACAGCTCTCAGCAGAAGTACCCGACAATGACAGAGTTTCTATGGCTTTTCTGTGATCCGACCCCGATGCATTGACACAAAATGCCGTAAGGCATGTTAACAGTATAACCGATATAACAGCTTTAAATTTCATATTATCCCCCACATACAGTTTTATTATAACTATATGACAGGGCGTGTCCGCTTATTCTGCCGAGGATTCGCCTTCGCTCTTGGGAGCAAAGCCAAGGTCGTTCTTGAAGAATGTTTTGAGCTTGGCAATAAGGTCGGGAGATTTACGGATAAAGGATGCGATCATCTCGACTGTATCGTCACCCGTTCCCTCGGTAGGATGATCCACATTAAGAAGATCTACTCCTCCGTCCGGCTTTACGACAAGAAATGCTACAGGCTTAACGCTTACACCCGTACCGCCCGCACCGCCGAAATTGTTAGGCTTTTGGGGATGGTCTTTAGCAGCTTTACCTTTATAATCGAGACCGCCCGTGGCGATACCGATAGATACCTTTGAAACGGGGATGATAACGGTACCGTTTGATGTGGGGATCGCTTCGCCTATAACGGTGTTGCTGTCAACAACATCCTTGACATTTTCGAGGGATGTCCTGATTATATCGCTGATCTTATTTTCCATTTTATTTTCCTCCGAACTATATAGTCGATTTAATTTGTTCCATCATTGAATCA
>JAFQHD010000182.1 GCA_017398145.1 Clostridia bacterium
ATCGAGTTTTCCTTGCAGTTGCTTGCTTTTTGCGAAATCCTTCTCTGTCGTACTTAGTACGCCGACGAAAAGGATTTCACAAAATATCCACTTCGTTTCTCAGCCTCTGGTCAGTTTGATGACTTTGTCATCAAACTGAAAGACGGAAAATTCCGTCTTTTTTCGTTGACAATATAAAATCACCAAAATGTAGGATTGGTCGCAGGATCGTATCTGTCAAGGAGATTAAGCGTTCCCTCTGTCCAGAGAAGACGCATATCAAGGATACAGTTATAGAGATATTCGCTTGTCTCCATATACTCAGCGCGCTGGGCGTCGGTACCGTTCTTATAACGGCTGTCATACGTAGCGCACTGCTTCATATAGATCCAAGAGGTTTCGTACATAGTCAGACGCGCAAGATCGTCGCCTGTTGCCTGAGCCTTAGCGTTCACCCAAAGAGTGTCAACGTAATCTGCAACCTCTTCAACTTCCTTTATGTCATAATATCCGTTTACGGGAGTGTGGAAGGAATGGTCCCTGCTGTTTCCGAGCTCGGAGATAATGTCGATATACTCACGGATGTACTTCCAACCGTCGCCGCAGTTTGCCTTGAGACAGTTGTCGAGACGGTAGTAGTATTCTTCCTCACTCATAAAGGGATCCATATAGATCATAGAAAGCATATATCCGCGGATATTACCGAGGTCTGCGTGCTCCTCAGGATCCTCTCCGTTAGGCAGGGGCTCGCCGTAGAATACGGAATTCATAAGCATCTCTCTTGCTCCGCCCTCTGCAAAGAAGCGAACATTGGCAAGAAGGCTGTCCCAGTCGGGCTGAGGAGTCATAAAGTACATAAATCCGCCGGAGTGATCCCATACGGTACAGCCGCCGTCGGAAATCTCGTCCCAACCGTGGTAATACTCAACGAGAGATTTGTTGAGATCGCAGGTGGTGTCGGTATATGCATGACCGCAACAGTTCTTAACGGTGAAGAACTCAAGAACGATATTGTCTCTCAGTTCGATGCCCTTAGGAGGCTTCACACAGTACTCGTAAGCACCGGTCTGTATCATAACTCCGGGATAATCCTCAGCTATAGCATCACTTACTGCGTTTACAAGACAAACCAAGGTTGCGGAGCGGGAATTGTACTTGGTGTAGATAGCCGCACAATCAGCGCAACGGCAGTAGGATTGGCTGTCGTTGATACCGATACCTACCATAGCAAGGGTAGGATGCTTGTCAAGATACTTCTTTACGTTTGCGATAATGGTAGCTATGTGATCGGGATCGCTCATACAGGGGGTTGACTCGTGAAGAAGATTATCGTCACCGTCATCAAAATTGTAGGTAAGCCACATACTGATGTTGTATGAATCAAAGTCGATATAACTTCCGTGGCCGTTAACGCTGCCCTTCATATAGAAGGTACGTCTGCGGTACCAGGTCAGATCCTCGTGATAATAACCGTTATCAAGAGAGATAACAGGATCGGTTTCGTAAACAACAAGACCGTCGGCATCCTCGTTGTCGATATATTCGTATACACCGAGAACCTCTTCGCAGAACTTGAATACTGCGTTACGTGTACCCTTGATACCTCTATGGCTCTTATCCTCTTTGGTGTTGAGATCGTAATCGTCGTCGATACCTGTAATAACGAGGTAGTTGTCCTGTACAGACCATACATAGGTCTGGTCGTCCTCAAAGGAAGCACGGTCTATAGAAACTAAACCCTGTTCCTCACGGTTGGTCTTACCCACGAGAATTTCGTACTCGGATACAGGGGTATCGTCGGTTACAACCTCAAGTCTGATACCGGTAGCACCCTCGATCATATCGGCAAGATATTTTGACATCTCGCTGATGCTGCTGAAATTTTCGTTTTCGGTAGCGGAGTATACGATGGTATAGAGCGAAAGGTCGTTGCCGTTTATCTCATATACGGGCTCAAGGTAGAGATACTTCGAGAACATGGTAGCACACTCTGCTCTTGTTGCAGGGTTACGGGGATTAAGATAGGTCTTACCATCGGAGATCGAGCCGTTGACGATTCCGTTACCGTACGCCCACTCAAGATTCTTTACCGCATATGTGGAGACCTTTGATGCATCGGGAAAGGCAGAGATATCCTTTTCGTTTGCTATCTCCATACCCTTATATTCTGCGTATCTGTAGAGCATAGCCGCTAACTGCTCGCGGGTGATGTTTTCGTTAGGTGCAAAGGTGGTGTCGGTTTTACCCGAGGTTACCTTGGTCTCATACGCCCACTCTACGGCAGTTGCAAACCAATGAGATGATTTCACATCGGTAAAGGGTGTAGTTCCCTTATATGCTTCGGTATATCCGTCAAGGTTAGCAAGAGCTTTTACAAGCATTGCTCTCGTCATCTTGACAGAGGGTGAATATTTGTTTTCAGAGGTACCTGCGAAAATGTCGTTTTCGTTGCAGATACGTACAGCATCGTAGTACCAATGGCTTGACTTAACGTCGGTAAAGGGATTTTCGTCCCACCATTTTGCGTTTGCGGTCAATGCCATTGCACAAAGAACTGTAACTATGCACAAAAGCATCGAAATAATTTTGATCTTTTTCATTTCAGAGATCTCCTTTATATTTGCTATGGTAATTTTAACACTAAAAACAGAAAATTGCAACCCAAATATATATAAATTCAATAAATATACACAAAAAAGGATGCCGAAAAAGCATCCTTTTTGAGTTTTAGGTTTTCAATCCGCTGAACTGGGTCATATAAAGGTTATAATATTCGCCCTTGAGAGCTAAAAGCTCGTCGTGGTTACCCATCTCGGCAACCGTTCCGTCAGCTAAAACGATTATCTTATCCGCATCGCGGATGGTAGACAGACGGTGAGCGATGATAAGGCTCGTTCTGCCCTCCATCAGCTTCTGCATAGCCGTCTGGATCAGCATCTCGGTACGGGTATCAACACTGCTGGTTGCCTCGTCGAGAATAAGGATCTTGGGATCAAGAAGTACCGCTCTTGCTATAGAGAGAAGCTGTCTCTGACCGACACTTAAGTTAGAGCCGGACTCGGTAAGCTTGGTGTCCTTGCCCTCGGGAAGTCTCTCTACAAAGACATCCGCCTCGGCAAATTCAAGGGCGTGTTGAAGCTGCTCGTCGGTGGCATCGCGTCTGCCGTACTTGACGTTAGCCTCTACCGTATCAGAGAAGAGGACGGTATCCTGTAATACGATACCTATACTCTTACGCAGAGAGGACTTTGAAATGTTATTGATGTTCTCACCGTCAAGAAGTATCTCGCCGCTGTCGATATCGTAGAAACGGGTGAGAAGATTTACTATGGTTGTCTTACCTGAGCCCGTTTTACCTACTATGGCTATCTTTTCGCCTGCCTTGACCTCAAGGTTAAAGCCCTTCAAAACAGGCTCATCCTTCTTGTATGCAAAGCATACGTCGCGGAAGCTGACGTTACCCTTGACCGACTCTACGTCGATATCCTTACACTCCTCGGCGTTTTCGGGAGTGGTATCCATTATCTCAAACACACGCTCGGCACCCGCGATAGCGTTGATTATCATAGAGAACTGGTTTCCTATCTCATTTATCGGACGGGTAAACTGCTTGGTGTAGAGAATGAACGCCTGAATTATACCGATGGTTATCTCACCCTTAAGGGCAAAATAACCGCCTGCAACAGCAACGAGAAGATAACCGACGTTACCTATCATATTCATCATAGGTCCCATAGTACCGCCGAAAAACTGCGCCATAATAGCCGTGTTCTTATACTGGCGGTTGATATCGGCAAACTGCTCTTTAGACTTTCCTTCCCTGCCGTAGGCAACCACCGTCTTGTATCCCGACACCATCTCCTCGACGTGGGAGTTGAGTGAACCGAGTATCCTCTGCTGACGGATAAAGTACTTACGCATAATACTTGACATAAGGGCTGTGCCGCCTATGGTAAGAGGTACCGAAACAAGTGCAACAAGAGTAAGCTTCCAGCTATAGGAAAGCATAACCGCAAGTGTACCTATAAGGGTTATCACCGCTGAAAACAGGGATGCTATAGAGGTTGAGACAGTATTGGAGACGTTCTCAACATCGTTGGTCATACGGCTCATAATATCGCCGTGCTTGTGGGTATCGGTAAATTTGATAGGCAGATATGCGATCTTGGAAAAGAGGTCGTTACGCAGCGTATGAACCGTCTTCTGAGCAAGACGGGAGGCGTATATACCCTGAAAATAGGTAAGTGCGGAGCTTAAAAGATAGTTTCCTCCCAGTATGGCAAGGAGTGTAAATACGTGCTTATACTTTCCGTCGGTAATGGCGTCTATCGCCTTACCCTGTAAGGCGGGTGCTGCAAGTCCCAGAAGGGATATAAGTATCATAACACCGAGTAATGCAAGCAAGAGGTATTTGCTCTTTCCGATGTACTGTACGAGGCGCTTTAAGGTACCCCACATATTCTTGGGCTTTTCCTTATACATCATAGGTCCGGGACCGCGTCTGCCGGGAGGACCTCCCATATTTCCGCTTTTTCTCTGTGCCTCGTGCGCACGAAGCATTTCGTTATCGTCTGTATGCTTTTTAGCCGACATTGACCTGACCTCCCTTCAGCTGGGAATCGTAGATATCACGGTAGGTTGCACTTCTCTCAAGAAGCTCTGCGTGAGGAGCGCAATCGGTGATAGTTCCCTTCTCTATAATAGCGATTCGGTCTGCAGTCATAACAGATGCAACACGCTGTGCTATCATAATTACCGTTGTATCCTTGAGCTCTGTACGAAGTGCTTCGCGGAGCTTTGCTTCTGTCTTGATATCAAGAGCAGAGGTAGAGTCGTCGAATATCATTATCTTGGGACGGCGAAGTATGGCTCTGGCGATAGAAATACGCTGCTTCTGACCACCGGAAAGGGATGTTCCCTTTTCGTCTATATACGTATCGTAGCCGTCGTTGAACTCGGAGATAAATTCGTCTGCGCAGGCTATCTCTGCCGCGTGTCTTACCTCTTCGTCGGTGGCATTCTCGTTACCCCAGCGGATATTGTCGGCAACGGTACCGGCAAAAAGCTCGCTCTTCTGGAGTATATAAGCCGCCTTGCCGCGAAGGATATCAAGGTCGTAGTCACGAACGTCTATACCGTCTACAAGCACCCGACCCTCGTTTACGTCGTAAAAACGGGTTATAAGGTTAACAAGTGAAGTCTTACCCGAACCTGTTGCACCGAGTATTGCAACATACTCACCGCCCTCTACCTTAAGGTCAACATCCTTGAGCACGGGTCTACCCTTGGTACCGGGATAATGGAAGCTTACGTTCTTAAACTCAACGCTTCCCTCCCCCTCGCTCTGCTTGATCTCGCCGTTCTTTATCTTGGGGTCGCACTTAAGAACCTCACGGATACGGCGTGCAGAAGCAGAAGCACGGGTTATGGACTGGAAGGACATTGATATCATCATAAGAGACATCATAATGATGGTTACGTAGTTTACCGCAGCCATTATCTTACCTACCTCAAGAAGTCCTGCTTCAACCTGAAGATTACCGATAAGGATAACCGCAATGATGCTGAAATTAAGCACTAAAGACATAACGGGAGCTAACTTTGAGATAAGGGTCATAACCTTAAGATTGGTATCACGAAGGTCTGAGTTGGCGTTGTCAAAACGCTTGATCTCGTGATCCTCGCTTACGTACGCCTTGACTACTCTTGCGCCGTTTACGTTCTCCTGCATTACGGCGTTGACCGTGTCAAGCTTGGTCTGTACCTGTGTGAAAAGGGGCTTTGCCTTTTTCAGTATAATAAGCACGGCAAGTATCTCAACGGGAAGGGATACTGCAAGCACGAGCGCAAAGCTTACGTCAAGGGTAAGCGCCATAAATAGACCTCCTGCAAAAAGCAGAGGCGAACGGACAAACATACGTAGCACCATTCCGACAAAATCCTGACACATGGTAACGTCGTTCGTCAGTCGGGTAATGAGTGAGCCCGTGGTAAACTTATCTGTCTGCTCTATAGACAGGCTCATGACCTTAGAGAATACCGCGTTACGAAGATCCGAACCGAAGTTCAGAGCCGCATAGTTTGCAAAATATCCGCAGGCTATGCCGCAGGCACCTCCTATAAGAGTCAGCACTATCATACGGATTCCCAATTCCCAGATAATAGGCATATTTCCGGCAACGACACCCTCGTCAACTATCCTTGACATAAGGGTAGGCTGCATAAGGTCGATCATAACCTCGCCAACCATAAAGAGGGGGGCAAGAACAGCAAAAAATATGTAGGGCTTTATATATACGGAGAGCTTTACCCTACGCTGTTTTCTTTCTTTTATACTTTTAATTATCATCTGCAATATTCTCCCTTACCTTATATAAAAGCAGGGTCAACTGCTTGATCTCATCCTCACTCAGTCCCTTGGTTGCATTGCTCTCAAGGGTGTCGATGGCAACGTGAGTTCTGTCGTGGATAGACTTACCCTTGTCGGTAAGATATACGCGTGTACAGCGGGCATCCATAGGGTCTGCCTTTCTTGTAACGTAGCCCTCGTCCTCTAATTTCGCCAAAGCTACGCTTACCGTAGGGGGCTTTAAATGGATATGGTTTGCTATCTCAAGCTGGGTCTTTCCGTCTCCGTGAGCAAGGTTAAATACGATATCACGGTAGCTGCCCTGTATGAGCGCATCATCGCTTGAGTTTCTCAGAGTATTGCGGAACATCTTGGATATCTCATTACAGAGCATAAGCGGTGTGGGTCTGTCAAACTTAAACCTGCCCTCCGAAGGATGCTTATCCTTATCACAGCTGAATACGACCTCGCCTGCCTCGTTTATCTCCATAGGCTTACGTCGAACTATCTCGTCATTTTTCTTCTTCATAATACACCTCACTAATAATAGTTAGTTTTCTAATGATTAGAATTCTAACAAAAAAAGAGAAGCCCGTCAAGGGCTTCTTGTTTCATTTAATAGTTAGTTTACAAACAAATAAAGATTCAACAATTCAGGGCTATATGAACGCAGAAAAATCCTTCGTCCTCGTAGAACTCTATCAAGCCGTTATGCTTTTCAACAATACGGCGGATACTTTGTACACCGTAGCCGTGTCTGCGGTGGTCCCGCTTTGTGGTGTGAAGCTTGGGGTTATTCTTAAGCACCGATTCGGCTATAGTGTTTTTACACAGAATATTCTGATAATTACCCGTGACAGAAAACTCAAGGACTATGCTTGGATCAGGTGAGCCTTTTGTTCCATCAATCGCGTTATCAAGGATATTACCGAAAAGGGATGCTATATCAAGATCGTCTACCCCTTTAAGCTCCTTCAGCTCACCCGTTATAATAAAGGAAATATCCTTAGCGTTTTCAAGCTTGGAGTTGATTATATAGTCAAGCACTCGGTTACCCGTATGCTTGATCTTACGAGTAGATTCAAGCTCTTGTCTGCGGTCGGAGATATATTTTTCTACCTCGTCGTATCGTTTCTCCGCTATGAGGTTGTCTATATACACAAGATGATCCTTTAAGTCGTGTCGGGTAATCTGTAGCTGCCTGTACATATTCCCTATCTCGCCGTAACGCTTTTCCTCAAGCTCGCTGCGGCTGTTAAGAAGCTCAAGCTCATGCTTGGCGGAGGTGTTCTGCACAGTACGTCGGAAAAGCAGTGCTGATGAAACGTTTATAAGCAACAGCAGAAGAATAACGGTTATTATCAGCACAGAATAGGATGTCATATCATAAACGACCGACAGCTCTAAAAAGAAGGATAATACCACCGCAGTTATAGTAGGCGATATGAAATAAAGCAGGAAATCCCATAAGGTAAATGAGCCGTCAACCTTTGCGATCTTTAATATAACGATTGCAGTGATCGTTTGAGTGATCTTACAAAGCAAAATGAAAAGGAAACGGTTTATAGACAGAGACATCCACAGCTCTTCAAGCGCTACGTTCATAAGATTTGACAGTATAAATATAATAAGGGTACTCGAAATAACAGGAATAATAATAAACAGCGTTGTGGAAAACAAGCGTTTAATGATCCTGGTATTCTTAAAGGTAAGAGTATACACAAACCAAGTAATCCACGGTATACCGACGCTTATGATAAGGTTGTCGCTTGCTATATATGACAGAACCGATAAAAACAGAAAATTTGTGATGATGATGACATATAAGGCAATATTACGTCTGAGCTTTTGATTACAGAAAAGAGTAATAAAGACCGTACCCAAAACCGCATCATACAGATTTGCTAAATATTCGATAAGTATACCGGGCATCGTCTTTCTCCTTTCTTTAATGATTGGTTTTGGATAACCTTACAAAACAGACCGTTTCCAAAGTGAACGATCTGCAAGTGCAAGATTGATGAATTTTTCATCAAATTTTCGTTGGTATGTAATCGAGATAGTTCACAAAGTGAACGATCTGAAAGTGTATGATTGATGAATTTTTCATCAAATTTTCGTTTGTGCAACCCGTTTGCCAGCGATGAGTTTAGAGTGATGAGTTAACAGTTTAGCGCCACGTGTACGCAGAACATCCCGTCCTCCTCGTAAAACTCCACCATTCCGCCGTGCTTTGCAACGATACGGCGGATGCTTTGTACTCCGTAGCCGTGTATGTGGTGATCCCGCTTTGTAGTATGAAGCTTGGGGTTATCCTTAAGAACCGGGGCGGCTATGCTGTTCTTACAGAGAATATTCTGATAGTTACCGGTTACCGAAAACTCAAGGACTATGCTTGGATCAGGTGAGCCTTTTGTTCCTTCAATGGCATTATCGAGAATGTTGCCGAATAAAGAAGCAATATCAAGATCGTCTACCCCTTTAAGCTCCTTCAGCTCGCCCGTTATCATAAATGAGATGTTATCCGCGTCAGAAATCTTAGAGTTGATAACATAGTCAAGTACACGGTGCCCTGTATGCTTGATCTTACGAGTAGATTCAAGCTCTTGTCTACGGTCAAAGATATACTGCTCCACATCGTCATAGCGTTTTTCTGTAATGAGATTATCTATGTAGAGAAGATGATCCTTTAAATCGTGACGGGTTATCTGTAATTCTTTATACATATTTCCAAGCTCGGCGTATCGCTTTTCCTCAAGCTCGCTTCGGCTGTTAAGTAGTTCAAGCTCGTGCTTGGCGGAGGTGTTCTGCAATGCCCGTCTGAACAGGATAAATATCAGCACGTTGATAATTCCGAGTGCAACAACAGAAAATACTATTAAACCCGAATACTCTTTAATATCATATTTTATACCTATTTGAAGATAGATATAAAAATTAAATAGCGTTATAAAAGGAAACAATAAATATGCAACGAGATCCAGTAAGGCGAAATGGCGTTCTTTAATATCAAAAAATTTAGTAAAGATGAGCAACACCGCTGTCATCACTACCTTACATAACAATATAAAAATATATCTGCTGTATGAATAAACATGGAGATCTGCTATCGAAACAGGAAATAAGTTGTTCAATAAGAATATCAAAAAGACATTTACAGTCGCCATAACCATTTGGAAAATCATAGGCGACAGTACGTTTATGATCTTTAATCCCTGTTTCTTTGAGAACAATAAAAAATAATGGATAGCTACCTGTATTACAGCCAGCAGGATGTATGAAGTTTTAGCAAAATAAGAAAACAGAGTGGACACGGCAAAAGATAAAAATATAGCAATATACGCGAATTTGTAATCGTTTAACTTTCTTCCGCTTAATTTTGTGACAAAGAATACGCCTATTATAGCATCGTATAGATTAACTATGTACTCAACTAACATTTATATTTAACCTTTCTGTTATTATCTTACCCCGCCCTTTTTGTTACGCATATACTTTATATAACTTGAAGTAAGCTCAGGCAGATACTTCCTTGATACGGTGAGTACGGAATTATCCGACATAAGAACCGTACCTTCCTGACGGATGGTCATTATATGCTTCATATTAATGATAGTTCCGCTGTTTATTTTAACAAAATACGCATCGCTCAGTTCCTCGGCGATATGCACCAGATTGCAACGGTGACGGTAATTGCCGTCGATAGAACGTATGTTGAGATAATTGCCCCGCTTTTCCTTTTCAATATATACAATGCGGCTGATATTAAGCGAAACACATTCGTCACGGTTGCAGACCTCTATCTGTCTGTCGGATATAAGTATCTCGTCAAGAGCAGAGGTCAGAGCCTCGGTAAGCTCGTTTGACAGATTTGGTTTACGGATAAATCTGAAAGGATTGAAGCGTATGGCATAGAAAACGTAGTTCTCAATGTCTGATACAAATATTATGTAGGTATCCTTATGCTCGTTATAGAAGCGCTCTGCGGTCTCAAATCCGTTGGTATCAGGCATATTAATGTCAAGAAACAGAATGTCGATATGTTCGGTATCTGCGTATTCTATGACCTTACTTGCAGGATAGATACAACGGCACTCTATGTCAAGCATACTGTATCGCTCGTTGCTGTGCAGTATTTTTTTGACCTCGTCCGACAGCATTGCGGAAAATTCTTGATTGTCATCGCATATAATTATCTTCACTTTTTTACCTCTCGCAGTGTGATTTATGAGTCCATTATATCATATCGAACCGTTATATGCAATTTTTTCCGCACCAGAAAAGTCACTGTTTGCACCAATATTTGTAGTAACCGACGTTCTGTACGTGTACTTATAGACAAAGGATCAAATTGCACCAAAAAAGGGATATGTTGCACCACTTTTCGCAAATAAGACTTTTTTGTGCTATAGTATGATCACATTAAAATATTCAGGAGGAACTGAAATGAAAAGAATTATCAGTTTGATCATCACAACCGTTATGCTGCTTTCCGTATTTGGAACAGCCTCGTTTGCCGACTTTGAGTTACCCGCATTACCCTTTGACGACCTTGTGGACGGCGCGTGGTATATGGAGGGGATAGAATACTGTTATGACTACGGAATAGTCAACGGTATGACCGAAACCACCTTCGTTCCCAACGGAACTCTCACAAGAGCGCAGTTCGTACAGATGCTTGCGGGACTTGACGGCGCAGACCTGTCCGAATATGTGGATGCAGAGTCAGGCTTTGAGGACGTTTCGGTCGGCGCGTGGTACAATGCCGCCGTATGTTGGGCAAAGGAAAACGAGTATGCAGCAGGCGTATCCGAGACCCGCTTTGCTCCAAACGACCCCATGACCCGTGAACAGCGTGCAAGATTCTTCTATACCTACGGTCTCAGTTACGTGGAATTAGGCTTTGATATGTCTGCAAGTGACGATCTGTCTGCCTTTGAGGATGCGGATACCGTATCCGACTGGGCGCTTGACGGAGTAAAGTGGTGTGTTGCCGCAGGTATAATCAGCGGTATGACCGAAACTACCATCGCTCCCCGCGAGACGGCTACCCGTGCGCAGGCTTGCCGTATGATAATGGGCTTTGACGAATATATACTGAGCGGCGGACCCAAGGACACCGACGGTGCGTTCAGAGTTATGGCTGACTATATCACCGCAAACGGTAAGGCGGACGAATATTTTGAGACCTGCTTCGTTATCGAAGAAAACATAGACGGTGTATTATACCGTGCTTTTTACGATCCCGAAGGCGAGATGATTCAGTTCGAGTACTGTGCAGGGCCCTCTGACGATGAATATATCGGTGATACGGTATATCTTAAGGACGCATTTATGATAGTTGACGGTCTGCGTACCGCATATGCTTATATATATGCAGACTTAAGTCAGGAGGATAAACTTCTCTTGCATACGGGCTATATGAAGGCAGACGGATTTGAAGAATATGCCCTTGAGTACGACGGTTACACAGAAGCTGAGGCTAAAGCAGATGCCGACGAGGTAATGGGCAGGTTTACCGATTTTGTCAACGGATTCCTTGATAAGTGCGGAGTTACCGCAGAAGAGTTCTATAAGGTTCCCGTAGAGGAATAATAATTATATCATAACGTTGAAAACCGTGTCTTTTGACACGGTTTTCTTCCTTAATTCTGCATTGCGACAGTTTGCGTTCCGCAAACTCCTTGCATAATTCCACCAACCGTATCAAAGATACGGGGTGTCATGGATCTGCATTCTGCATTCTGCATTCTTTATACTCCCTCATAATCAAACGCCGGAATAAAGCTCTCGCTTGCCGATTCGCCCGTCTGTATGAAGGCTTTTTCAATTCCAAGCTCGGATGCATAGCTTATAAGGCTTTGATATTCGGAGTCTGTGACCTTACGGTTTATCTCGGGATAATCTGCCACGTGGGGCAATGGCGTATACTGGCTCATAATACTGTAGTATACCTTATCACCGTAACGGTCATATAATTTTTTGACTGCAATCTTTGATTCTATAACCTTACCCGGAAGAAGCATATGACGGATGATGACGCCCTTACGCATAATGCCCTTTTCAATCACACATTCCGGCTGTTGACGGAGCATTTCGTCGATTGCCTTAAGTGCAACCTCGGGGTAGTCCGGACAGGAGGAATAACGCTTTGCATCCTTTGAAATAGCGTATTTGTAGTCGGGAAGATATACGTCGATAAGACCAGTAAGCTGCTTTAAGCTCTCTACTCTCTCGTATCCGCTTGAGTTATAGACAAATGGGATATCTATCCCCTGCTTTTTGGCTTCTTTTATGCTCTCTGCTATATGGGGCATAAAGTGGGATGCGGTGACAAGATTTATGTTATGAGCACCCTTGTCCTTTAATTCGAAATATATCTCGGTCAGTCTTTTTGCGTCAACCTCTTTTGCTACCTCGCCTGTTGCGATATTTCTATTCTGACAGTAGACACAGCGAAGCGCACAGCCTGAAAAGAAAACCGTTCCCGAGCCGTTGTCTCCCGAAATGCAGGGTTCCTCCCAAAAATGAAGGGCTGCTCTGGCAAGTGAAGGCTTATCCGACATTCCGCAAACACCCACAGTTTTGGTTCTGTCAATTCCGCAAAGTCTTGGACAGAGCTCACATTTACTGTACGACACGACCGTATATCTCCTTCTGCAGATATTTGGGTAACTTTGATATACCGCTTCGGTAGGCTTCGTCAAGCATTGCGTATATCGTTTCATCGGGAAGCTCAAGGCTGACCGTGTTCCAGTAGGGTTGTTGAACAGGAGGACAGTAATAGCCTCTCGTCACCTTATCGGGGTACTCACTTCGGTAAAAGACCGCAAGATCGGGATTACAGCGGATGGTTATCTTATTCTTCCCTTTCGGAAAGTCTATCTGCGCAAAAATGGGGGTATGCTTACCCCCATCTATTCTTATACATAATGATATGTCCCCGAAGGGATAGTCGATATACGTCTTAGGCTTACTAAGACAGTATTCAAGCACGTCGTTCTGTGTCATTGTAAAATTATCTCTTTTAATTCATTAAGAGTAGCGGCAATATAGTCGGCACCGCATTCTGTATGCTCTGCCCTGTCACCGTAGCCCCAGAGAACTCCGCAGGCATCCACTCCGCACTTATGCGCTCCCTCGATATCGTGGAGACGGTCACCTACCATAAGGATAGAGCTTCTGTCGGTGATGCCGAGGTTCTCTATAGCGTACTCGATAACGTCTGCCTTTTTTACTCTTGTTCCGTCAAGCTCGGAGCCTGAGAGAAAATCAAAGTATTTGGCAAGGTCAAATTTGTCGAGTATTCTCTCTGAAAAAACCGCAGGCTTACTTGTTGCGACTGTTAAACGCAATCCCTTTGCCTTTAGTTCCTCTAAAAGCTCGGGGACACCCTCGTAGACCTCATTTTCAAAAAGACCCGTCACCGAAAAATATTCACGGTAACGCACTACCGCCTCTTCTGCCTGTTCCTTGGTAAGACCGTAATACTTCACATAGCTCTCCCAGAGGGGAGGTCCGATAAAGCATTTAAGCTCGTTTCGGTCTGCTACATTGATATCAAAATACCTAAGGGAATGCTGTACCGACTTGGTTATTCCCTCGTAAGGGTCGGTCAGTGTGCCGTCAAGGTCGAAAAATATCTCGGAGTATCTCATTTGAGAATAAAGGGAGAGATAACGCCCCATACACCCCAAACCCAAAGAACGATAATGAGTACGGGAATTACAAACTTGCAGTAACCGTAGAGCATCTTGGGGAACTTAAGACCGTTACCCATATTTGCTTCCTCGATAAAGCCCTTCCAACCCCAACCGTATTTCTTAGAGGTACAGAAAAGCACGTACACGAGAGAACCTAATGGCAGAATGTTGTTGGATATGATAAAGTCCTCTATACCCTGAATATCCATACCGAGTACCTTGAAGTTCGACCAATAGGTAAAGCCTAATACGCAGGGTAATGAAAGAAGAATTACCGCAACGATATTAACATAGCTGCTCTTCTTTCTTGACCAGCCCCACTTGTCAACCGCAAAGGAAACTATATTTTCAAATACCGCAACAACGGTAGACATCGCGGCAAACATCATAAACAGGAAGAAGAGCGAACTCCAGATACGTCCGCCGGGAATAAGATTGAAGATGTTGGGGGTAACCTGGAACAGAAGTCCGGGACCTGCGAACTGTCCTACCTCTGCGGAGAACATCGTACTTGCAGGAACTATGATAAGACCCGCCATAAGCGCAACGAAGGTGTCAAGACCTGCTATTGTAGCAGATTCGCCGAGAAGGCTTCTGTCCTTAGCGATATAGCTACCGAATATAGCCATAGAGCCCATACCAAGAGACAGCGTAAAGAATGCCTGTCCCATAGCGTCAAATATTATATTTCCTGCATTACTTGCAGTAAACTTGCTGAAATCGGGAATAAGATAAAGCTTGAGGCCCTCCTTGGCATCGGGCAGAGCTACTACGACAACCGCAACGACGATAAGGAGAATAAGAAGTCCTACCATCATCACCTTGGTTATCTTCTCTACTCCGTTCTTAAGTCCGAGAGAACAGATAACGAAGCCAAGAACTATCGTAAGCACCATAAAGCCGAACTGCAACCAGAAATTACCGACCATACCGCCAAACTGGTCGGCTACGTTCTTGACACTTTCGCCCACAAAATCGCCTCTGATGCTCTTGATGAAGTAAATGAACATCCAACCCGAAACGGTGGTATAGAACATCATAAGCAGATAGTTACCTGCAGCACCTATCCAGCCGAACCAATGCCATTTCGTTCCCTTAGGCTCAAGTGCCTCAAAAGAGCCTACTATACTCTTACGGGATGCTCTGCCTACCGAAAACTCCATAGTCATAATAGGCAAGCCGAAAATAACGAGGAACAGCAGATATACAAGAATAAATGCAGCTCCTCCGTGCTTAGCTGTGATATAGGGGAACCTCCATACGTTACCCAGACCTATGGCACAGCCTGCAGAAATTAGGATGAATCCCAGACGGGATCCGAATTTTTCTCTTTCCATAATTTTCTCCATAAATATAAATATGTTTATATATTGTACCAAAATCGAAGAATTATGTCAAGAAAAATAACCACCAAAAAACAAAAAGCAGCAGGGCATCGTACCCATACTGCTATTCAAATAACACAAAAACACTAACTTACATATAAACAATGCGACCGTCCTGTTATCTGATACTTCAAACAACGGACGGTCGCTAAAACTGGATGATCATTTTTCACCTTTTCGTTGCTCACATCTGCAAGCAACTCTAACCTTTTTTTCTTAGATCATAATTTAGTCGATCTTTTATTTTGATTTTTCTTAATATACGGTAGTTAACTGTTTTTTATGCTCTGCTCTACACCACTTTACTCCTACTTTTTACAGACTACTTTTTTATCCACACCAACGATAACTCACAACCTGCAAAGCATTTTATCAAACATATTAATTACCGAAGGATCTTAGTACACCGGACTCACCCTGCCTTTCTTAATATAATTGAGTTGTTCCTTCATACAACTTTATCTAACAAAGATTCAGACCTTCTTCCCTTTTCTCTTTGCACTTCTTCTCTTGTCACTACTGCCGTACATGGCATCCATGTAAGTGATTTTTTCTCTTGGGAGGTTGTCTTCCTCTTTCTGACTGTAGTATAGCATATATAAACAAATTTGTCAATAGTTTTTTGAAAAAAATATTCAAAATGACGAAAATAGTGTAAATAGCCTTATTTTATAACACTTAGTGGAATGTTAAAATGCCGCAAAGCTAACACTTTACGGCATAATAATTCTTATTTCAGTGTGATCGCCGCCGCTCCCATAAGTCCTGCCTCGTACTTGAGGGCTGTGGGGATTATCTCGGCGTTTTTGTTTGGAGAAGCAAAGGCTTCGCGGCTGAAGGCTTCGCGGATATAGGGCTCCATCAGGTCAAAGCTCTGCATTACACCGCCGCCGAGAACATAGCGACGGAGGTTAAGAAGGCTTGCAGCCTTGCCGAGTCCCTTGCCTATATACTCGCCCGTCTTTGCCATAACAGACATAGCAGTCTCGTCTCCCTGTCTTGCAAGGACGGAGATATCCTTAGCCGAAAGCCAAGTCCCTGTTATAGCCTCGTAGCGTCTTGCGATACCCGGACCTGCCGCCACAGCCTCCATACAGCCGTGATGTCCGCAGGGGCACAGAGGACCGTCATCCTCAACTATGACGTGACCTATCTCTCCCGAGCCACCAAAGGCTCCGCCGTAGACCTTGCCGCCAAGGACCAGTCCGCCGCCTACACCGTTGGATACCGTCATCCATAGAAAGTCGTCACAGTCACGGCATGCGCCGAATACCTTTTCTGCAAGAGCGCAGGCGTTGACGTCGTTTTCGATATATACGGGCATATTCAGCTTTTTTGACATTCTGTCAGCTATGGGATAGTTGCTGATACCCGAAAAGCAGGCGTAGACCCATATTCCCGCATCAGTATCCGCAAGTCCGGGTATGGTCATACCGCAGATATAGGGCTCTGCCTCGGGATTACGCTGAGTCAAAACGGTATAGAATGATAATATGTATTCTTCTATTCTGTCGGTGGTTATATCCAGAGACAGGGGTGTGGACTCGGTATCAAGAATCTGTCCTTCAGGAGTGACAAGTCCGCATAATAATTTACTGCCGCCTATATCACAGGCGAAGATTGTTTTCATTGCAGAATTTTGTCCTTTTATTCGTTTATATTTGTTTCTTCTGCGACTGCAGGCTCTTGTGCCGCTTCTTCGGGAAGCTCTTCCTCAGCCGGGAGCTTCTTGAGCTTTGCGTTGGCAACAAGTCCGCCTACAAGATAATAAATTACCCAAGCGTGGAAGAGAATATCGATAACAGAGCTCATATCCAGCATGCCGTACATAAATGCGTAAAGAAGATATCCTACGGTATCAAGAGCAAAGAATACAAGTGCAACAACTATCCAACCCGCTCTCTGCTTCTTTGAAAAGAGCCAGCATAAGAAATACACGGCAAGTACGATAACGGCTACCGCTATAAGCACGTAAAGCACTACGTCAGCCGCAAATGCCATATCCGAATAGTATTCACCGTACGCTTCGACCGGATATTTACCCGTGTAATACCAACCGTTCTCAACCAATATGTAAGGAACGAATGCAGAGAAAAGGAAATAAGAGTTACTGTTGGTAACAAGCAGAAGAATGTTGACAACGGTAAATACGATAACCATAAGCAGGTTTCCTCTGGCAGAGTTGTACTTGATCTCAAGGCTCTGTCGAGGTGATACCGAAGTCTGTTGAGGTTTGTTTTTGAAAAGTGCCATTGTGGTCTCCTTATATAAATAATTTTTAATATTTTTACTTGATCTTAATGCCCTTGCTTTTTATAAACGCGGTAAATTCCGAAAGACTTCCCTTGGTAAAGCCGTCTTTTTTCAAGATATATATAAGACGAGCCTTAGACATTATAAGTATATAGTTCTTGGTCAGAGATATTTTCTTTATTTTATCATACTCAAGCTCTACGACCGAACCGTTAGGTGCAGTCACGGTTATGTGATCCTCATAGACCCCGGTCGTTATCACGATATCACCCTTAAAGGTTTCAGCATCACGTTTGATAAGTGAATTCTTAGAAACAAAATAACAATAATACTTATATGCAAGATACGTGGGCAGTAATATAAATCCCAATACAGAATATTCATAGCCCAGTATTAAAAAAGTAAGGTGTACAGCAAAGCAAAGCGCACACAAAATACCGACAACGATACCGGACGGTCTCTTTAAGTACAAAAACGCTGATATCTCCTTGGCAGTTTCTTTGTCGCGGATATATCGGTTTTCAAAAACAGGCTCCATAATACGACTCCTTTAGATACGTTTCGATTGCTTTATTATTATAGACCAATATGGATGATTTGTCAATAACAGAAATAATACACATAAAAGCGTGATGATATGCCCTAAAATGCTTTTCGCCAAAGCAAAATTATTCATTATTCATCAGCCGAAGACGACTTCATTATTCATTATTCATTCGAAAATCCGTTATATTTAATGAATAATGAATTATGAATAATGAATAGTGAATAATACAAACAAAAATCCGTCCTCTTACGAGAACGGATTTTCGTTTGGAGCGGATTACGGGGCTCGAACCCGCCACCTCGACCTTGGCAAGGTCGCGCTCTACCAAATGAGCTAAATCCGCAGGTGGTTATTATAGAAAGGAAAATTTGGCGACCCGGAAGGGGCTCGAACCCTCGACCTCTAGCGTGACAGGCTAGCGCTCTAACCAACTGAGCTACCAGGCCAAATGTGGTGGGAACAATAGGGCTCGAACCTATGACCCTCTGCTTGTAAGGCAGATGCTCTCCCAGCTGAGCTATGCTCCCACATTTCCTTGTTGCACCATACCAAGTACGGGCAACAGGGATATTATAACAGGTGAGTGTGGGTTTGTCAAGAGTTTTTTGTGATTTTATCGTTATTTTTTCTTTTTTCTATCTATTATTTCTTTGATTAAAATCACAAGATGTACCACAACTGCAGCAAGTATAAAAAATATGCCACAAACACTTAATATAAACGGAACTTCTATAAATAACTCAAAAATATTTAAGAGTGACCAAAAAAACCAACAAAGCGAAGCTATTAACCATAACACATTAACTTTTTTCATAAAACCACTACCTTGAGGGTATTATAGCATAAATCCGAAGTTATGTCAACGAAGCATTTGCTTATCTCTGCATCTCCGATGCAGGAGGCGACGACTCATTAAATAATGACAGATCGCTCTGTTCGTTCAGTGCCCGATCTCGTTGGTGCCAACAGTTCCTCCTGCGCTCCTAAAGTCGCTTGAACTCACTGGGCACCTGCCGTACTCCCGCATTCGCTTTATCTGCCACAGGCAGCGCGAATGCGCAAGCCATTTGAACCGATCACCTTCGGTGAGCGGTTCAATAGTGTCGCTCCAACGCAAAAACGCACCCGTTTGGGTGCGTTTGCGTTGGAGGCGACACTCGGATTTGAACCGAGGAATAAAGGTTTTGCAGAC
>JAFQHD010000183.1 GCA_017398145.1 Clostridia bacterium
AAAGTTGGTCGGACGTGTAAAGAAAAATATATTTATAAAACATTTCGCCAATTATTCTTTAACGACAATATATTAATAATCTCTCCCTTTTGAGGTAGATAAGCATTCAAGGACGGCATAAACATCGAGTTTATGCCGTCCATTCACACTTTTCCGACAAATCCTCTCTACCGTACTTAGTACGCCTACGAGATGATTTGACGGAAACCTACCTGCCTTTTTCGAAGTCTGACAGCGTGTCGATAGGTTTATCGACACGCTGAAAGCAGTGATTTTGATCACTGCTTTAATAATTTATATTGACTTTCGGCTGTCATATGAATTGAATCTCTCAACCAATTTATCATATCTCGGGTCACCCTTTAACGGTTCAAACTCACGCATAGTGATCTGATACAGATAATCGTCATATTTGACCTCGCCGTGATAGGGTGACGGATCTATATTACAAAGAAGCGGCGAATCTATGGGCGTTCTGTTAGTACAATGATCGCATTGAGATATACCCTTGTCAAATATTAATTCCAAAAGATCTATCGCCTCATCATACCTTTTATCCATAACGAGACAGAGCGCTGCCTCAAAGCCGGCTATTGCATAGTAATTCTGCAACGGAGCGCAAAAACCGTTCTTTGAAAGAAGTATATTCGGTAATTCCAGATCAACGGTCAATACCTGATACGCCTTGTCATATTCTCCGTTTGACCAATATGCTCTGCCAAGATGTTCTATCTCGTCGGCGAGACAACCGAGTATACGTGCAATGCTTTCCTGTATATGGGTTATTTCTTGTGTATAATTCTTTTGCTTTCGGCATATTTGCGCAAGATGCATATGCTCGTTGATAACCGGAAGCTCAAATTCATACGCTGCTTGCTCAGCCTCCGTGTAACGCCCCAAGTCGGTCAACAATCCTATTCTGTCGCTCTTTACCCGTATCACCATATTGGCATCCTTGCAGGTTTGGATAAAAGTATCCGCTGCTTTAAGTCCGGTTATGAGGATATCCTCGACCATTTTCGTATCATCGCATAACATATCGACAAATATTGCGTTTTGAACAATGGCATACAGAATATCAGGATGATTGGGAAATTGACAAAGTGCATTCTTTAACAGTTCGTTTTTCTGTATATACGGCAATTCGGCATTTTCTATATGCTCCAACAGATCGCTTACCTGTTTATCAATGCTGCCGTTTTCTCTTGAAAACAGAATATCCATACTCACGTTAAAATAGTTTGCTATTGGAACAAGAAGAGAAATATCCGGGATGCCTATACCGTTTTCCCACCGTGATACCGCCTGTGCGGTGACCCCAAGCGTACCGGCCAACTCTTCTTAAGTTATACCTCTTTCTTTTCTCAAATACTTTATAACTTTACCGATATTATTTTGCATATTCTCACCTCCGTTATATATTATAACAGCTTATATACAAAAATGGAATAGACGGATAATTGACCTCACATCAATACAGCATTGACAATAACAAAACGGTATTATATATTTCTTTTTTTGTTCCAAAGAAGTATTTACAAACTGCAGCTTATTTGATAAATAACGAAAGTTCACTTTGAGAACCATCAATATGTGTGATACTCCTCGACAGATCGTTCACTTTGCGAACTATCTCTGTTTGTATAACTATACGAAATAACGTTCTCTTTGCTAACATTTCCCGCTTGTTTGCTTCCGCGACAGATCGTTCACTTTGTGAACCATCTCTTTTTGTATACATATACGAAAAAACATTCTCATTACCAACATTTTCCGCTTGTTTGCCTCCGCGACAGACCGTTCACTTTGTGAACTATCTCTGTGTTATAGAATTTTCCAAGATATTGCAATTATAGTTATACTGTGATATAATTCATAACAACAGCCTATAAAACACAAACAAACGGGACGTTTCATATTCAAGGCGTAATTTATGGAATAGTTAGAAAAGCTTAAAAAACACAGGAGGTAAATACAATGAATGAAGAAATGCTGTGCCCGGTATGTAAAAAGCATATTTTCAAAGAAATGTTCGAACAGTGCCCCGTATGTAATTGGACACACTGGTTTTTACAGGAAGAGCATCCGGATTACAAGAATATGGATAATATAATGAGCCTTAATGAAGCAAAGCAAGCTTACAAAGAAGGAAAAGAAATCTATTAGATAAAGAGGTATACAGATGAAAGTAAAATATATCGGAAAATCCTGCACAGACTTAAAAAACGGAAAAATCTACGAGTGCCTCGGTATAGAATATAATCACTATAGGGTTATTGATGACTCCAATGAGGATTATTTATACCCCACATGGGAATTCGAATTGATAGAAGAAAATGAAAGCTAAAGTTCCGTTAACTTCATAAACCGTCCTTTTATGACCTTCAAATTTGAAGGTCATTTTTATTGTAATATCTGTAATAATTTGCTATAATAACGTTACCAAACAAAAAATATCGGTAGTTTACGTATAGGAGGTGGAAAAATGGAGGACAAAAGAATTATAGAGCTTCTGTGGCAAAGGGACGAATCCGGACTTGAAGCCACACGGCAGAAATACGGACGGCTCTGCTACAGCGTTGCCTACAACATTTTAGGAGACTCCCGTGACAGCGAGGAGGCAGTCAACGATACATACCTTGGGGTATGGGACTCCATTCCGCCCCACAGGCCTGACGTTTTATCCTCGTTTTTAATGAGGATAACGAGGAATATTTCCTTAAAGATATGGCGGTACAAGTATGCAGAAAAGCGCGCCTGCAACATTGCCGCCTCCCTCGACGAGTTGGGAGAATGTATCCCAAATGCCGAAAACGTAGAAAAAGCCCTTGAAGCAAAGGAGCTGTCGGTATATATCGACAGATTTCTGAGGGAGCTTAAGGAAAGCGACCGTATAGTTTTCCTTCGCCGTTATTGGTTCTGCGATTCTATCGCGGATATAGCCAAGCGCTTCGATGCAAGCGAGGGGAAAATCAAAATGCAGCTCTGCCGTACGAGACAAAGACTGCAAAAATATCTCAATGAGGAGGGTATCTGTATATGAAGAGAGAAAAGCTTCAGGACGCTGTCGGTATGATCGGCGATGATCTTATCGAGGAAGCGGCAAATTATAAGAAAAAAAGAAACATTTTCCGTTGGATCCCTGCGGTGGCAATACTTCTGTGTATATCAATACTTATGGGTGTGGTGGCACTTCGACCTAAAGAGGAGAATCTTAAGGATAGCCCGACACCCGAGATAGTACCCGAGATAGCAGACGAGGCAGAGGATGTAAACATTGAGTATTCCATGACCGATGAACACTATTACAGCCTCGATTACTGTCTCAGCAAAGCTACTTATCCCGAAAGAGTCCTTAACTACAGCTTAAATGCCGATCTAAACGACCAAAACGCTTATGAAAAATGGAGAGAGGACGTAAGCTCCTACAGAACTGCTTACGACAGCAATACGCCTGACTTAAGTAAGTTTATTAAAAGCTCCACCAAGGCGTTTCTCGGCGACACCGAGGACAACGCCATCTACTCCCCCGTCAACGTATATATGGCTCTTGCCATGCTTGCCGAGACAAGCGGCGGAGAGAGCCGAACCCAGATACTTGAAGCGCTTGGAAGTGACGGTATAGAGTCGCTTCGCAGCGACGCGAATGCGATATGGAACGCCCTCTACACCGACGACGGTACCGCAAAGACTATTCTCGCCAACTCCCTGTGGCTTCGTGAGGAGGGAGAGTATAAGAGAGAGCCTCTTGAGATACTGGCAGAAAAATATTACGCCTCCACCTTCAGAGGAAGGATGGGCAGTAAGGAATACGACGAGGTTCTGCGCGGTTGGCTCAACGAGCAGACCGACGGAATGCTCACCGATCAGGTAAAAGGAATTGGGATGCCTGAGGAAACGGTCCTTGCCCTTGCGTCCACCATCCTATTCAATGCAAAATGGGCAGACGAATTTAACCCCGAGCGTAACAGCGAAAGGGTATTCCACGGTACCGACGGCAAGGTAACCACCGAGTTTATGAACGAAAGCAGAAACGGCTCTGTCTCGGTAGGTGACAACTTCACGGCATACAAAAAGTATTTCACCGAAAACGGTCATATGACCTTTATCCTCCCTAAAGAGGGTATGACCCCCGCAGAGCTTATAGCAACAGATGAGTTTGCCGAGTATATACTCTGCGGAGGCAGAGAGAGCTACATGAGCGACATGACCGACAAGCCCTGTTGGGACAGCGAGAGACATGCTATTATCAACTTCAGTATGCCAAAGTTCGACGTATCCTCTCAGCTTGATCTGACAAAGGATCTCGGAAAGCTCGGTATCACCGACATCACCGATGAGATAAAGGCGGATATGTCACCCATCACCGATGCGGGAGCATTTCTTGACACTATGGTACACGGTGCAAGAGTCACCGTTGACGAGAAGGGCTGTAAGGCTGCCGCGTTTACAATGATGCTCTGCGGTGCTACCTCAGCCCCCCTTGACGAGATAAACTTCGTCCTTGACCGTCCCTTTGTATTTGTCATAGGCGGCTATGACGGCTTACCGCTGTTTATAGGTACTGTTAATAATTTGGATTAGGATATTGCGTAGCTGAAATAAATGCAGAGTGCAGAATTTTGGACATTTTTGACACGATATGTGTCAAAAATTTCATCCAATTGTATTTAATCATATAGCATTTTATAAATATTTATTCACATAATAAGCGGTATTAATCAACCGTATAAAACGCAGAAAAGGGCTTCATATTGAAGTCCTTTTCCTCATTAATTCTGCATTCTGCACTGCGACAGTTTGCGTTCCGCAAACTCCTTGCATAATTCCACCAACCGTATCAAAGATACGGGGTGTCATGGATCTGAATTCTGCATTAAATAAAGACAGACCTCTCGGTCTGTCTTTATTTGTATAGATCTATCTCCCAGCTTCGCTCGGGATTTTCGTAGACTATGATATCGGGATCGATAAGATCTACGTAATATTTAAACCATTCAAGGTTATAGATATTGTACCTGTGAAGGAAGAAAAGCTCGCTTACGTTCTCGCAGAAGAACTTTTCCTTCTCGGCAAGATAGCTGTCGTGGATGACAAGCAGACGCGGAGCATCAGCGTTTTCGGGATTGTAATGATAGGAAAAATAGCTGATCTTATCACCGGGATATTTAAGTCCGTTTTTCTCCATCCAGCCGCGGTCAAGTATTGCCTTCTGTTCCTTTAGGGTATAGAGAGGAACTCTCTCGTTTATGACAAAGTCTGAGTTAGGCAGGTATTTCTCCACCTTCTCCGTCACCTCGTAGTCGTTTATGTTGAGAGGCGGCAGACCTATACGGGAATAAAGCTCCTTTATTACGATAAACGCTCCGTTTTCGTTCCAATGAGTTATGTCATACTTTTTGTTGTTGACCGCCACGGTCTTCTTTCCCTCAAGCATGGTGTCCTTTGCCCAGTAGTAGTTTACCGAGTATTCGTCAAGATAAGAAAGCACCTGATCGGTTCTCGATATATCTCCCTTGACGTTATACCCATCGGGAAAATGCTCGGGATATACGGTCTTCTTATCGGGGATGAGCATATATATGAATTTCTTATTCTTACTCTCCGAATAATTCTGAAAGCTCTTTATACCTCCGGCAAAGCTTTTTGCCCATTCATCATTAAGGTTAAGATGCTGCCAATCCGCAATATAGTTATCCCACTTATAGTACATATGTCCGTTCTTGCCGTACATATGGTTGGGATGCTCCATCTCGGAAAAGAGCTTATCGTTGATCTGCTGATAGAGCTCAAGGCTCTGTTCACGAAAGCCTATACGCTTGTCAAGATAGTCGTCTGCACTCTTGACGAAATCCTCGATACTCTCGCTCTCAAGCTCGGGCAGATATTCGTTGTCTATTTCCGAGATCACGTTTTTCTCAAAGTTGGTGAACGCAAAGGGCAGCACTAACATTGAGAGAAACACGAGGCAAAATATGATATTACCGATCTTTTTCATACTTGCCTCCTAAAATCTGAAATAAATATAGGGATTGTAGGTGCTGTTGGTTATAAGCATAAAGCTGATGACAAAGAGAGCTGCAAGAACAATACGCTTAACAAACACAAACACTGCTCCTTTGGGCTTAATGATGTTCTTCCAAGGAACACAGCAAGCTACCGCCGCCGTAAGCACGGTAAGAGTTCTTGCGTTGAGATAATACATTACGCCGTATCTTACGAACTCGGGTTGACCAATACCGAACATGAGCTTGATATAATCAAGGGTCGCACCGAGGTCTACTATCCTGAACAGCACCCAGCCGAGGATAACGACAAGCATCGAATAAACCCAGCCGAAGGCTCCAAAAAGAGCTTTAGGAAGCTTTACGGGCAAAGGATGCTTCTTGAGAATACGCTCGATAAGCATAAATACTCCGTGCCAGAGACCCCATATTACAAAGCCCCAGTCCGCACCGTGCCATATGCCCGTGGCAAGAAATACCACGAAGAGGTTGAAGTATACGTTGCCTCTTCTGTTACCGCCAAGCGGTATATAGAGATAGTCTCTGAACCAGCCCGAAAGGGATATATGCCAGCGTCTCCAGAACTCGGTTATGCTTCTTGATATGTAGGGAAAGTTGAAGTTCTGCATAAACTCAAAGCCGAACATTTTTCCCAGACCTATCGCCATCTCGGAATAACCCGAAAAGTCGTAGAATATCTGCATCGTGTAGCAGATGGCACCAAGCCACGCATGAGCCGTGCCTATCATACCAACGTTGGTCTCCATAAGGGAGGTTGCGACCTCTCCTAAGAGGTTGGCAAAAATGACCTTCTTTGACAGACCGATTATAAATACCTCGACGCCCTCGGCAAATCTCTCGAGGGTATGCTCACGCTTGTCAAGATAAGGCAGAACGTCCTCGTAGCGAACGATGGGACCTGCGATAAGCTGAGGGAACATAGATATATAGAGAGCCACCTTTACGGGATTCTTCTGCACCATAGGCTTAACGTAAATATCCTCGCGGTAAACGTCTATAACATAGCTCATACCTTGGAAGGTATAAAAGGATATACCTATAGGCAGAGCTATCTCCCTTATGACCCAATCCGCCTTTATAAGTGCGGCAATACTCTCTGCCGCAAAGGTGAAGTATTTGAAATAAAAGAGCAGTCCTATATTAAATACCACCGACAGCCACAGCCACGCTCTTCCCTTTTGACCCTTAAGATGGCTTTGGTGGATAAGGATGCCGAAGAGGTAGTTTGCCAGAAGCGAGACCACCATAAGGATAAGTAGTCTCGGCTCGCCCCATCCGTAGAAAACAAGGCTGAATATAAGTAAAACTATGTTTTTTGCCCACTTGCCCGGTATGGCGTAATAGAGAGCCAGAACAAGAGGCAAAAAGACACACAGAAATATCGTTGAACTGAAAACCATATATAATTAGTGCTCGTGACCTTCCTCGTCGTCCATAAACTCACGGGTAGAGATATTCTTTGCCTCTCTCTGAGCTTCAACCATGTCAGATAGCATATTCTTTATCTCTTTGGAATTCTTGATGCTCTTGATATCAAACTCGGGAGTTGACTTATCAGCAGTACAGCAATGGATAGTACCAACACCGAAAAGTCTCTGACCAAAGCTGCGGTTAAGGGTGAGATCCATAATTCTGTAGAGTCTGATCTCCTCCTCCTTTTTGTTAAAAAATCCTGTTTCTATAAAGAACTTCTCCTCGGTAAGGCTGTATACCGTAAAGCTCAGAGGAAGACCTAAAAATGTTCTTTTTCTGTCTCTCCAAATATATTCCATAACAATTACTCCTTTATATTTATAATTAGTATTATTATACCACAGACCGATATTTTTTTCAATAGTAAAAGCGTACTCCCGAAGGAATACGCTTTAGTCAAATATACAATAATATTTTTGGAGGATATATTATTAGAAGTTATCTGCTTTAATTTCAAAGTATGCCTGAGGATGAGCGCATACGGGGCAGAGCTCGGGAGCACCCTCGCCTACGTGGAGGTGTCCGCAGTTGCCGCATACCCACGCCTGCTTGCCGTCTCTTGCAAATACCTTGCCGGTCTTTACGTTTTCGAGGAGTCTGCGGTATCTTTCCTCATGCTCCTTTTCGATCTTGCCAACTGCCTCGAAGAGGTAAGCTAACTTATCAAAGCCCTCTTCCTTTGCAGTCTTTGCAAAGCCTGCATACATGTCGGTCCACTCGTAGTTTTCGCCCTCTGCTGCGTCAAGAAGGTTCTCAGCGGTAGTGGGAATACCGTCGTTGTGAAGAGCCTTGAACCAGAGCTTAGCGTGCTCCTTTTCGTTGTTTGCGGTCTCCTCAAAGATCTTTGCGATCTGTACATAGCCGTCCTTCTTTGCCTTGGATGCGTAGTAGGTGTACTTGTTTCTTGCCTGGCTCTCGCCTGCAAATGCTGCCCAGAGATTCTGTTCGGTCTTTGTTCCTTTGAGTTCCATAGTGTTGTTCTCCTTTAATGTGTGTTAAATTTATTTTTTTGTATGTGTAGGACAAACTCCTCGGTAGACCACGTCTATACCCGTGATCTCGTATCCGCAGAGGTCCTTTATTTCTGCAAGTAATCTTTCTTCATTGTTCATAAACACGTCGATGAACTCGCCGCACTCGGTACAGAGTATATGCTGGTGGGGCTCAAGGGTGCTGTCGAAGCGGTCGGGAGCGTTGGGAACCTGTATCTTGCGGAGTATTCCCTCGTCTGAGAGCTTGTTGAGGTTTCGGTATACCGTCCTCAGGCTTATATCCGGAATAGTCTTGACTATCTCACGGTACACGTCCTCAGCGGTGGGATGGCTTTTACTATGCTCTGCAAAATTTCTGATTGTCTCAAGCTGTCGGGTATTTCTTCTTTCCATCTCATCACCTCCTGTGCTTCACTGTGGCTTTATTATAGCACTAATAACAACTGTTGTCAATAAGAAAATTGAAAATGATTAAAAAATGCAGAAATACTTTACATTTGCGTTAATATGTGCTATAGTAACACTATGAAAACTACAAAAATCGACATCAAAAGCTTTGTTAAAATAGCCTATGCCCACGAGCATTCGGCAGAGAACTACCGCTACACACTCCAAACAGAGGACCATCCGCCCATCCGCAAGGAATACCGTACGGGCGTTATGGAGATCGGCAGAGTCAAGCTGAATCCCATTATCTTCAAGGCAGAGGACAAAAAAACCTATACCGCAAATGAGGGGGATATCTTTGTCATTCCTCCAAGAAGCAGATACGAGGTCAGTACCCGCGACAAGGGACTCCACCGCCATATTACCACCGAGGCAATAATAGAATATGCCGATGCATCCGACTCCCCGACGACCCTTACTCTGCCTCTCATAATTCCCAAAAACGACAAGATCGCGGAAATATTAAAGAAGATTGTTTCAAAAAGCGCTTCCCTGCATACATCAAGCTATTTTGAGGAATGCAGCGACTATATGAAGCTTCTTTCATATATAAAGAAAGCAACCGAGAAAAAAACCGAGGACACAGCCGTCCCGCCTGCGAGCGTACGCTACTGTACCATGGCAGAAAAATACGCTATGGATAACATACACCGCCACATTATGGTGGAGGAGATAGCCGAGCATATAGGGATATCAAAGAATTACCTTACCAATATATTCTCAAAGTACAAGGGTATGCCCATAACCGAATATATCAACCGTATGAAGCTCAATCATATGCTTGAGCTTATGCGCCGATTCGGCTACTCTGCAAGAAGAGCAGGTGAGTTCGTGGGACTTGACAACGTAAACTACATAAGCAGGATATTTAAAAAATACTACGGTGTGACGTTAAAGGAATATGTAAAAAGAGACCTGTGAAGTGAAGGTCTCTTTTCAGTTAGAAATTAGGAGTTAGGAGTTAGGAGTTACGGTTGAAAACCACAAGCAGTTTTCTTCTAAATAAATCATATACACAAGAAATCAAAATTACGACCGTTCACTTTGGAAACCATCTCTGTGTGTAGACCTCTATAATAGATAGTTCACTTTGCGAACTATCTCTATATGCGGTACTCTATGGCAGATCGTTCACTTTGTGAACTATCTCTGTATATAACACTCCACGGCAGACCGTTCAGTTTGCGAACTATCTCTATTTGTAGATATCTATGATAGATCGCTCACTTTTGAAACTAACTTGACGTGTGTGAACTCGGGAAAATACGCATCTCTCATAAAATCTCCGATTTCAATAGCGAGAGGTAAACTTAGATATTTAACCGTAAAACCCCAACAGGCCTATTTACTTAAATTCTCAACAAAGTCAATTAATTCACACAGACTTTTAATGCTCGTTTTATCCTTATTCTCACCGCTTCTGTCTATATAAAAAGCGGTATATCCTAATTTTGCGGCACCCTCTGCTTCTATCATACAGTCGTCAACGTATATACTTTCCTGCGCTGACACCCCTAAAGCATCAAGGGCGGCGTTGTATATGACCGGACTCGGCTTGCCTGCACCTACAAGAGAGCTTGCGGTAAAGGCAGTAAAATATTTATTCACCCCTAATTGCTGTAAAGTATATTCAAGTGAAGGTGAAGTGTCACTGATGACCCCCATTTTATAACCGCGATTATAAAAATATCCCAACACCTCTGTCACCTCGGGATACAGAATACGGTCATTATTACACCATAATTCGTTAAACAAAAGCAGACTTTTAGCCTCTGTATCCTCGGTTATTCCTTCATTTATCAGCAGATACCTGTAATATCTTTTGAAAAATTCCTTTTCATCGTCCACATTCCTGTACCAAGGGGTCTTGCCCTCTGATGCCAACGAAAAAAGATACATCATTTTTTCATACGGCAATTCAAAGGGTTTACCGGACCATTCCTGAATTGTATTATTTCGCCAAAGCTCCTTTTCCTTGTTGAAATAGGTAAGCGTTCCGTCACGGTCAAAAAATATTGCTTTGTATTTCATTTATTTCTCCGAAAACTCAGTCCCTTTAATATTAAACCGAATGTTATTTGTATTACCATTCTATAGTCTCATACCTCGAATCATACTTTGTATGCTGCTTTATAATAAGCGCCTTTTCCTTTCCCGTACAATAGGTATTATTCAACCATTTTATGAAGCCCACTGTTTCCAGATTTGAACACAATATGCCGTCGATCTCTACCCAATAATCAATATCGTCCTTAGGTGCGTAATCCAGATACGCCATAAATTCGTTAACAACCGTATTTAAGTTATTGAATATCTCCTCCGGTACGGAAATTATATCCGTATCCTCATAATGATCATCGTATACGATGTTTATCTTTACCATTTTCCCTCCGAATTATCGTATTTTATAACCTTTGATTCACGGGAGGCAAAACGCCTCCGTTACATAACTACCACAGCAGATCGTTCACTTTGTGAACGATCTATATGTGTGATGCTCTGTGACAGATCGTTCACTTTGCGAACTATCTCCATGTGAAAGACTCTACGGCAGACCGTTCACTTTGTGAACTTTCTCCAGGTGCAATACCCTACGACAGATCGTTCACTTTGCGAACTATCTCCATGTGCAATACCCTACGACAGATTGTTCACTTTATGAACTACCTATATTTTCCCTATTAATTTTAGTATACCTGCAACTATCATCGCCGTACCCGTTATGCTCAGCAGTAACATAATCAAATTCCATA
>JAFQHD010000184.1 GCA_017398145.1 Clostridia bacterium
GAGTTTCCGCCACTTTTTCACACTTTTCCGCGAAAAGGGTCACTACCGTACTTAGTACGCCTACGGACCCTTTTCACGAAAACCTACCTTCCTTTTTCGAAGTCTGTCAGCGTGTCGATAGGTTTATCGACACGCTGAAACGGTGCATCAGATGATGCACCGTTTTTCAACTATATGAGCTGTTCTGTCTATTAAGTAATAGTTATCTTTATCAAAATTAAAACTGTAAATATGTAAATTATTGCACTTACAGCTCTTGAATTTTTCGGGAATTGAGTTTATAATACTTTTTAAGTGTTCGATATAATATTTTTGAAGCTCCTTTGGGGGATTCTTGTTTTCTTGTATCAATGTGTCAAGAGCAAGCCTGCCCAAGGCGAGCTCATCCTCGCGTATCATATACATCAGTTGCATTCTGCATTCATGCTGTGATGTTTTATCCAACTCCTTTGTCTGCAGATCACAAAGCTCGGAAAAGAATTTAAAAGGTGAGCTTACCCTTTGAAGGATGTATTCCATTGTGTTCTTAAATCTTGTGCTTGAATAGAACCGGTCTATTGTAGCAGCAATGCGTTCAAGACGGTAGAGATCGCTATAGGACATATAATTGTTTGACAGCACTGTATAAGGTGGGTCGCTTTCGTAAATATATCCGTTCTTTTCAGATTCGGCTCTTATCCTTGATCCTTTGAGCATTTTAAGAAATCCTAATTGAAGCTTATGACAGCAGGATATGGCGTTATCGAACGAATCGGCAAAGCTGTTTATATCCTCATAGGGCAGACCTGCGATAAGATCTGCGTGTATGTGGATATTGCCGAAGCTCTTTAACCGTGCCAGATTTTCTATGACCTTTGAGCTGTCGTTTTTTCTGTTGACGGCTTCGAGGGTGGATGAGTTTGTGCTTTGTATACCGGCTTCAAGCTGTATCTTACCTACGGGCATTTCAGCCAGTATATTAAAGGATTCTTCATCCAAAAGATCAGCAGCGATCTCAAAATGATAGTTTAGTGTATATTCCTCTGTGCACAGAGCTTTCCAAATATCTTTAGCTCTTTTAATGTCATAATTGAATGTGCGGTCTATAAACTTGATTATCCTCGGTTTCTTTTCGAGTTGTTCAAAGCGTTTTAATTCTTCAAGAGTCTGGCGAGTGCTTTTTGCTCTGATGTACTCGGAGAGAGAGGAGAGACAATAGCTGCATCTGTAGGGGCATCCCCTCACGGATTCATAATACAGAATATCTCCCTCGGCGGGATATCTGTCATATAAAATACCGCTATCTGCAAATATGTTTGAGCATACTCCGTCAACGATCTTGTAGCTTTCGGGTGAGTTGCAGATATCGGTTATTACCGATTCCCCCTCACCGCGTATAAGTACATCGATATACGGATACTTTACGAGGAACGCTTCGTTTTCAAAGCTGACCTCGGGTCCGCCGAATACGATTTTGGAGTCAGGGCACAGCTTTTTCAGTTCTCTTGCATATGACAGCATCTCGTTTCTGTTCCATATATAGACAGAAAACGCATAGATATCTGCTTTTGTGTTCACAAGTTCATTTAAAACTCTTGCTTTTCTGTCATTTAAGGTGTATTCTTTAATTATTACGGTATGATCTGATCCATCCAATACAGATGCCAGATATCTTACGGCAAGATTGGTGTGTGTAAAGGATGAATTCAGCGCGAACAATGTGATCTTCAAGGCTTATCTCCTAAGTTTAGTAGATCCATTGTAACATACCGAACTGATTTTATCAAGTGAATATTTCCTTTATGAGTTTTTTCTGATACTTCTCCTTACGGGGAAAATCCATAGCGGATATGTATATTTCCTCTAAAGAAAAATGAAGCTTTTCTATATCGGAGAGACACTGATACGCATCGGATAACAGTTCTGCTTTTCGGGTTTCTATTCCGTCCTCGGTATGACCAATAACAAATTCGTCGATATTAATTTCTTCACCTTGATCGCTGTTTATACAGAACAATATCTTATCTGTCGGTATGTATATCATATTTACCTTTTCAGTATCAAGCGCATCATAGGATACGGTCATTTCGTTGCCCGAAAGGCTCTTTTTCAAATAATTTAAGAAAATATATCCTGTTCCGTAGCTGTCCTTGACGTTGTATATCATCTCGGCTTCTGTTCTGTACGGTGCAAAGCAATGATGACCCTTCATGGTTATACCGTCGATCAGACGAACCGATTGTTTACCGCGGCGATAGGGTATCACATCGGTATACGATCTCGCAAGGGATTGCAGATTTGTTATATCTACCGTATCGGCTGTTCTGCGTTGCTTAATGCTGTCAAGTGTAAGTGCCGCATTGAGATACGAATAAACATCTCTGTATAGCTTTGCTTTTTTATTTACCGACTCTATAATGATATCCTTTGAGTCTGCGAGTATGCTTTTATCCCAAAACGAACCGAGATCAATAATTTCGTCTGTCACACCGGGACACTTTGGGTCTGCGGTATGCGGAGCTGTGCCGTCGGTTATTCCTACCGATATGTCGCATATGATTATACCGTCAAGAGACTCGGGGTCGCTTGAGCAGTAATATCTTTCGACCTTCATTCCCTTGGTTTCGGCTTTGGTTGCGATCGCCTTCATAAGCGAGCTTTTGCCTGTACCGGGACCGCCCTTGATTATGTAGTGCTTTTTTAAGCCTTTAAATATATCCCCGTAATAATTTATAAATCCCCGACCCGAATTTGCCGATGCAAAGAAACTAAGTTCAGCATTGTTCATAATATCACCTCTACGGTATATTATGCTTGAATATATATTTTGTTACCCCATAGGAGACCAAATGAAGATTCTGTTTGAAAATTTCAAGATCATTAACAAAGGAGAGATATTGTCCGAGAGCGTTTTATCGGTCACTGACGGTATTATCGATGGCTTTCATGCTATGGAAGATGCAGTCTATGACCGTGTAGTCGACGGCAAGGGTGAGCTATATCTTTCTCACGGATTTATTGACATACACACTCACGGCGGCGGCGGTTATGATTTTATGGATTCTGTTGCCGAGGAATATGACCTTGTAGCGGTCAATCATGCCAAGTATGGCTGTACTGCACTTTATCCTACGACCGTAAGTGCTTCCGAGGAGGAGCTCAAGGCATCTCTTGCGGCGTTTAAAAAGGCAAAGGAGATGAAGAGCGGTGCCAAGCTTCTCGGTATTCATCTTGAGGGACCCTATATTTCCAAGAATCAAAAGGGAGCAATGGACGAAAAGTATATCCGTCTGCCCGATCCCGATGAATATAGAGAGCTGTTTACTATGTCTGACGATATCGTCCGTATGACGGTTGCTCCCGAGCTTGAAGGCTCTGATGAGCTTGGCGTGTTTATGCGTGAGAATAATGTTATTCCTTCTATAGGTCATACAGATGCCGTGTTTACCGATATCGAACGGGCTCACGAAAAGGGCGGGTATTCTATAATGACCCATCTCTACTCCTGTATGCCTCTTACACACCGTAAAAATGCATGGAGAATAGCTGGTGCCGTCGAGGCAGGAATCTATCTCGATACTATGTTCGTCGAGCTTATTGCCGACGGCTGTCATCTTCCTCCGGAAATACTTAAAATGGTATATAAGTTCAAACCGGAGGATAAGATCATTCTTGTTACCGACTCAATGAGAGCTGCCGGTATGGGTGAAGGAGTATTTCGGTTCGGCAGCCGTGCCAACGGCTATGATATCGTGGTTGAGGACGGCGTAGCCAAGCTCTTGGACAGAACTGCCTTTGCGGGAAGTGTTGCCACCACCGACCGACTTGTACGTACAATGGTTGATATGGCAGGTGTACCTGTCGAAAAAGCCGTTCGCATGATAACAGAAAATCCCGCAAAAGCTATGGGTATATCCGATCGTTTAGGTGTTATCGAAAAGGGAAGAGCAGCAGATCTTACGGTATTTGATTCGGATATCAATGTCAAGTGTACTCTTGTGGACGGTAAATTTATCCATGATACACTGTGATGTTCATAAAAACTTCATACATATTCAATTTATGATACATAATTTGTTGATATAATTGTTTCGATTAAATATAAAGGAGAATTCCTATGAAGCAGATCAAAATTGTACTTTCTCTTCTTCTTGTATTCAGTATGCTTATTCCTATGAGCAGTTTTGCGCTTTTCGATGATATGGATGATGTGTGTGTGTGGTATTCTACACCTACACTTGACGGTGTTATCGACAAGAAAGACGGTTGGTCAGATCCTGTCGTGCTTAACAACGATACCCTTGCAGTGGTCAGCCACAACAAGCAGAATCCCATCGACATGAATGCTAATGCATACATGGCGTATGATGATTCTAATCTTTATTTTGCGGCAGAGATAACCGAGTTCGGCGAAAACATGGATTTCGATACCCTTGTTTGTCCCTCTGTGCTTGATAAGGCGTATGACGGCGGCAATTTCGGTTTTGACGGTGACGTATTTGCCCTCACTCTTGATGTACTGAATATGCTTACCAATGACCCTGCCAACTATGAAAAGAACGCACCCTTCTACTGTGTAGGCTTTGACCTTGACGGTAACGCTTCCGTTTATCACTCCAACGGTACCGCAGACGAGATCCTCGATGCTGAATCTGCCGAGGCAGCCGTAACCTTCACCGATAGCGGTTGGGTATTTGAGGCTCGCGTGTCTCTGGATACCGTCGTTTCGGATATCTGTGCTAACACAGGCACCGATGTTGAAAGCTTTGATTATTTTTCATTACTGTTCGGCAACGTAGACTCCAAGGCTAACTTCGTATATAAATCCAACCGTTTTGACCTTGAGGCAGAAGAGGTTATTACATATGCAGAGTATGCTTCGGTTGCCGATACAGCACTTGACGGTATGCCCGGTTATATGCTCTACGGTTCTCCCGTAAAGTCTTTCGGTCTAACATATTACCTTAATCATGAGCATAAGGCGTCTAAATTCTTCTATTATGAATCCGATGATGATTTCGCTACCTTTGATAAAGAGGGCGTGAGATATATCATTTGCGATGAGTGCGGCGATTCCTATGAAAAACAGATCGTTCCTATGATACCTTTTACTGACGTAAAGGCGGGTACATGGTATGAAGAGGCTCTTCTTCGTTGCTACAACTGGGAATACTTTAAGGGTATGTCCGAAACCAAGTTCGGTCCCAATGTTACAATGACCAGAGCTATGTTCGTTCAAGTTATTGCAAACTTCTGGGGTGTAGATACCGCCGGATACACTTGTGACAAATTTACCGATGTTAAGCCTAATCACTGGTACTATAATACTGTAGCATGGGCATATGAGAATGGTATAACCAGCGGTACGTCCGATACTACCTTCTCTCCCAATAAGGCTCTTACCAGACAGGAAGCTGCAACGCTCTTTGCGAACGTTATCAAGTTAGACGAGCTGTATGAAGCTCCTACTACCGAATTTGATGCAAAGTATACAGACGTTGATAAGATCGCTTCTTGGGCAACCGAGTCTATGCTTTGGTCGGTTGAGAACGGTATCATCAGTGGTACAAGCGAAACAACCCTTGCTCCCACAGGACAGGCAACCAGAATGCAGGTTGCACAGATGCTCTGCAAGTTTGAGGAGTATGTTTTGTCTCTGTTATCTGAAGAAGAGTAATTATATTTATAAATTGAAAATCGACAGCCAAAAAAGCTGTCGATTTTTATATCATGTATATGATTTTTCGCATTTTTGCATGTGATTTCGAACTTTCACAAAAATGATATATTGCTTACGCAATATGATATACGGCGTTGCCGTATGATATATTTGCGTTGCAAATATGATATAATATCTGTTCCATCATATGCCGAAGGTATATATCATCGCTCGCAGAGCGATATCATATCGAAGATTATCTCCCGTTCCGATAGGAACGGATATCATTGAAAAAAGCACTTGCAAACAGCAAGTGCTTTTTTCTGGCGGAGGGTGTGGGATTCGAACCCACGTGGGCGTGAACCCAAACGGTTTTCAAGACCGCCTCGTTATGACCGCTTCGATAACCCTCCGTATTCAATTGAAGTTGTGCTCACAATGAAACTATATTACCACACAGCGGCATTTTTGTCAAGAGTTTCTGCCTTAAAAAATATTTTGCATATTTGTTAAGAAAATGCAGTAAAGGTGTTGAAAAAATGAACGCTGTGTGATATAATTACAATAATTATTTTAAAATGCGATATTATGTTTTTTTAAGATATTTATTGCGTTTTTATGGGTGATAAGAGACCTTTCGGAATCGGTCAGATCAAGGGAGTTTATGATGCTTACAAACTTTTTCTGATCCGCCCAGGGACAGTCTGTGGCAAAGAGAATTTTATCTGCTCCGTGCTTACGGATAAGCTTTAGGATCTTTTCCTCGGGAATACGGTCAAGCATCACCGCGGTATCAAGATAAAGATTTTTACCCGCTATCATTTCAATTACCTTGTCCGTTTCGTCGAGGCTGCCGAGATGAGCAAGAATGATGCGCGGTTCATCCGGCTCCTTTCCGTCGTAAACCCTATCAAGCATTTTCAAAGCTCTTTCAGGTGTGCAGCGGATGATATCGGGGTATGCCGGGTCAAAGCCCGCGTGAGTGGTTACGTACAGTCCTATGCTGACAGCATAGCGTATGATGCGTATATATCTTTCATCATCAATATATACCCCCTGATAGTCGGGATGGAACTTTATTCCGGGTAAGCCCAGCTCCTTTATTAAATCGAGCTTGCTTTCGACATCGTCGTTGTCGGGATGTATCCCGCCAAAGGAAATGATGCCGTCTTTACCGTTGGTTTCGGCGGCATAACGGTTTACAGTGTCAAACTGCTTTGGTGCGGTTATAACAGGCAGGACTACCGAATAGTCTATACCCGCCTTTTTCATTGAACGCTTAAGACCGTCGAGAGTTCCGTCGGTGGAAGCCTTTGTGCCTCCTGATGCTTCTAACTTTGCAATAACAGATGATGCTATCTTATCAGGAAAGTTGTGTGTGTGAAAATCAATAATCATTTTAAATCATCCTTTCGGATATATTTTATACGTGTCCGGAGAATTAATCAATAATATTTTGTTAAACATTTGGAGGATTACATATATGTTGGTCAAATTATTATTCTTAGTTGTGTTTTTTGCTATAACGGTCGGTGTCGGTATATATTGCCGTAAAAACGCCACCGATGTCAACGGCTTCGTGCTTGGAGGCAGAAGTGTAGGACCCTGGCTTACCGCCTTTGCTTTCGGTACATCTTATTTTTCGGCAGTTATCTTTGTAGGCTATGCAGGTCAGTTCGGTTGGAAGTTCGGTATGGCGTCTACCTGGATAGGTCTCGGCAATGCTTTTATAGGTTCACTGCTTGCCTGGAGCATACTCGGCAGACGTACCCGTATTTTGACACAGGCTCTTGATTCCAAGACAATGCCTGACTTTTTCGGTCTGCGTTTTAAATCTAACGCACTTAAAACCGTAGCATCCGTTATCGTATTTATTTTTCTTATTCCTTATACAGCTTCGCTCTTTAACGGTCTTTCAAGGCTTTTTACTGCTGCATTTCCCGGAGTTGACTATGCCTGGTGTGTAGTTATTATGGCTGTACTTACCGCTGTATATGTAATAGTTGGCGGTTATATGGCAACTGCTATCAATGATTTTATTCAGGGAATCATCATGCTTGGCGGTATTGCGGCAGTTATTCTGCTCGTTCTCAATCAGAACGGCGGATTGCAGGGAAGTGTTGAAGCTCTCTCTCAGATTTCGACCGACGCTACTGCAGCTCAGGCAGGAGCATTTACCTCCTACTTCGGTCCCGAGCCCTTGTCCCTTCTCTTTGTAGTGATTCTTACCTCCCTTGGCA
>JAFQHD010000185.1 GCA_017398145.1 Clostridia bacterium
CCGCTTCGGAGTAAACGATCCCGTTACCCGTGAGCAGATGGTAACTCTGTTCTACAACACCGCCGCAAAATTCGGTGCAGATACCTCTATCACAAGCACCTATAAGTTCGACAAGGTATATGACGATGCCAAGATCAGAGATTATGCAGTTGAGGCTATGAAATGGGCTATGCAGAACTCTATCATATCCGGTACGGGTGTAGAGGGCAAGGAAATTATCGTTGACCCTTGGGGTACAGCTACAAGAGCACAGGCGGCTCAGATCATTACGATGTACCTTAAGTTCACCGAGAAGGATATGCCCGCAGTAACAGGTCTTACCATAAACGGCAATCCTATCGAGGACTACACTATCGTTTACAGCGGACAGAAGTCTGCGGCAAATAAGCTTCAGAGCTATATCAAGAACGCTACAGGCGTTACTCTTGACGTTACCACCGATTCTCAGGAGCCCGAGGGTCCCGAGATTCTCGTAGGCAAGACCAACCGCGAGGATATGAGTCTTGTTACTGCCGACCGTGACGGTGAGGGTATAGAATCCTTTGAGATATCTGTACAGGGCAACTTTGTCCTTGTTGCAGGTAAGAGTGATGACGCAAAATATGAGGGCACGCTGTTTGGCGTATATGCTTTTGTCGAGGAGATACTTGACGTAGATTTCTACTCCGATAACGTAACGGTATACAATACCGTAAGAAACAAGAACATTTCCGACGGTTATGAGTTTAAGGACGGTCCGGGTTATGAGTACCGTGTCGTATACTGGGGAGGTCTTGCAAGCGACCCGCTCTCCACGGGAGGTCCCTTCAAGACTACGGGAATAATGCACAATATGCATTCTTTAGTGGGCTTTGGTGATGCAAGAAGCGAGGTGCCCTGCTACAGCGATGAAAACAACCTTGCCACCATCGAAAAGAATTTTCTTAATATGCTCAATCCAACGATCGACGCCGTATGGGTAACACAGAACGATACCACCGAGATCTGTACTTGTGCCAAGTGTAAGGAAAGCTATAACAAGTACGGCGGACGCTCCGCAACCCTTATGCTGCTTATGAACAGACTTGCAAAGGCCGCAGAGGACGCAGGTTATCCTGACGTTGAGATATGGACCTATGCTTACCAGTATTCTATCAAGCCGGTAAACTTCAAGCTTGACGATCAGATAGTTATCTACTTTGCTCCCATCACAGGCTGTGCAGGACATCCCTATAACCACGATTGTAAGCTGAATAAAGTGATATCAGCTAACTTAGAGGGCTGGGATGAGGTTACAAAGAAGATCTATACCTGGGATTATTCCACCAACTTCTTCTATTCATTTACTCCCATGCCTCTTACCAAGACCTTCCGCGAAAACAAAAACTGGTTCTACGAACACGGTGTAAGAGGTGAGTTCAATAATGCCATGGCTGACCGAATCGGAGAATTTGATGCTCTTAAGGCATATCTTATCGCCGAGCTTCAGTTCGATCCCATAATGGACGAACTTACCTACAGAGCAAAGATCGCTGACTTCCTCAATGTGTACTATGGTCCCGGCGGCAAGTATATAAACGAGTATATCGCTCTTACCGAGGAGCTTTGTGACAAAAACTGCTTCGGCTACAATGCTCCTCCCTCATCTGTTATTAAAAATGAGGACGTTCTTGCAAACGCAGCAAGGATAGACGCTATGTGGGATGCGGCAGAGGCTCTTTGTGAAAACGATACTCAGCTTAAACGTATCCGCATGTCACGTATATCCTGGAGATATATGTACCTTGACGCGCTTTATAGTGCTACTTATAGTAACGGTACCGATGCGGACAGAGCAAATTATGAGGCTCTTGCCACCGAGTTCTATAACGAGGTCAAGGACTATAACTTCAACTGGTCTGAAAACGGTAAGGACATCAACTTTGATCCCGCAAAATCTCCTGTTAAATGGTGATATCACAAATAAAAAGTCCGCGCAAGCGGACTTTTTATTGTTTTATACATTCTTTCTTAAAAAGATGTTGACTAATCATTAACAGTTTGTTATAATAGTAACAGGAATGTATAATTATTTCCAGTATTTATAATAGGAGGTTGGTTATGAAAACCATGTTGAGAAAAATCATCTCTTTGACACTTGTCTGTGTTATGCTTCTTCCCCTGTGTGCAACATCAGTAGGCGCAATGACATTAGACGGTGCTCTTGAGGCAAGCTGGACTGCAATGGCAGCAAAGTATTCCGGCACCTCGAACGATATCATTGCTCCTATGGAAAGCGGATATCAGATCAAGACTGATGGCTTTGATTTCAAGGCTACCGAAGAGGGCGGCATCAAGGTGACAACACCTGATTACGCGACCTTCCCCGGCGTTTACGGTGTTTCTGCCGTAACCAGCAATGCAACGACACCCCTTGACGGTCTGTCCGTTGTAATTACTCCCGACGAATTCGACTCTCTGCTTGACAGCGATAACGTTGGTAATACTATCGGTATTCTTTGGACTGAGGAAAAGATAGACGGAATCGCACAGATGAACGTTACCGGAACAGGCTACAGCGACGGTCTTTGGGTAAAAGGACTTGCGGCAGGCTCCGGCTTACAGAACCTTATTCCCAAGGTAGAGAACTATGAGTTGTACGTTCCCGCAAGCCAGACCAAGAATCCTACCAACGGTCAGGCGCTTTACATCTCCGTAGGCACTTCCTTCTCTCCCTCCGCTGCTGACGGTACTCCCGTTGCAAGCGTTGTAACCATTACTTACTATGACGGTTATTACGTAAACGACGATAAGCTTCCCGGACATACCTGGAAGTTCAGAGCACGTAATATGTCCAAGACTACATATTCGGATGCTACCCGTATCTCTCAGGATTGGGAATACATCGATCTTTCCGAGGGTCTCGCTGTTAACGTAAGAGCTGATGCAGAGCACGGCTTTATCGTAAACATTAACGGTTACGACTACTACAAGGGCGAGGACGTTGCTTACTTCCCCGATGCAAGACAGAAGGACGGCAAGGGCTACGCTATAAGCGGTCTGAACGAGACCAACATTCTCGGCTTGGACAAGGTATGGCTTGATTCTATGTCCTATGCGCGTCAGGATATCGACCTTACGGGTCTTGCTACCGCAGGTAACGGTTACCTCACCATCGGTGCAATATCCAACGCCGACAAGAATCTTACCGTTGAAAACGGTGCGATCCTTGACCATAAATGTAACTACACCATCAACACCATCAACGGCTACCCCGCAGCAACCTGGAACGGCGAAACTCTTTCTGCTGACCACGTATGCGAAATGGCAGAAGGCGCTTCCGTAGCTGTAAGCTGTACCCGTGACGGCGGTGTTCTCTGGATGTGTAAGACCTGCGGTAAGTGCGAGCTTCGCGACGTAGTTCCCGCAACAGGTCATACAATGCCCGCAGAAGAGGAAAGACTCCAGCTTCTCGAGGGTCCCACCTGTGCCGCTGTAGGTACCAAGCTCACCAAGTGTGCTACCTGTACCTGCATTATAGAAAACGAGATCATACCCAAGCTTCCTCACCAGTTCGACGAGTCCCAGTGGATCGTAGAATCCGAGGCTACCTGTGAGGACGAGGGTAAGAGAACAAATACCTGTCTCGTATGCTTCAATTCCGTTACGGAAGAGACTCCCGCATTCGGTCATGACGACGGCTTTGCTGTAGTTCTTGAAGAAGCAACCTGCGAATCTGCAGGTATCACAAAGATATTCTGTACCACTTGTTGGGAAGTTATCGAAACCATTGAAGGCGAAGGCGAGGGCGGAACCCATACCTTCGACGATACTCTTTGGACCGTAGCTAAGGAAGCTACCTGTACCGAGGACGGCGAGAGAACTAACGCTTGTACCGTATGCGGACAGGTTATCTCCGAGGCTATCCCCGCAACAGGCCATACTCTCGTAGCAAACGAGGCAGAGTCTTATGCAAAGACCTGTACGGCCGACGGTCTTGAAGTAGCAGACTGCTCGGTATGCGGCGAAAAGGTTTCCACCGTTATTCCCGCAGCTCACGACGTTGTAGCTGACGAAGCTGCTTCTTACGCTGCTACATGTACCACCGACGGTAAGCTCGTAGGTACCTGCCAGACCTGCGGCGAAGCTATCGACGAGACAATTACTGCACCCGGCCACACCTGGGACAGCGAGTACGTATGTACAGTATGCGGCGAAGCTCCCAACCCCAAGGCAACTATAGGCGACGTTCTTTACGCTAACCTTACCGATGCTTTTGCAGCAGCCGAGGACGGCGACGTTGTCGTAATTCATAAGACCTCTACCGATAAGAACGTAGATTATACCATCACCAAGGATATCACCATCGAGCTTAATGACGGTGTTAATATCAGAACCAACGGCGGTATCCCTGCTCTCATCATCGAGGCAGACGTTAAGATCACCGGTACCAAGGGTACTATTCGTGCTTCCGATGCAAAGACCGTAGTTGTAAATTCCGGTTCTCTTACCATCGAGAACACCAATCTTACCATCCGTTGCTCCGGCGAAGAAGAGTTCTCTATCTTTGAGATCGCCGAGGGCGCTAAGGTATACATCAACGCAAGCGGCGGCAGATACTACCGTAACCCCACCAGCTTTGAAAACGTAGTTATTGCCGAAGGCCTTGCACTTTGTGAAAAGGATACCGATAACTACACCTTCTGCGGTCATACAAAGAGCGTAGATTACGTTAAGGCTCCCGGATGTCTCACCGAGGGTGCTACATATCACGTATGTCCCGAATGTAACTTCGTATCCAGCGACAACTATACCGCTGCTACAGGCCACACCTGGGGCGAATGGGAAGTAACCGTTGAGCCTACACAGTGTACTACCGGCGTTAAGGTAAGAAGCTGCTCCGGTTGTGACGCAATCGAAGAGATGGTAGTTCCCGCAACAGGTACCGAGCACGCTATCGAAGTATGGGTACCTGTGATCGAGACCGTTGACGGTACCATCGACTGGTACGGCGCAGAGTTCGGCGTATGTACTATCTGCGGTGCAGAGGAAACACGCGTTGTTGAATCTGCAGAGTACGTAGCTCACTTTGAGGACTTAAAGGCAGATCAGTGGTACGTAAGCGAGGTTGCTTACTGTGTAAGCAAGGGTTATATCAAGGGTATGAACGATACTACCTTCGCACCCAACAAGAACCTTACACGTGCCGAGTTCCTTACACTGTTAGCTAAGGTTGACGGTGTTGACCTTACACAGTACGATACTACCGAAACAGGCTTCGAGGACGTTAAGACCTCTCATTGGTATAACGAGGTTGTAGCTTGGGCGGTTGAAAACGAGCTTACCAGCGGTATTTCCGAGACTCAGTTCGGCCCCAACGTAAGCATCACACGTTCTCAGCTCGCAAGATTCTTCAAGCTCTATACCGAAAAGAAGGGCTACGACGTATCTGCAAAGGCTGACCTTGCATCCTTCGTTGATGCAGGCAAGGTTCAGGAATGGGCGGCTGACTCTGTAGAATGGGCAGTTGCAATGAACCTTATCTCCGGTGTCGGCAACGATATGCTTGCTCCCAATGCAACAGCAACAAGAGCACAGGCAGCTCGTATGATAATGATCTATACAACTCTCGAGTTCAGCGTTGTTGAACCTGCTGAATAACAGATCATAAACTAATTGAAAAGGGAGGGGACCGTAACGGGTCCCCTCTTAATATGTATAATTAAAGCCATACTTCTATAGACTTTTTGTTGACTTATCATATATTTAATGGTATAATGTATACATAATCATTTTTTGAAAGGAAACGAAATAATGAAGAAACTTTTTATTTCCCTTATAGCAGTTATACTGCTTTGTTCTATGGCTATCGGCGTATCTGCCGATGACTGGAACAACCCCTTTCGCGACGTTAAGGAAAGCCATTGGTTCTACGATGCGGTAAAGACCACTGTAGAAAAGGGCATCTTTAACGGTATGACAGAAGACACCTTCGTACCTAACGGCAAGATGACAAGAGCTATGTTTATGACAACTCTTGCAAATCTGGTAGGCGCCGAGGTAGGCGAATATACCGGTCTGCCCTTTACCGACGTAAAGGCAAGCCACTGGTATGCACCCTACGTACAGTGGGCGTACGACAACGAGATAACAAAGGGCGTAGCCGCTGACCGCTTCGGAGTAAACGATCCCGTTACCCGTGAGCAGATGGTAACTCTGTTCTACAACACCGCCGCAAAATTCGGTGCAGATACCTCTATCACAAGCACCTACAAGTTTGACAAGGTATATGACGATGCCAAGATCAGAGATTATGCAGTTGAGGCTATGAAATGGGCTATGCAGAACTCTATCATTTCCGGTACGGGTGTAGAGGGCAAGGAAATCATCGTTGACCCTTGGGGTACAGCTACAAGAGCACAGGCAGCCCAGATAATTACGATGTACCTTAAGTTCACCGAGAAGGATATGCCCGCAGTAACAGGTCTTACCATCAACGGCAATCCCATCGAAAACTATACCATCGTTTACAACGGACAGAAGTCTGCCGCAAACGCGCTTCAGAAGTATATCAAGAACGCAACGGGTGTTACTCTTGTTGTTACCAACGATACAAAGGATCCCGAGGGACCCGAGATCATCGTAGGTAAGACAAACCGCGAGACTATGGGTCTTGTAACGGCTGACCGTGACGGCGGCGGTATCGAGTCCTTTGAGCTTTCTGTTCAGGGCGATAACTTCCTCATTGCCGCTATCAGCGAGAGAAGCGACCATGACGGCGTGCTCTTCGGCGTATACGCATTTGCAGAAGAGATCCTTGAGGTAGAGTTCTACTCTGACGGCGTTACCGTTTACAATACCGTTCGTAACAAGGACGTTCCCGACGGCTATGAGTTCAAGGACGGTCCCGGCTACGAGTACCGTGTTGTATACTGGGGCAGTCTCGTAAGCGCAGAGCTTTCTACCGGTGAGCCTATCAAGCGTACAGGTATTATGCACAATATGCATACCCTCGTTGGCTTCGGCGATGCAAGAAGCGACGATCCCTGTCTTACCGACGAGAACAACCTCGCTACCATCGAAAAGAATTTCTTAAAGATGCTCAACTCCAATATCGAGGCTGTTTGGGTAACCCAGAACGATACCGAAAACTGCTGTAAGTGTGAGAAATGTAGAGCCATATACACTACCGACGGCGGTCGTGCGGCGACCCTTATGCACCTTATGAACAGGCTTGCTGAGGCTGCTGACAAGGCAGGCTATGGCGACGTTGAGATCTGGACATATGCATACGAATATTCTATCAGACCCGTAAACTTTGAGCTTGATCCTCAGGTAGTCGTTTACTTTGCTCCCATTGAGAGCTGTGCTTGCCACGCATACAACGACGATACCTGTAAGACCAACAAGAACACCAAGGCTTGGCTCGAGGGCTGGAACGAGGTATGCTCCAAGATCTATACCTGGGACTACTCCACCAACTTCTACTACAGCCAGTCTCCCATGCCCCTTACCAAGACCTTCCGTGAGAACAAGAACTGGTTCTACGAAAACGGTGTAAGAGGTGAGTTCAATAACGCAGTTGACTCCCGTATAGGTGAGTTCGATGCAATGAAGGCATACCTGCTTGCAGAGCTTCAGTGGAATCCTACTATGGATGAGGAGACCTACAGAGGCAAGATCCTTGACTTCTGCAATGCATACTACGGCCCCGGCGGTAAGTATATCAACGAGTATATCAACCTTACCGAGGAGCTTTGTGACGTAAACTGCTTCGGCTACAACACCGCTCCTTCCTCCATCATAGCAAGCGACGTTGTTCTTGAATACAACGATACTATGCTGGCTCTTTGGGATGCGGCAGAGGCTCTCTGTGAAAACGATACTCAGTACAGACGTATCCGTATCTCCCGTGCTTCCTGGACCTATCTGTACCTCGATGCACTCTACAGAACCACTTATGCCAACGGCAGTGCGGCTGATAAGGCTAATTACGAAAAGCTTGCAACCGAGTACTACAACGAGGTTGTAAAGTACGGCCTCAGATGGGCAGAGACAGACGGCAAGGAGATCTACTTTGACGTTACCAAGTCTCCCGTATACTGGGGTAAGGCTTAAGTCCTTCACCGAAGGCTGCGGTTAAAACTTAATATTTATGACCCGAGGCTTTTTGAGCCTCGGGTCATTGACATTCGGTGGTATTCGTGATAGAATAGGACGAATTATGTTTTCAGAGGAATCCATTATGAAATATGCAGTTATAGGATGCGGAAGAATTTCCGAGCTTCATATCAAGGCGGCTATTGATTGCGGTCTTGAGTTTGTAGGTCTTTGCGACAAGATACGCGAAAAGGCTTTGGGCAGAAGAACGTTACTTCCTACATCCGACGGTGTAGGTATCTATACCGATTTTGTTGAGCTTCTTGAGACCGAGAAACCCGAGCTTGTGGCTGTAACCACAGACAGCGGATGTCACGCCAAGGTAGCCATCGAGTGTATAAAGCGCGGTATACATACCATAATAGAGAAGCCTATCGCTCTGTCTGTTGCGGATGCCCGTGAGATAGTACATCTTGCCGACGAGATGGGTGTCTGTGTTTGTGCTTGCCATCAGAACCGCTTTAACAAGAGCGTTGTTGCTATCCACGATGCGGTGGAGGACGGGCGCTTCGGCAAGCTTTTCCACGGTTGTGCCAACATCCGCTGGGAGAGAGACAAGAGCTACTATGACCTTGATACCTGGCGCGGAACCTGGGTAGGTGATGGCGGAACCCTTATGAATCAGGGTATACATAATATAGATCTGCTGCGCTGGCTTATGGGCGGTGATATTGATGAGGTCTTTGCATATACCGACCGACTTAATCACGATTATATCGAGGCGGAGGACTTAGGTCTTGCGCTTATAAAGTTCTCAAACGGAAGCTACGGAGTTATTGAGGGAACATCCAATATGTATCCCGACGATTTTGAGGAAACCCTCTGTATTTTCGGCAAGTACGGCAGAGTCAAGGCAGGCGGTCAGTCTGTCAACACTATAGAAGAGTGGAACTTTGCGGACGAGAGCGTTCATCCCGAGGATATCAAGAAGATAACCCACGAGGATCCGCCTAACGTATACGGCTTCGGTCACGGTGCCCTATACAAGGATGTTGTAGATGCCATAAATAAAGGACGTAAGCCTTACATTACAGCCGAGGACGGTATGAGAGCGGTTGAGCTGGTTCTGGCGATTTACAAGTCGGCAGCCGAGGGAAGACCCGTCAAGCTTCCTCTTGAAGATTGCGCTACCACCGATTTTATCGGCAGATTTGACAAATGAAATACCTTTTCTTTGACTATGACGGAACCCTGACCCACGGCGGTGTCATTTCCGAGAAAAATAAGGAATATTTAGCAAAGGCGCAGGCTGCAGGACATAAGATATTTCTCAATACGGGAAGAAGTAAGGGCAATATGCCGGACTACGTGCTTCGTGATATACCCTTTGACGGTATGATATGCGGTGCGGGCTATATGGAATACGAGGGCAAGGTGCTTTTTGAGGAGCATATGCCTGTATCGGTACTTGAAGCGGGACTTAAGTATGCTACGGAAAAGAGATGCCGTGTTCTCTACGAAGGTGTGGAAAATGTTTATTCCAACGAACCGAATCAATGGCTACTTGATATAAACAAATATATTCCCGTCGATGACAGTCTCCGTATAACCAATATGACTATAGGAAGAAAGCTTGATAGCTCTGACAAGGATATCTTTTCTCTTTGCAAGGTCGTGGAGCTTCCCACGTATTTTGAGGTAATGCCGAAGAACGTAGGCAAGGCGACAGGGCTAAAATTTATCGAGGATAATTTAGGCGTTGCCCACGAGGATATCATCGTTTTCGGAGACAGCGAAAATGATATCGAAATGCTTAAATTTGCCCATACCTCTGTTATAATGAACCACGCTCCCGATTTTCTTTCCGAATATGCAACTCTGCGTACGGAGTCTGATGAAAACGGGGTTGCCGAGGGACTTATAAAACTGCTTGGTTTATGATAAAAAACATTAAAAAATTTTATGATGAGGAGGAAAATTATGAATTACCCAACTATTTCCGCGGCAGAGTATACCGCAAGAGTAAACAACCTTCGCTGTGAGATGGAAAAACAAAATGTTGATATCGTAATCGGTTTTTCCAACCTTTTGGAGATCGGCATTGTCCGTTATTACTGCGGCTTTGCTCCTGTTAATGAAAGCTCGGCTATTATCATCGGACTTACCGATAAGGTTACGGTTTGCAGCGGTCAGGCTTCATATGACTACTGCCTTGTGCAGAACAAGCTTCCGGACAGCGAAATTGCTATCCTGCCCGAGATCGGTGAGGTCAGCGGCTTTGAGTATGATACCGAGGGACAGCTTGATTTCTCGGAGCTTTTTGCACAGATCAAGGCTAAGAATCCCAACGCTAAACGCATCGGTTTTATCGGCAGACTGATTTTCCCCGCTATTATAATGGATAAACTGAGAAACACCTTCCCGGACGCTGAGATCGTCGACTTTGATGACGTTCACTATGAGCAGAGGATACGTAAGAGTGATGCGGAGATCGAAATCCTTAAAACCAACTGGGATATGGTCACCAAAACCTTTGAGGCTGTTGTTCCGAAGATCAGTGTCGGTATGACCGAGCGTCATATCGAGGGTATGTTTGAGGCAGAGATGATGAGCCTTGGCGCCGAGAGCTATGTTCAGTCCTTTGCACCGATGGTTGCAACAGGTGAAAAGAACTCGTACATCAGTATGTGCCGCAATACGCTCAGACAGATCAAAGAGAGCGAGATAATAAACCTTGCTGCAGGAGTTTCCTACGAGGGCTATAACGGCATTATCTGCAGCCCGCTCGTGCTTGGTGAGATCCCGCAGAAGATCAAGGATGCCGTTATGTGCGCTTACGACGCACTTAACTACGCCAGTGCAAAGATGAAAGCAGGTACACCCTGTGATGTCGTTCTTAATGCATATACAGAGTATCTTACAAAGCGCGGTTACATAGATTACTGCCCCTACGGCAGTCTTCACAGCACCGGTATGCTTGAGTGCGAGGCACCTACGTTTACTGTTTCGAACAAGCGTGTTATCGAAGAAAATATGGCGATCTGCATTGACGCTTATTTCAAGGGAATGGAGTGGGGCTCGTTCAGAGTCGAGGACTGCTATTTGATCACAAAGGACGGCGCAAAGCGTATGACAACATACAACGATACCGCTATTCCCCGTATTTTCGGAGGAAAATAAAAAACAAGAAAAGCTTAAGCAAAAAAGCGGCGCGTCGCCGCACCCATACTGCGCTCGTTTACGCAGTAATTCAAACCACACGGAACAGAGAAAATTCCTATATATCAAAAAAACAATTCCGCTTCGATTTGAAGCGGAATTATTTTGAATATATCAGTCGTCAAAATTCTTATCCGTTGCCTTTTCAAAGAGATCGGTAACCTCTTTGGAAGGAGCCTTGGTAAGAAGGGAAACTACAACGGAGAATACAAGACATACGATAAATCCGGGGAAGAGCTCGTAAATACCGGTGCTCTTGGAGAGGAAGGCGATCCACAGAACTACCGTAGCACCGCCGGATACGATACCTGCGACAGCACCTGCATAGGTAAAGCGTTTCCAGTAGAGGGACAGGAGAACTACGGGACCGAACGCGGCGCCGAAGCCTGCCCAGGCATTTTCTACCAGATTCATGATTACGTTTGCGCCCTCGCCCTTACTTGAAGCGATAAAGTAAGCTACTACTGATACCAGCAGAACGACTATACGGCCTACCCAGAGAACCTCCTTGTCGGAAGCATTCTTTCTGAACACGGGCTTGTATATATCGCTGGTAAATGAGGAAGAGGCAACAAGCAGCTGGCTGTCAGCGGTACTCATAGATGCCGCGATGATAGCTGCAAGAAGGATTCCTGCGATAAATGAAGGGAAGAGCATACGGGAGAGCTCGATGAATACGGTGGACTGTGCACTGTTCTCAAGGAGCTGCTGTCCGATAAGCATTCTGCCGAAGTATGCAACGAAGATGGTTGCGGTAAGAGAGATAACTACCCAGATTATGGCAACGATTGCGCTCTTCTTGGCCATAGACGCCTTCTTGATAGACATAAATCTTACGATGATATGAGGCATACCGAAGTAACCGAGACCCCACGCCAGACCTGAAACTATCTCCTTCCAATCTGCGGCAAAGGGATTTGCGGTGAAGCCGTATGTAGTTTCGCCGACTGTAATATCGGTGATAGCGGCAGCGCTTATATCCTTGGTAAGTACGATAACGACCGGAACTGCAAGCAAAGCGACCAGCATCAGTATACCCTGGAAAAAGTCGGTCCAGCAAACAGCCTTGAAGCCGCCGAGGAAGGTGTATATGATGATGATCACAGCAAAGATAAGTCTTGCGGTGTTGGGGTCAAGCTTAGGGAATACGGAGGTGAACACGGTGGTACCTGCAACGAAGGCAGATGCAACGTAAACCGTGAAGCAGACTAAGAATATAACTGCACATATTATCTGCAGGGCAGGATTTTTTGTAACGAATCTGTTGGAAAGATACTGAGGGAAGGTGATGGAATCGTTTGCAGCCTTTGAAAAACGTCTGAGTCTTGCTGCAACGAATATCCAGTTTGCGATAGTACCCAGAGCCAGACCGATACCGATCCAAGCCTGACCGAGACCGAAGGCGAGTATAGAGCCGGGCAGACCCATAAGGAGCCACGCGCTCATATCCGACGCTTGAGCAGACATTGCGGTTACCCAAGGACCCATTCCTCTGCCACCGAGGAAGTACTCGGCTTCATTTTTTGATCTTGATTTAATGAAGAAAAACAGTCCTATACTGAGCATCGCAACGAAGTATAAGACAAAGGCTAATATTTCTCCCATAATAAATCTCCTTTTATGAATAAATTTGAAACAATTATACACTATTTCTTTACCGTTGTAAAGTAGAAAAGAAAAAAATCTGCAAATTTATGCAGATTTTTTTGACTTAATATGAATTATCAATCCCAATATCATTATTACAGGAAAAATTGCCGATACAAGGATACCCATGTTCAGGTTATCTCCCAAGGCAGAGGCAACCGTGCCTACCACCAAGGGTCCCGCGCCGCAGCCCAGGTCTCCGAAAAGGGCGAGGATAGCAAACATAAAGGTTCCGCCGCGTACTGTTTTTGCTGCTATGCTGAAGGTACCGGGCCAAAGTATTCCCACAGAAAAACCGCATATTCCGCAGCCTATAAGAGATATCCAGGGCAGGGGACAGAGGGATATAACGAAATAGCTTCCGAGACAGAGTATGCTGCTGAAAAGTATCAGCTTTTCAAGCGGGACCTTGATTTTATTGCCTAATGAGCCGTGTATAGCACGGGCACTGCCCATAAGCAGAGCAAAGAGCATAGGTCCTGCCAGGTCTCCGATACTCTTACGTACTCCCAATGCTTTTTCCGCAAAGGCGGATGCCCATTGAGACACCGATTGCTCACAGCAGGCGGCACAAAACATAATTACTATCATAAGCAAGAAGGTCTTATTCTTGAAAAGCTTTCCTGCTGATTGCTTTTCATCATTGTCGGCATTCAGCGTGCCGAAGGGTACAAAACAGAAAAGAACGAGATTGATCAAGGGAACGATTGCCCATATGACGGCAAGGGTCTGCCAGTTGTCAATACCGAAAAAAGCGAAGAACAGGGTAGACAGGATAACCACGCCCATATATCCCCAGCAGTAGAAGGAATGTAAGAGACTCATTGCCCCCGCCTTGTCATCACCCGGACAAGCCTCGGTTATGGGGCTTATAAGCACCTCGAGGAGACCTCCGCCAACGGCTGCGAATGAAACTGCAATTATAAGGGCGAGGAATTTATTATCCATTACACCGGGCAATACTGCCAGAAG
>JAFQHD010000186.1 GCA_017398145.1 Clostridia bacterium
CGTGCTTCAACGAACTTTTGGAACTTGGGAACTATCTTCTCCCAGCTTCCGTTGCCTGCATAGTCTACACGGTAACGGTCGTGTACCTCTTTTCGTCCGTCAAGGCTTAGTACCACGTTGCTCATCTCACGGTTAGCAAAGTCGATAACGTCATCATCTACAAGCACACCGTTGGTGGTAAGGGTAAAGCGGAAGTTCTTGCCCTTCTCCTTCTCTATACTGCGGGCATAGGCAACGAGCTGTTTTACAACGTCAAAGTTCATAAGCGGCTCACCGCCGAAGAAGTCAACCTCAAGATTGCGGCGGCTGCCCGAGTTTTCCACAAGAAAATCAAACGCCTGTTTACCCACCTCAAAGCTCATCATAGCTCTCTCACCGTGGTACTTACCCTGGCTTGCAAAGCAGTAGGAGCAGTTAAGATTGCAGGTATGGGCGATATGTATGCAAAGAGCCTTGACAACACCCGAGGTGCGCTCCTTCAGTGCTCCTGCCATACTCTCAAAATTATCGGGAGTATAGAGCTTACCCATAGCCTTGAGCTCATCTATCTGATCAAGACATTCGGATACCTCATCGGGAGTAACGTCGGGCTGTCCCTTATATTTTTCAAGAATTTCGGCAGTGACGGTTTCTCTGTCTTTGGTTTCGTAAGCCTGTATCATATCGTAAGCTACCTCGTCCACCACGTGAACGGAGCCTGAATGAATGTCAAGGACGATATTGAGTCCGCCTAATTTGTAACAATGTAACATAGTATACCTCATAAAAGTAGCCGCCTTACGGCGGCTACTCAATTATTTTGAATTACTTAGATTCCTTGTTCTCGCACTGCTGGTTAGCGATACCGCAGCTGGTCTTGCAAGCAGACTGGCAAGAGGTCTGGCACTCACCGCAACCACCCTTGTTGGTGCAAAGATTCTTAGTTTCTAAAGTCTTGATATGCTTCATTTCAGTAGCCTCCGAAAATCAAATTATTTATGGATATATTTTAGCACAATTATGTTACTATGTCAATCACTTTATATCATTTTTGTTCGAATGTTTGTGCAACAGTTTCGAGTAATTCTGTTATTTTTAAGTGCTGAGGGCAAATAGCCTCGCAGGCACCGCACTTGATACAGTCGGATGCTTTTCCCTTTTCTACTGTGTGAACGTGATTATAATAATAACCGGGGTTCCAATCATTAAAGCGCTGCTTTCCGTTGTAACAGGCAAATAAGTCGGGGATAGAGATATTCTGCGGACACTCGGATACACAATAACGGCAATCGGTACAAGGAATGATATCCGCATTGAGCATCATATCACGCACAAGCCATACCTTCTTAAATTCTTCCGCACTCAGAGGCTTAAAATCCTTCATATAAGAGGTATTATCCTTGACCATATCTATACTGCCCATACCGGAAAGTACGGCTTCAACACCCTCAAAGCTTGCGCCGAAGCGTATTGCGTAACTTGCATATGAACCGTCGGTAAATATTCCTTTGGCTGCATCGGGAAGCTTGACGAGGCTTCCGCCCTTGACAGGCTCCATAACGAATACAGCCTTACCGTATTTTCTCACGATCTCATAGCAACGTCTGCTCTGTACCGAAGGATCGTCATAGTCGGCATAGTTAAACTGTATCTGCACTACCTCTATTTCGGGATATGCGTTAAGTATCTCCTCGAGCAGTTCCGGAGTATCGTGGAAGGAAATACCGAAGTGCTTGAACTTTCCCTCTGCCTTTAATTTAAGAGCCTCCTCATAGGCATTACAGCGGCGGAACTTTGCGTATATATCCTTGGTCTGGGAATGCATAAGGTATACGTCAAAGTATTCTACCCCGCACAGTTCAAGCTGCTTTTCAAAGAGAGGGCGGATGTCCTCCTGCTTCTCAAAGAAGTTGACAGAGAGCTTATCGCAGAGAACAAAGCTGTCTCGGGGATATCTCTTGGCAAGACATTCTCGTATAGTTACCTCGCTCTTACCGCCGTGATAACCGTGAGCCGTATCAAAATAGTTAAATCCCTCTGCCAGGAAATGATCTACCATTTCACAGATCTTTTCGTAATCCATCTCTTCGTTTACAGTAGGCAGACGCATCATTCCGAAGCCTAATTTTTTCTTGATTCCAAACATTACAATAAATCTCCAAACAACTTGATATTTTCGGGGGTTGCTGTCAATTCACCCGATTCGATCTTCTTGATAATTTCAACAATGCGGTCGTTTATCGGTGTTGCAACGCCGTGTTTACGTCCGAAATCACACACAACACCGTTTATGGCATCTATCTCGCAGGGCTTACCGTGCTTTAAGTCCTGCAACATCGAGGGTTCGATATCTCTGTGTTTTTTCATAGCTATAGGTATAAGCATAGTGGCAAATGTGCGTTTAAGCGGATTGTTATAATAGAACAGCTTGGTTATATTCTTTCCCTGTACGGGAGCGAATTCAACACCTGCCGCATGACCTACGTCGATACATTCCTTCATACAGCGGATAGCGACCTTGCGTGCCGCCTTATTTTCTGACACGTCTCCGAATACTCCGCCCACAACGGTACCCAGCCCCGAGAAGGTCGCATTGATAAGAAGCTTCGACCAGCGGGCTCCTAAAAGATTACTCTCCACCTCTACAGGACACATAAGAGAAAGCAGTTCAGCCACCATATCAAACTGTTTTTCGGTTATTCCCTCCATCTTACCCATATGGAAGGAAAGCGAATCGGGAGAGCTTGTCAGTTCACAGACTCCGGGAAGGGTAAGTGTAGCTCCCCACTCAACGGTACAACCCATAGTACGGCGATTGCCTACTATCTCAGCGATACCGGGCTCAGGAATACCGTTCTGTAAGGTAACTATTACACCCTCGTCAGACAGATAGTCCTTTAACATTGTTACAACCTCTTTATTATGAAGCTGCTTTGTCATCAGCAGGATTATATCATACTTCCCTGTCATCTCGTCAGGTGTATACACCGTCACGGGTACCGTCATATCAACCGTACCTACAATGCGTGCTCCGTTTTCGCGCAGAGCCTTAACGTGTGCCTTGTTTCTGTTAATAAGGTCGATCTGACCACCGTTTTGTGTTATAAATGCTCCCAGCACGGTGCCAAGCGAGCCGGCTCCGTATATTGCACTTCTTATCGTCATATGTATCTCCTTTTAATTATTTTTGATTTTTATTTTTTCACCCGTTGGAAGAGTTATAGTGAAAACACCGTACTCCCACATAAATTCCGCTTCACCCGTACAATTAAATATATATCCTCCGTCACTTTGAGAAACAAATTCCATAGGGATAAGCGCTATAGTTCCCGAATCTACCGGGTATTCTCTGCCCTCATTATCATAATATCTGCCGTCACCGTCACCTATAGATGCTACCGCCCACTTGAGGTCTCCGGCATCGTGGACACCGTCTGAAAATCCTACACCGCCCCAAAGGTCATCATAGTTCTCCTCACTGAATGAATAAACGGGATCTCCTATGTAAAACCCGATATCTGATTTAATATGTCCTTGTATTTTCACATGATATCTCCATATTCTATAAGCTCGGTAATACCCCAACTGTAATAAGGTTCAAAACTCTCAAAATAACCGTTATCGCTTAAAACAGACTTTAGATGTTCAATTACCCCCACATCGTCGTGGGGATTACAATGAATGGGGGTGCCGCCGGGCATCTCTGAAAGATCAGAGTATTTTACAACAATGAGGTGAAACAGTCTTTTTTTATATTTTATAAGAGCTTTGTTACTTTGACCGAGAGTTCCCTTTTTCTCGGCATCAATAACATTGACCGTGAAATTATCCTGTATATATTTTCGGTTATATTCATATGCATTTCGAACAGCCTTTACGATATCGGTAATTGCACAGGAATCAGCAAGAACCGACATATTTACAGCACAATACCCTCTTCTTGCAACCAATTCTTTGATATTCTTAATATAACTTTTGTGATCCCTTACGTTGAGAGCATAATATTTTTTCTTGTCTTTTATCACAACAGGCTCAACAAAACCTGTTGCCATATGTATAAATTCGCTTTCGCTGTCCGTACCGGGAAGATAAATAGTTAAATTTTCCATACTACACCTCAACATTTGAAAAACAGGTTCTGTTTTCGTTATTCCAATTATCTGTAAGACAATTATGTGTCACGGCAATATACCACTCAATACTATCATCAAAAATATATATGTCCTCTGGTATACGTCTGTCTATATATGAAGCGATATTTGCATTATCGGCACGGATAAGCTCCGCTGCTTCAGCCGCTTTCATCAAAAGCATAGTTTCACTTGTATAACCGTATTTACGGAAAAGACATATATCGGCATCTATCTTGCCGAATTCACCTTCTTGATCGTACATAATATCCCACATAATATATACGTCTCTATCTAAATTTTCAAGATATGACAATACTTTATTATAGCGGGTAAGTTTTCTTACGTTATCCTTCAACGTGTCATAGAGATAACATCGTATCTGACTGACGGCTGTGAGTCTTGGGTCTATTTTCTCAATCTCTTTATATCGCCAAGTGGAGGTATCAACATACCTGTCTATAAATTTGTGTCTTAAATCTTTTGCTTTTATTCTATCAACGATATTCATTTTACTATCTTTAATCTCACAGGCGGAAACTCGTAGTGACCTTCGTTAGGCGCTTCTTCAAGGGCACGGCACATCTCCCCTGCTTTTACGGTCATATCATAAGGCTTCATAAACTGATCTCCGTGTACCGTTTCAAAATACAGGGTCATATATTCGATCAGCTCGTTTTGCATAACCTCTTCATAAAAGGCTTGAAGCACAGGAAGTCCGCTTTCATCCACTCTTGCAATATGCCAATTATCCTCGACCCACCATATACCGTCAAATATCCTGTTACATTGATCGTATATTGGAGTTTCAGTTATCTGATAAGGTATTATACTCTTGTCCACACGGGTCTTAAGAGGATAGTTATACAGACCGCTGTGAGGCAGATTGCCGTACATATAGACGTTGAGACGACGGTCAAGGGCTTGTCTCTGTAACAAAAAACCAAGATCGATCAATTCATCATCGGTGAGTTCTCTGCTTAACTTTATCTCACCTGTCAAAATACAGTACATAACCACTACTCCTTAAAATATTGCCTAACGATCTCATCAAGTTTTTCTTTACTTTTGAATGGCGAATCGGGTAAATTAAGATCTTCCCTGTAGGGAGAAAACATCTTACAACATTCAGCAAGAGGTAAATAATATTCCTTGTATTCCTCGGTCAAGCTTTCATCGTGATTGATATAATATATGTTTGTAAATTGAGACGAAAAATCCCAAGCCGTATATTCACCCTTTAAATAATGCTCAATAAGATAACTGAGTTGTTCTAATGAGTTTATATCAATCACCTCATCTACTGTATATCTCTTCGATTATTATAATATATTACTTCTTCAATTTTTTCACGGAAAAAAGATTGCGAACACCTATCTATAACCATATAAGTAAATATCAGTCAATAACGAATTGCTCAAGTGGTTATATAGCAAAAGTTGATTTATCCTTAATCTTGTTTTCGATCTCTTTAATCACTTTGATAAACTCTTCGTCGCTCTTACCTGTAGGGTCCGGTAGTCCCCAATCATCGTCAAAGGCTCTGCCTATATAGGGACAGCCTACGTCACAGCCCATAGATATTGCGATATCGGGTGTTGGGATATCATCTGCCAATTTACTGTACTGTGATGACATATCTATACCGTAGAGTTCCTTGACAAGCCTTACGGCGTCTCCGTTTATCCGGGGCTTTGTCTCGGTTCCTGCAGAATAGAACTCATATCTGTCACCTAAGAAATGCTTACCCAATGCCTCGGCTATCTGGCTTCGGCAGGAGTTATGTACACAGATAAAGGCTATCTTCTTTTTATAGAAGGGGCAACGTGTGCCGATACATTGGTTATTTTTATGACTGTTAGAGCAGTATACCTCGGAGAAATCCATCTCCACCCCAAGCTCTTCTTTTGTCAGCTTTATTGCTTCTCTTATGGCAATATATGAATTCCGCTTGCAGCAACGGGGACCGCCGACCTCTGCAAGCGCTGATAATACCCTTGAGGTCATAAGATTGGATAAAGCCCATTCCCTGTTTTTAAGCGGTGTTGAGCCTATAGCCACAGACATATACATTCCCGCACTTACCCCAGCTCCGCAGGCTCCCCAGAAGCCGCAGGCACCTCCCGGCACCTTTTTACCTCTCGATTGCATTTCGATAAGAGCTTTTTCAAGGTCGAGCTCACCGCCTGAGTTCTTGTAGGCAGTAAGTAAGCTCGCGCCCACCATAATATGATGCTCGGGGCCGTGCATATGGCAGAAATCAAGATCCATAAGCTTATTTATAATTTTATAGGGATCTCTTCCCTTCTCTGATAGACATACGCCGATTATAGCATCTATGCCCTTGGTATGACACTCGTTACAGACATAATGACCCTTAGTACATCTTGTCTTTGATAATTCCTTTTTGTGACATATTTCGCACTCCATCTCGATATCAACTTCAAGATATTCAAGGGGTGCTGAGCATATTAGACATTCGTCCTTCATTATTTCTCCTTATATAAGCCCTTGGTCTATAAGTATTGCAAGGGACAGCTTTTTTATCGTTCCGTTATCAAATCGTACCGAGATAAGCTCGCCGTCACGGGAAAGTATCATTCCTCTGCCGAATACTCGGTGGTTGATGACGGTACCTATATTAAAATCGGTGAATTTATCTGTCTCGGGCTGTTTTTCCGTATCAAAGAATTCCTCAGTAAAGGTAGATGGAGCTGTAGAATAACTAAAAATATTAAGTCTGTTCTTTGCTCTTGTAGCTCCCACGTAAAAGAGCCGTCGCTCATCCTCATATGCCTTGATGTCTGTTTCATCTGCATTACGATAGTTTGATATTACCGTTTCCGGAAAGATGCCATCGCAGACATCAATAAGATAAACGGTATCATATTCAAGCCCCTTTGCCGAATGGATGGTAGAAAGAATAACCTTACTTTCGATATTCTTTCTCTCGGAAAGGATATTCTCGAGCTCGGAAAGTCTGGTCAAAAGCTCTCGCGGTGAGCTTAGCTTCTGACCGATTGCCTCAAGTATAGAGAGCTTATTATCACGGATATTCATTCGATCTAGATAATCTCCGTAGCCCATATAATTCTTTATACGGTAGACTGCGTTGCCTGCCTTCTCTGCCCTCATATTTTGAAAATGGGTAGAAAGAGCCTTTACCGATTTTCTCGTGCCCTGATGTAAGGGCAGATACTCTGCAGCAGATAGGATGTCGATACGTTTTTGTTTTGATATTTCACAGGCTCTTTGGGCGTTATCCTTGGTCAGATAGCTCGAGAGCTTATAATATATCCGCATAAAGATCTCTGAATCTGCGGGGTCATATGCAAAAGCTATTATATCCCTTATGTCAGAGGTAACCTTATGACTGAAAAAGGTCAGGTCTGCGGCTCTTGTACGGTATTCAATACCGTTACGCTCAAAGAGATCTACAAGCGGCAGCATAGATTCGTTGTCACGGTAGAGTATTGCGGTTTCACGTTCCGGGTTCAGCGCTACCTTAAGAAGATAACCGTACTGGCTCAGCCGTGATGTTGAATTTAGTTGTTTTACCGCTGTAATAGCCCTACGGGTCGGCTTCATCGTCTTCTTATGGCGGTATTTGTTTCTCTGTATAAAGCGGTCAGCGTGGTTGACTATATTGGCGTCCGAGCGGAAGTTGTCTTCCATTAAGAGTATTTTTGCATTCTTATGATCCTTTTCAAAGGACAGAAGTGCCTCGGGATATGCGGCACGAAAGCCGTAAATACTCTGATCCTCATCCCCCACCATAAAGAGGTTACCCGAGGATATGAGCTTTATTATTTCGTGCTGTATCTTCGATGTATCCTGTGCCTCGTCAACGCATATATATCTGTATCTGTCCCGAACTGCCTTAAGTATTTCAGGATAGCGCGTAAGAATACGGTAGGCATAGACCATCTGGTCATCGTAGTCCATCATGGCTGACGCGCGAAGCTGTTGGTTATATTGCTTATATATACCAAGTATATTTATATTATCGTCAAGCTCGTCTATCTCGGTATCGGTAAGCATCATATTCTTGGAGTAGGTTATATAACTTCTTAGCGCCTTTATATCGCTCTCAGAGGGAAATTCTTCCTCAACCGCCTGATATATCTTCGATAATATACGGCTTATATCACCCTCATTTGACAAAACGTCAAAGGCTCTAGTTCCGTTATAGCGTTCATACATAGCGATAATTCGTTGACATACGCCGTTAATAGTACGAAATTCCAATCTGTCAGCATATTCGTCACCGAAAAAGCTTATAAAACGCTGTCTCATATCGTGGGTAGCCGATACAGTGTAGGTCATTGTAAGAATAGATTCCGGCTCTATACCACATCCGTATATCATATAACCCAGACGGCTGACAAGAACTGTAGTCTTACCGCTTCCGGGCACAGCCAAAAGCATGGTGTTGCCTTCAACACTCTGTACTGCTTTTCCCTGCTGGTTATTAAGCTTTAAATCAAATTCAGCTATAAATTCATCGTAGTTCATATCTTAATTATACATTTTTTCGTATAATAAAGCAATAGGATGATAATAATATAAAATTCAAATTTTTTTAATAAAAATACTATGCAATATAAAAAAATTGTGATATAATATTTTCATAAATCTTTTATCAGTGGGGTACTTAAATATGAAGAAACTCTATACAGGCAAAACAAAAGACGTTTATGCTCTCGACAACGGCAACGTAATGCTCAAGTTCAAGGATGACTGTACCGGCAAGGACGGCGTTTTTGATCCCGGCGAAAACACCGTTGGTCTTACCATCGACGGTATCGGTAAGGCAAATCTTGAAACATCTATCCATTATTTCGAGCTTCTCAAAGAAGCAGGCATCAAGACACACTATGTAAGTGCTAACCTTGAGGATGCTACTATGGAGGTTCTTCCCGCAACCGTGTTCGGTCACGGTCTTGAGGTTATCTGCCGTCTCGTAGCTACAGGCAGCTTTATCCGCAGATACGGCGAATACATCGAGGACGGTACCGTGCTTGAGGGCGGTTACGTTGAGTGTACCTTTAAGAATGACGAAAAGGGCGATCCCCTGGTAACAGGCGAAGGCCTTGCGGCTCTCGGTGTTATGTCTCCCGAGATGTTTGAGTCCATGAAGGCTCAGACCCTTGCTATCACAAAGATCGTTGCTGACGATCTTAAGACCCTCGGTCTTGACCTCTGGGATATCAAGTTTGAGTTCGGCTACAACAACGACGAGGTCATCCTCATCGACGAGATCGCTTCCGGTAACATGAGAGTTTACAAGGACGGCAAGATCGTTGATCCTGTTGAGCTTACTAAAATCATTAATAACAGATAAGTAGAGAATCAAAGAACAAATTTAAGGGTCATGTAACTGTGACCCTTTTGCTTTACCATAAATTAAAGGTCACCCATTGAGGTGACCTTTTACAGTTATATTTAATTGTTTGCAAAAAGCAATTCGGGATCTGCACCGAAGAACTCTTCAAATCTGTCGGGCTGGACAGACTCAACTACAGCCACAAGCTTCATATTAATACCACTGTCTGTAACATTGTCATACTTTGTTGATGCAGACGCAACAAAAGGAATCTCGGTAGGATTTCTCTTTTTAATCGTCTTTCCGTTCTCGTCCTTTTCGTTAACCTCTGTGTATGTTACAACATTTTTATAGTAGTAATAGTCACCTATCTTCACCCAATCCGGACCTAAACTATAAGTTACCTCGGTTGCGGGATGCATAACCTCGGTTTCGCCGTTAAGAGTATAGAAATATTCAAACAGCTGCACTCTGATATAAGCAGAGCTAGGACCGGTGAACTTTAATTTAAGCTGTAACTCGTCCAGGTCATTGATATTGAAAACAATATCATCCGTAAGATCAGTGAAGTCCTCTGCTGAGGAGGATAACTTATACAAAGTTTGTGTCTCAAAGTCGGTTGTCGTAACCGTCAGATCGGCGTCATGTTCAGGTGCAAACCATGAAAGAGCCATACCGACTGTTAATATAACAGTTATCAGTATTATAACAACTGCCGCAATCAGTATGCTGTAATGTCGGCGCCATGCTCTTTTTTGAGAAATATCATTGGTTTGTTTACCGACACTACCCTTTTTAGGTAATTTTCTTTTATTACTCATATATAATCATTCACCTGTATTCAGTATTATCTTAAAGCTCATCATTGCATTAAGATTAAGTATACCTTCCTCATCGATTATCTGTCCGTAGGTTTTACCGCTGTCAGTCATATGATGGTAATCCGCCCAAAATACGATGGCTACCATATGCTTATATACATTTCCCTCTTCAAAATAATCGGTAGGAGCATACACCAAAATGGTATCCTCATCGTTTCCCGAACCCGCAGTATGGTTGCCGTTTATAGTCTGTGAGTAAGCTAAATTTGTGTCCGTCCCGGCAACATAATCGGTATCAATATAATAATGAAGACCGTCCGGAACATCAATTGATATGCTTACATTGTTAGGCAAGGGGGATTCAACCTCGAGGGGCATTACACGGATCGCTTTTGAAAAGTCGGAAACAGATATCTCGCTGTCACCAAGCTTAGTTGCCGAAGGTAATATAACAGATTTATCTGTAACAATATCCTGTCCAAGCTCTGTACCGTCCTGCTCTGATTTAACGGAAAGGTAGAACGGTGCTATCGAAACGTTAGTTTCGTCGCCGAACCAAGCAAGTACCGCTGACACAAGTAATACTATTGCAAGGAGAAGTATGGCGCCTGATTTTATAAACTCGTTACGAAGATGACGCTTTCTTTCAAGTTCGACAGGTCTCATATCATTCTCCTTTCATCGAAATTTTTGTTTAGTTTGAGGACATTCTGTATATACCCCAGGGTAATATAGGCTTTTCGATCTCAAATACTATATATATGTCATCAAGATCGCTAATACTTACCAGGGTGCCGGATTCGGTTACCGAAATATTGCTTTCATCAAGCTGTGCTAACGTCACCGTTTCTTCACTGTCATCACTGTCTACATACGCGTTAACGGTATAGTTGTATTTTACGGGAAGGGTCATATCGAAGTTCATTGTATCACCGACATGCAGAAATCTGAGTGTAACAAATGACTCTGTCTGCGTGGAGTCAAGATACAGGTTATAGCTATTAGCAAGAGCGTTTGTTACTTTAGTCAAACCCTTGTTATGCATATCGGCATTATACGCTGTCTTGAGAGCCTCATCTGAGTAAGCGAACTTATAGTGGACATTAATACTTTTAACATTAAACATTACATATCTTGTGTCACCCTGGAAATTAGCATTATAGGGTATAAAGCTATATAACTGCTTACCGCCGGAACTAACCTTAAATGCAATGTTCTTGTACCTGCCTGTATTATATTTTTGATCATCGCTTAATTCAACTTCATATCCGTTAGAATCATCGGGATATGCCGTCGGAAGCTTTACAAACTGCTGCTTTGTGGTTTTAATATGGTCAAATGCCATACTTAAATCAACACTCTCAAAGCTAACAGATGAAGCAGGTCCGTAGTTATTGTTAAAACTAAAGGACAATGCCGCCATAAATGACGTTCTTGACTTATAGGTGGAGTATGTTGAATTACCTTTTACATATTGATCTTCAGCAAAATACTTTAACTGAGGATAATGCGTATATTCTCCCGTGTTAGTACCACCGCTCGTATACCATCCCCACTTATCACTCAAGTTTACATTGGCTGCGTTTCCGGTAAGATCAGACGTCATTACTGCATAGCTGTCTTCCGAGTAAAGAATACCCGCAGCCTGCCAGTCATAATAAGCATTGGTCACAGTACCGGTATCGACAAGACCGTGTCTGGTGCCGTTTTTAACAGTACCGATATTTCCTGCAAATACAGAATCCTCAACATTACCCGCTCCGACAGCAAAGAAACCACCAAGGTTTTCAGCATCGGTTACAACTGCACTTGAAAATGTATGTATTGCATTAACGGTATTATCCGTATCTGCTATCACACCGGAGGCTGCCTTTGAGGCGGATGCTATACCGTATGTGATACAGGTATCAACCGTTACATTTCCAAAAGCTTTACCGGCAAGCATACCGGAATTCTCAGCATTGGAAACCTGACCTGTTGCGATAACATTGGTTATGGTAGAGTTTTCCATACTTCCGGCTAACAATCCCGCATTTTCTTCATAGATAGGAGTACCGTCGGCTGCGGCTTTATTACTCTTGACTACCGCATTGGAAATATGAAGCTCTGATATTGTACAGGTATTTGTTATAGAAGCAAACAGACCTATATTTCCTTCATTTGCTTTTGTAATATTTAAATTTGTAATTAATGTTTCATAGATACAGTTACCGTTTTCATCATAAGTACCGCCGTCAAGAGTACCCTTCATACCTATAATAGGCATATGATCTATTCCGGTAAAATTAAATATTTTTACATTGGACTGACTGTCGTAACCGCTGGTTTTAACAGCTTCAAAGTCTAATTTATAATTATACTTGCCGGTCTCATCATCAAGACAGTAAACTCTTATCATATCAAACTCATTATAGTTATTGATAAGAAAAGGCGAAGCCTCGGTTCCGATACCGCCTACGATATAAGGATTTTTGTCTGCTGTAGTTACGTGAACGTAGATATCTCGCTCAAAATTACCGGAATATGCGGTGAATTTGATATCACCTGTGTTTGTAAACAGGTACTTTCCTGTATTTACATCATATGTATTTCCGGAAAGACCGTCAATAGTTGCACCTTCATTTGTAGGGAAATTGCTGAGATCGGTAGGATCAAAATAATATTCATCCACACCGCCTGTAATACGCCAATCTATCTGATTAACATCGGACAACACAGCTGTGGAGGAGCCGTCATATGTGGTAAGTTTGGCATAAGAATATTTATCAGGTGTAGAAACTACTGTAAATTCCCTACCCGTCGTAATACCATCCTCACGGCTAACATCGACAACTGCAGCCGAAATGGCTGAAATCCTTACAAAGGATTCAGGAATACCCGAAGCTGTTACAAAAGCAGCAAGCTGAGGATAGTATCCGTCAACGGATAACCAGCCGTTTCCGTTCAACTTAGATGTAAGTTCAGAAGGAGTACACCTGTGAGGATCCATATCTCCCTGCCTCTGCAAGGATACATTTTCGTCATAGTATACATTATCATCAGCCTCGATGCCTGTGATTACACCGATTGATTTTACCGTATCAGCGTATGGATTAAGAATACATACAGATGTATAGGAGTTTGTAATACAAGGGGTTGCGGACCTTCCGATAAGACCTCCGATATACTCCCGACCATCGTTATCAATACTACCGGTGGAATAACACTTAGTTACGGAATTAGCTACTGTTTCGGATTCGACAAAAGTACCCAATAAACCGCCAACATAACTGCCGTTGGTATATATATCAACCATAGAATAGCAATTTTCCATCGTGCCGCCAAAGCTGCCAACAAGTCCGCCAATAAACGAAGCGGAACCTCCGTACACAGAAATTGAACCGTCAGCGAAACAGTTCTTTACAGTTCCCGAGTGCATAACACCCGCAAGAAATCCGTAACCTGAACCACCGTCAAAATCAGTAATTGTACAATCGTACATACCGAGATTCTCAAAAGAACTTCCGTCACCTACGGCAGAAAAAAGTCCACCGCCTGTTATATGTAGATTTTTTATAAGCTTACTATTACCGTTAAATATAATAATTGTGCCGCTTGCATCGATAGGTGCAAAGGATGAAATCGATGAAGCATCAATATCATTGTTTATATTGATCGTAACCGTTCCGGCGTTTTTTAGATCTTTTTCAGCCAATGCTTCTAAATTAGCAGCATTAGCGATATTAATCGTCTCGTCAGCAGAAGAGGTAAACATCATACCAAGATTACATGATGTAACCAATATTACAACTGTGAGAATCATGGATATAATCTTGATCTTTTTCATATTTACCTCCTTTTAGATTTTAATTATTTTACTTGCTCGGGATCATCCGTAGAATCATCTTTTGTTTCAGAATCCTCTTTGCGCGGTTCGGGAGTGTTGATGATCACGAACAGATCAACAAGATTGATAAGTACGATTATGGCTATGGGCAACACTGTTATACAAAAGGAAACGGCGCGGTTTGATAAAAGTTCAAACACCTTACCTATGGGGTAGGAATTAAACACTACCTTACCCATAACATCCTCCCGATAAACCTTATATTCATCAGGTCCGGGATTTGCCATACCCTTTGTGGTAATTTCGCTTATACCCTCGCTGTTGGTGTCAATAGAGTATATCTGATGCGAATTTATCATACCCTCGATATCAGGATCATGAGACACAAAAGAAATGATGTCCCCAACCTTCAATTCATCCAAGGGTACCTCCTTTGCCACAATAAAACTTCCCTTTTTGATTTCAGGCTCCATGCTTCCCGTAAGGACATAGTAAAACCTGCATCCGAACAGTGACATATCGGGATTAGCCCTGGAAATAGTGGCAAAGATCAAAAGCGAAATCGCAAATACAAAGAATACCGCAGCTATTATACTTGTGATCTTTGATGCTTTTTTTGTTTTTTTGGTTCTGCTCATTGGTTATCAGCGTCGTCGTTAATAAAGCTGATTCCTACGGCATCGGAAATGTTCATAACAAAATCATTTGCTGTATCCGTATCATCTGTTGTAACATTACCGCTTGTTTTTATATCAGCAGGCTTAACTGCGGAATCGGTTTTAACCGTTTTTTTCTTGGAATTAGCCGCCTTTGCCTTCTCCTTAGCCTTCTGTTTAGCTAATCTCTCTTTTTCAAGAGCTGCTGCCTTTTCCTTTGCAGCCTTTTCTTTTTCCTTAGCCTTCTGTCTTGCTAACTTTTCTTTCTCAAGAGCCGCCGCCTTTGCTTTAGCTGCCTTTTCTTTTTCTTTAGCTTTAGCTTTTGCAGCCTTTTCCTTTTCCAGAGCTATTGCCTTTTCTTTAGCCGCTCTTTCCTTTTCCTTGGCTTTTTGCTTTGCTAACTTTTCCTTTTCAAGGGCTAACGCCTTTTCCTTAGCCGCTTTTTCCTTTTCCTTGGCTTTTTGCTTTGCTAATTTCTCTTTTTCAATGGCAATAGCTTTTTCCTTATCGGCCTTTTCTTTAGCTTTAGCCTTTTCACGGGCTATGCGCTCTTTTTCAAGGGCTGCAGCTTTTTCCTTGTCTGCTCTTTCCTTGGCTTTTGCTTTTTCACGGGCAAGGCGTTCTTTTTCGAGAGCCGCTGCCTTTTCCTTGGCAACTCTTTCTCTTTCCTTAGCCTTTTCGCGAGCCTTCTTTTCCTTTTCAAGTGCGATAGCTTTTTCCTTAGCTGCCTTTTCACGAGCCTTCTGCTTAGCTATGCGCTCTTTTTCAAGGGCTTTTTCTTTTTCAATTCTTGCCTTCTCACGAGCAATACGGTCAGCCTCGCGCTTCTTTTCCTTGGCGATACGCTCAGCCTCGCGCTTACGGGCAGCTTCTTCTCTTGCCTTCTGACGGGCGATACGAGCCTTTTCCTCTGCCTTTTCGCGAGCGATACGCTCTTTTTCTGCGCGGATAGCTTCAAGCTTAGCCTGCTTTTCCGCAGCAAGAGCATTCTTGATAGCCTCTGCGATCTGGGCATCCTGCTTTTCACGCTTCTTTGCCGCTTTAACTATCTCGTCGAGGTATACGCGTCTTATCTCTGTGTTATAGATATCGTAATCGTCTACGATCTCCTCGATCATATTCTTTACGAATTTAGGCTTGATCTGTCTGCGCTTCTTCTTATGCTCAAGATCCACCTCATCCGAGGAATCTGCTGTCTTCTTGAGACAGATATAATTAAGCGCTAATGTATTATAGAACGCAAATACCTGCTGCTGTTCGAGCTCACGGTATTCGTTGATAACGTCAATGGTATATCCTACCTCGTGGTAGGTCTCGATAAACTGCCAAAGGACAAGAGCCTTTTTAAAGTTGGGGTCCTTAAGAATTACGTTGGTTCTCATAATGGGAGGACGAACGGGTGCAGAACCTCTCATAGAACGGGCGAATGCAGAACCTCGGAACTCACGGATGATATGGGAAAGACGGTCGATACGGGCAAAAATGCTCATACGACTGGTATCCATATCGATCATAGAGGTCTTGTTGGTAGCGGATATCTCCAGCTTATATGTGACATCCTCACTTCCGTTATTAAAGCTGCCCTCCATACCGAGCTCGGCAACCTCTTCATCATCGGTTATACCGTAGAGAACCTTACGGCGGCTCTCAACGAACTCTTCAACCTTACCTAAAAGCGTATAAATAAAACGGTTCTCGTAAATATCAAAGCTCTCCTCACGGTACACATTGAGTATCTCGTTAGGGGTAACTCTGTCACCGTCAACTCTTGCTATAAGGTTGGTGTGCTGTGCAAGGTGGCGCACCGACTCGTTGGTGATACGGCGAGCCTTCTCGATAGGAACTATCTCCTCCTCCTGTACGATAAAACGACGGGGGTTACGGATGATGGTATCAAGCTCAACGATACAGTTCTCTATCTGCTCTATCCAGCGGACATCGATCTTCTTATCCTTTTTTTTCTGATAAAAGGAGATCTTGTTGGTACCCGCACCGATATTCTCCATGACATAGCTGTAGAACTCATCGCTCTCTATCATAGAGACAAAATTTTCATAGTATGAATCATATACCGAATCTATCTGTTTAGACACTTTGTGATCTCCTTATACTTGGCTTCGCCAAAAATGAATAATGAATGGTGAATAAGAATAATTAATGTTGAAAATAGTGTTAAAACACTATTTTCTTCCTTAATTACGCATTACGAATTACGAATTAGTACAGCTTCTTAAGTCTGAGGAGGTATTCCTTGGACTCCTGCATGTTCTGCTTACCGAACATCTTATCCATATAGCTGATAAGGCCGTCGATCTCGTCACGAATAAAGGAGAGGTTCAAGCTCTCAAACTTTCTGAATACCTTCTGCTTTAATACGTAGTCAAGACCGTCGATCTCAGTACCGCCACAGCCTACGTATGCAGGAACGAAGTCCTTAAGCTGTTTAACGATACGGTTACCGAATGCCAGTCTGAAGTGCTCGATTACATAGTCATCAAGCTCTGCGATCTTGTCAAGGCTCTCCTGAGATACCTTATACTTTTCCTTAGCTTCATCGAAC
>JAFQHD010000187.1 GCA_017398145.1 Clostridia bacterium
ATAGACCAGCAATACAGGGTAACTATGCTCGTGGTAGATCACTTCAACATGCCTGCCATCGGGCGACAGAGCAAGAAATTAGCTCGAGTGATATATCACCACATCGCCCTTCTGGTCACGGTAACCGCAGTATATCTGCAGATGGCAAACACACCCGAAAAGCTTCAGATGTGCAAGACCATGTGGAAGCGCATAAAGGAAAAGGATCCCGTGCTCTACCGTCATATGAAGTATGCCTCTATGAGCATCCTTACCACATTCCCCGGAAAGGCAGGCAGGACCATAAGCATAGGAGGTTATAAGATAGCTAAAAAGCTATTCAGATTTAACGATTGATGATAATTGTTTATATCCTTTTGGGTCTGATACTCTTATCGCTTTTGTCATGGGTGACCATGATAAAGCCTTCGGGCAAAAAGCATCCTCTGGAGGCAGAGATAAGGAAATATATCTACGCCCACAGAGGGCTGCACGACAAGAAAAACGGCATTCCCGAAAACTCTATGGCGGCATTCCGTATTGCAGCGGAAAAGGGCTACGGAATAGAGCTTGATATCCATCTGTCCTCAGACGGCACTCCCGTAATCATCCACGATACCTCTCTTCGCCGCACGGCGGGAGCAGCTATAAATATAACCGATATTCACGACTCCGATATCAAAAAATATACCCTTGAAGGTACAGACCAACGTATTCCCTTTTTCTCGGAGGTATTGAGAGAGATCGAGGGCAAGGTGCCTCTGCTTATAGAGCTTAAGGTCGATAATGACAACTACGGGGAGCTTGCAGATACCGTATTAAAGGAGCTTGAGGGATACGTGGGTATATACGCTATACAATCCTTTGACCCCAGAGCCGTAAGGCATCTGCGTAAAAAACATCCTCACATAATGAGAGGTCAGTTGTCGGGATTTTTAAGAAAAAACGGAGATACCCTGCACAGGGCTCTTGATTTTGGGCTCCGAAATCTGCTGACCAACTTTATCACCAAGCCACATTTTATCGCCTACCGCGTTCAGGACACGGGCAAAGCCTCCGTAAGGCTCTGCAGAGCATTATACAAGCCCCTTGAGCTTAATTGGACCTGCCGTAAAAGAGCACACCATGTCATAGCCCACAAAAACGGTGCGATACCGATATTCGAGAATTATATTCCAAGTTAATATATAACAAAAATCTGTTGCTTTTGGCAACAGATTTTTATTATGCATATATCTTATCTCTCAAAAAGTCATTCATTGCGCGAACACGCTCGGGAAGATAATCCTCCACTCTGTGTCCGTCAAAGCCTACGGTAACACGGACGCCGCTCTCTCTTATAATACGCTGCTGTTCTTCGTTACGCATAAATTCCTTGACGTACTCGTGTTCACGGTAATGGTGTATGGAATCGTAGCTTACGTTCATCTCCCAGAACATCCCTGCCTCTGCCATACGCTTAAAAAACGTAAGGGGATCAAGACCCTTCTTTTCACAATAGCCGAACAGGTCAGTGTGAGCGATACCTGCAGGACAGTCAAAACGGCTGCCGTATTCCACGATATCCGTGACAACGGTATTGTCACAATCCGTTTCCTCTATAAGACAGTAGTCAAGCTCTGTATATTTTTCGTCCTCAGGCGGAGTTTTTCCGGGAAGCGTGGATATTTCAATACCGATAAGAAGACTTATAAGGTCCTTATATTCTTCTCTCAAGCTGCTCAGCTCTGCTATATATTCAGCTTTTCGATCACCTACGCCGTAGTTATGATCAGAGATGCCGAAGTGGGTTATACCACCGGCTATTGCCGCCTCTATCATAACACGGGGATCGTCTCTTCCACAACCCGAATAATAGCTGTGGGAATGAATATCATGATAATTTTTCATTTATATACTCTACCCTTTCTTCCCATAATTTTTCGTCGTGCTCATTGCCCGGCAGCTCATAGTTTTCTTCGATATATTCCGACAGATAGTCGGAGAACTTTATTGCACCGTTAAAGTTTACGTGTCTCTTGTCAAAGAAGTCTGTTTCAAGATCAAAGCCTATTTCGTCAAAATGATCGTTAAAGTTTACAAGCTTAGTCTCTCCGGGCGTTTCCTTAAGTCCTTCGCTAAGCTCAGGGGAAAGATACTCACATGCAGGAACCACAAAAAGCTCAAGCTCTATTCCCTCTTCGTGACAGAGCTTTTTTATCCTGTTAAGATAACTGAGGTTTTGGCGGTATTCCTCCTCGGTACAGAGGAAATCTCTCTCAAAGCGCTCGGTCTGCGGCTCGGCCGTGCCGAGATAGGTATAGCCCGCCATGATATCGCTGACCGAATCGGGTCGGGGTTCGAGGTGCTGTTTAAGAGTATACTGCTCCCATCTTTCGTGATAGTTAAAGAGGGGGAACAGAAGTCCCAGCTTTTCGCTTTTCGGTGCGGCAAACAGAGTTGCCTCAAGACGGTTGAGGGAATAGGGCATATAGCCTATATTGACCTTATAATAATCCGCCTCGTTTATTGTAAAGAAAAACGAAGTGGCCTCAAGCATTATAACCTCGGGAGACTGAGTCTTAAGCGCTTCCTTTATATAATAATACATGGTATCCGGCATCATATAGGGAGCGGAAAGTACGTAGGTGGTGTGTCCCGTATTTTCGTATATCCTTGCAGGGATAACGTCGCAATATGCCATAGAAGAGCCCACCACCATAAGGTCTATGCTGTTTTCTTTTTCCTTAAGATACATGTTCCAGGTAGCACCGTAATCGCGACGATCGGGCATATATCTGTAACCGAGATATGAGGTGACACCCAACAACACCGTAAGAGCCACTATAAATGCTATGATCTCAAGAATTATTTTTTTGGTTTTTTTCATCTTGTCTCCAGATATTTTTTCAGCTTTTGGGCATCTCCGTCAAAGAGGTATCCTTCTATACCAACGGCACGGCAGCCCTCGATATTCTTTTCGTTATCGTCAATGAATATGGTCTCGGATGCATCGAGCTTATATGTATCAAGAGCATATTCGTATATCTCTTTATTCGGCTTTGTTTTCTTGATAACTCCCGAAACTATAAGTCCGTCAAAAATTTCAAAAAGCTCCTTCATCCAAGGACTTCTGTGATAATTATTATAGAGATCAACGCTTGTGTTTGACAGAAGAAATATTCTTCCGCCCTTAGCCTTAAGCTCACGTACCAGCTCGCACATTCCGGGGGTAGGATGAAGATTGATTATCCAGTTGTTATAGGCATCAAGGGCAGCCCCGTGAAGCTCCTTCGGCAGTCTTGAAAGAAAGCCCGCCTTCACCTCGTCATCCTCTATGGTTCCCGCATCAAGGCGGTCCCAGTAAAGACGGTCAAACACCGTCTCTGCCACAAGAGCAACCTTGCTTTCGTCCTTTACGTAAACCCTTGTCAGGTCATATGCCTCAAAGGGAGTCAAAACATGACCTAAATCGAAAATAAAATTCTTAAGCATAAATTCTTCCTTTTAGTTATTGGATAGATTATATCATATATTTATCAATATTGCAATTATTTTTCTTTTGTGGTACACTATAAACAGTAAAGGAAAGGATTTTACAAAATGAAATCTGTACGCAATCTTTATAAAATAGGAATCGGACCCTCTAGCTCCCATACCATGGGACCTGCCTTTGCCGCAGAAAAAATGCTGCTCACCTATCCTTGCGCCGACCGCTTTGAGGTAATACTCTACGGCTCTCTTGCCAAAACAGGCAGGGGGCACGGCACCGACAGGGCTATATCCGATATCCTTACCACCATAGAGACCGAAATAATTTTTGATATGGAAACAGAGATCCTCCCTCACCCTAACACCTTAAAGATATCTGCATTTAAGGATGGAGAACTGATAGGACAAAGAACCTTTATGAGTATAGGCGGAGGAGAGATACGCATAGAGGGGGATGAAAGTGCCGTTCCCCGCGAGGTATATACCGAACAAAGTTTTACCGAGATAATGGACTATTGCGCTCACCGTAATATCCGTCTTTCCGACTACGTGTTCATGCACGAGGACGAGGACTTTAAGGACTATCTCTCGGAGGTATGGCATACGATGACCGATGCTATCCGTCAGGGTCTTATCCACACGGGAGAGCTGCCCGGGGGCTTAGGTGTAAAAAGAAAGGCTCAGAAGCTTCATAGCCAGCGTCACATAGACGAAAGCCCTCAGACCAAGGAAAACCGTCTGGTCTGCTCCTATGCCTTTGCGGTAAGCGAGCAGAACGCCGACTGCGGTCTTATAGTTACCGCACCTAACTGCGGTGCCTGCGGAGTTCTGCCTGCGGTGCTGAAGTATATGCAGG
>JAFQHD010000017.1 GCA_017398145.1 Clostridia bacterium
CAAACTCTCTAAAAAAATTTATAAGTTTGTTTGCTCTTTTATTTAATGTTCCATAAAGGATTTTGCTTGACGAGATTTTCCTTCACACACAGTATATCTATACCTTCGTGCTTGTACTCATCTTTGTTGTTCAATTTTCAAGGATCGCTTCGCTGTCATCGCGACAGCTTGACTATTATACAACATCAAGTTTCATTTGTCAACCCCTTTTTCGAAACTTTTTCAAGTTTTTTTGAGGTTATTTTCTTGATGCTTGCCTCGCCTTGTGTGGCGCAGCTTTTATATTATAGCGTGTCGGTACTCAAATGTCAAGCACTTTTTTCGCTTTTTTGTCGTTTTGTTGATAATCAACATATAAAACCGCCGAAAGCTACATGCTCTCCGTCATAAAATACAGCACTCTGCCCCGGAGTTACCGCCCGTTGGGGTTCGGCAAAGGAAACCTCTGCCATATTCTTACTATATCTGACAATTGCCTTTGCCGGCTTTGCTGCATATCTTATCTTGACAAGATACTCTTTTTCTCTTATTTCTCCGTCTTCGGGCTCTGTTTCCAATTGAAAATTGAGTGTATCAGCCATAAAACCGTTTTTATATTCCCTTCCTGCAGGCTCTACCTTAACGGTATTAGTGACAGGATCTATTTCCGTTACAAATACAGGGACCTTCATAGAAAGTCCGAGACCTTTGCGTTGACCGATGGTATAGTGGATCAGCCCCTTATGCCTACCTACGACATTTCCGTCTGAATCAACAAAATCCCCCTCGGGAAATTTACCTATACGCTTTTCTATAAAGAAAGCATAGTCGTTGTCCGGAATAAAGCATATCTCCTGACTCTCCTTGGAATCAGCCGAGGAATAACCTCTTTCTTTCGCCAACGTATACGCATCCGCCTTGCTTTTAAGAGATAAGGGCGTATACAGCATAGACAGCTCCTCCTGGGTCAGCTGCCACAGCATATAACTCTGATCCTTACGTTTATCCTGTGCCATCGTTACACAGTAACGGTTTTCTTCCTTATATATATTACAGTAATGTCCGGTGGCTACCCTGTCAAAGCCGTTAGCTTTTGCATAGTCGCAGAGAAGCTTTATCTTGACATAACGATTACACATTACACAGGGGTTGGGGGTCCTTGCCTTGGAGTACTGTTCTACAAAATCGTCAACCACGTATTTTTCAAAAGCTTCTCTTGCATCAATGATATGGAGCTTAATACCTAATTCCTCACAAGAGCGTAAAGCGGCGCCGGTGTCGGTATGCTCCGACATTACCAGCACCGCTGCTTCAACCTCGTAACCCTCCTGTGAAAGCAGCGCGCCTGCATAAGTGCTGTCAACGCCTCCGCTCATCCCAAGCAGTATACGCATATTTTAGTCCTCGTTATGATGGTGATGACAGTGATCGCAACAACCGTCGCAGCCCTTCATTATATCGTGTTCGATACCCATCTTGTCATAGTAGTTGGCAATTGCCTTCTTTACAGCTTCCTCTGCAAGCACACTGCAGTGGATCTTCTGAGGAGGAAGTCCGTCAAGAGCTTCAACGACCGCCTTGTTGGTAAGCTCGAGAGCCTCCTCGATGCTCTTACCCTTGATAAGCTCGGTTGCCATAGAGGATGTGGCAATAGCCGCACCGCATCCGAAGGTCTTGAAGGATACGTCTGTGATGATATTGTTGTCTATCTTGAGATAAATTCTCATAATATCGCCGCAGGTAGCATTGCCTACCTCGCCGATAGCATCTGCATTCTCCAATTCACCCACATTTCTGGGATTGGAGAAATGGTCCATTACCTTTTCGCTGTACATATTATTTCCTTTCTGCCGCATCGTAAAGCGGGCTCATCATACGGAGTCTCTCCACTACCTTGGGAACTGTCTCAAGGATATAGTCAACATCCGCATCGGTATTATCGTGTGAAAGTGAGAATCTCAGTGAGCCGTGTGCGATCTCTACGGGTACTCCGATGGAAAGAAGCACGTGGGAGGGCTCAAGTGACGTGGAAGAGCAGGCAGAGCCTGTGGAAGCGCAGATGCCGTTGGCATCAAGCAACAGAAGAAGGCTCTCTCCCTCTACAAATTCAAATGCAACGTTTATATTTCCGGGAAGTCTGTGCTCAAGGCTTCCGTTTACTCTGGAGTAAGGGATCTTTGAAAGTCCCTCGGCCAGTCTGTTACGCATAGCGGTAAGCTTTTCGTTTTCGGAGAAACGCTCTGTCGCCATTTCCAGTGCCTTTGCCATACCTATAATATAAGGAAGGTTTTCGGTACCGCCGCGCTTGTTTCTCTCCTGTCCGCCGCCGTCCATAAAGGGGTCAACACGGAGTCCTCGTCTGATATAGAGAGCGCCGACACCCTTGGGTGCGTTGAACTTGTGTCCCGAAAGAGAGAGCATATCAACACCCAGCTCCTTGACATTCACCGGAATATGTCCCACCGCCTGAACACCGTCGGAAAAGAAGGTTATCTTTTTCTCACGGGTGATCTCTGCGATCTCGCCAATGGGATTGATAGTGCCGATCTCGTTGTTTGCGTACATTACGCATACAAGGATAGTATCCTCACGGATCGCCTCTTTTATTGCCTCGGGGGTTATGATGCCCTCGGGTGTAGGCTTGACATAGGTGATCTCAAAGCCGTCCTTCTTCAAGGTCTTCATGGTATGAGTCACCGCATGATGCTCGTATGCCGAGCAAACAATATGCTTGCCCTTAGCCTGCTTTGCATGGGCAGTTCCCTTAATAGCCCAGTTATCGGCCTCGGTGCCGCAGGAGGTAAAATATATTTCATTTGCCTCACAGCCGAGCTGTGCAGCAATTCTTGCTCTTGTATCCTCAAGGGCGGCCTTGGCTCTGTTACCCACAGAATAAAGACTTGAGGGGTTTCCCCAGTTGTCTGTAAAATACGGAAGCATAGCATCCACTACCTGGGGTAATACGGGTGTAGTAGCTGCATTGTCCGCATAGATCCTTTTGTTCATCTATTTTCCTCTTATATAAATATAATATTCCAATAGAATATTGTACACCAATTAATTTATTTTTTCAACAGATTTCAGAAAGTTTTTTTAACTTTTTGAATATGCCTCGCTTTGCGCCACTGCCAGAGAGTCACAGCGCTCATTATAGGGATGCCCTGCATGACCCTTGACCCATACAAGCTCTACCCTGTGTATCTCAAGCAGATCAAGCAGCTCTGACCAAAGGTCGGGGTTAAGGGCAGGCTTTTTATCTGCCTTGCGCCAACCGTTTTTTCTCCAGCCCACAGCCCAGCCCTTGGTTATACCGTCAACGAGATATTTTGAATCACTGGTAAGGGTAACCTCACAGGGCTCTTTTAAAGCCTTAAGTCCGGCTATTGCTCCGGAAAGCTCCATACGATTGTTGGTGGTATTAGCTTCGCCGCCCGACAGCTCCTTTTCTACATTATTATATACGATTATAGCTCCCCATCCCCCCGGTCCGGGATTGCCCTTGCAGGCTCCGTCTGAGTACATATATACGTGCTTCATATTATCACTTCCTTACATATTATAATAACATACCGTCGGCCATTTTTCAAGACAGTTTGCCTCTTTGCACAAAAGAGAATTAAATAATTGTATAGATTCAACAAATTATACATATTATATCCATTTACACTTTACATTTTGGTAAAAATGCTGTAAAATATATTCAAAATATGCACACAGTGCAAAAAAAGGAGTCGTTATGTCAAAAACCAAACGCATCACATCATTGTTTCTGACAGTTATTATGCTGCTGGGTTGCATCAGCTTTGCAATCCCCGTAAGTGCAGCAGACACTGCCACCATCAGCTTTGACCTCAACGGCGGTTATAATCCCCCTGCGGATATTACCGTTAACAAAGGTACACTCATCTATCTTACCGACCATCAGCCCTCTAAGCCGGGCATGGTGTTCCGTGGCTGGGCATTCAATAAAGAGGATGCCGACAAGGGTAATATCACCTACCCCGTAGGTGTTCAGAATCCTATCCTTGTTAACAGCTCTGCAACCCTCTATGCTTCCTGGGCGTATGAAGTAACCCTTCATCCCGGTCATCAGGGTTGGGGCAACACACAGAAGCTCTATAAGTTCCCCGCAGTGGACCTTGAACTCTTCCACCACAAGTCTGATATTCAGGCTAACTACGGTATGAATCCCGGTGTAGCCGGAGATATCGCTAACCTTATGGTATTCGTTGAGTGGAACACCAACGAGCTTCCCATCGGACGCGGCAACGGTACCTCCTATCACGAGAGATATACCGCTAATGCTCCCACGACTCTTTACTGTATCTGGGGTAACCCCGTTATCTACGACGCCAACGGCGGTACCTTCCCCGTTAGCAAGAGTGATATTCAGGAAGAGTTCGTAGTTAACTACAGCAACGACAAGCATGATACAACAAGCTTTGCTAACTTCTATATTCCCGACGGTGAGAACGCTCCCTACAAGGCAGGCGCACGTCAGCTTACCGACGAGGACGGCAACGAGCTTTACGGACGTGTATTTGCAGACAGCGGTAATATCGTAAGATTTGAGTCCAGAAACACCTGGCTTGAGATCCCTATATTTAACGATTACACCTACCAGTGGTCCGACTTTGAGTGCGCAGTAACCTCCTACGGCGAGAGCGGTATGAAGTTCACAGCCGTTTGGGAGCCTGCAGTTATCTATAAGGCTAACGGCGGTGTAGGTAACGATATTACCGAGTATATGACCTGGGAAGGTCCTACTCTTTATGATTTTGCTGACTATACAGTACGCAACAACGCTTTCGTAAAGGACAGCGGCAGATTCTTAGGCTGGAACACCAAGCCCGACGGTACAGGTACCTCTTATGCGGCAGGTGCAGTCATCACAGATTGTGACTCAAGTGATGCGCTTGTGCTTTACGCACAGTGGTCCGCTCCCGTATCCTCCGCAAAGGAATATACCATAGCCTTCAACGCAATGGAGGGTTATCTTGACGCATCCGAGCAGAGCTTTACTATCGCTTACGGCGATAAGATAGCAGACGCTATCGGTGAGATGCCTGTTCCTACCCGTCCCGGCTATACCTTCAGAGGCTGGTTCAACGATGCTACCGGTGCAGAATTAGTATTTGATGAAGAATACTATTCTTACACTGCGAATACATCTTATTCTCCCAAGTGGGAACTTCATTCCGACCACGTGCTTTCTGCATTCAAGAAGGTATCCAACTGTACTGAGGGCGGCTTCTTCACACAGATCTGTGAGGTTTGTGAATGGACCTCCAATATCGAGTACGAAAAGACCGGTCATGACTTCGGCGCATGGAAGCAGACAGGTAACGGCACAGAGGTTGAAAGAAAGTGTAAGTACTGTGCAATTTCCGAAAAGGAAGCTTCTACCGCAATGGTACAGCAGCAGGTTATCGCATACATCAATAAGGACGTTATGTACACCGACGGTGATATCAGATACATCGACGTTCTTAACTACCTCGGTCCGGCTATCGACAAGGGCCCCGGTAACTATCCCTTTGATAAGCCTTATTTTGCTCAGGCATCTAATATGTGGCAGAGAGCAAAGGCTCAGAACCCCAACATCAAGATAGTTCTTACCATCTTCAACAGAAATATCAAGGACTTTGAAAACTGGATCGCAACTCCCGCAAACCGTGCAGAGTTTGCAAACCATATGGTAGGTGCAATCACCGCCCACAACTTCGACGGTCTTGATATCGACTTCGAGTTCCCCTCTGACCTTACACTTAAGGACGATTTTGCACTCTTCCTCGGTGAGGTCAAGGCAAGATTGAACGTACTTGAGGCTCAGAGAGGTAAGGAATATATCCTTTCCATCGCAACTCCCGCTGCAAGCTGGGCTTGTGAGAAGTATGACTTGGTTGCTTGTTCACAGTACCTTGACTACTTCAACATCATGAACTACGACCTCTACTGCGGTACAGCAGTTCCCTATACACATCACCACACTCCTCCCTACGACAACATTGACCCCTACGGACACGTTCCTACAGGCGGCTCTGTTCAGGGCGACATTCTTCTCTACAAGGGTCTCGGTATTCCCGCTGACAAGATCGTTTCCGGTATGGGTCTCTATTCAAGAGAGTGGTTCGGTGCCGCTAACATAAATCACGGTCTCTTCCAGCGTGCAGATCTTCAGGCAAGTAACCTCCATTACGATCTGCTTGTAGCAGCTTATATCAACAAGAACGGCTACACAAGATACTGGGACGATGTTTCTAAGGCTCCTTATCTGTATAATCCCTCAGGCGGTGGATTCTTATCCTACGAGGACCCCGAATCCCTTTCCTATAAGTTCGAGATCATTGCCCGTGAAGGCGTTCGCGGATGTATGGTATTCGACTACGTAACCTGTGACGGCGCAGGTATATTCCCCTATATCAGAGCTAATATCGGTCAGGTGACCCACGCTTGTCACGTTGGCAGATATGAGACAACACAGCTCAGCTGTACTACGGCAGGCCACGCTATCGCATACTGCGGTACCTGCGGTAAGGTTATGAACGACCAGATGGTATACAACGAAGGCCACTATGCGACCGACTGGGAAATGCATACCGAACCTACAGCTACAAAGGCAGGTAAGCTTTCCGCTGCTTGTCTCTTCTGCGGAGAGACCATCTACCGTGAGCTCGAAGCTCTCGGCTACAAGGTAACCTTTGATGCAGGCGAGGGCTCAAAGATAGGCTCCACATCCTTCATCATTCAGAAGGGTCAGACCTATGCTGAAGTAGTTGGAAATAATCCTCAGGCAACCCTTGAGGGTACAGAGCTTGTCGGCTGGTACTGCGGCGACTATATGCTCAATACAGCTGACACATTCAACTTCGACTCCGACGTTACATTCGTAGCAGTTTGGGAGGACGAGGGCGAGCATACCCATAAGTACACATCCAAGATCACAAAGGCTGCAACCTGTACGGCTGAGGGTGTTATCACCTACACCTGCCGTTGCGGTGACAGCTACACCGAAAAGATCGCAAAGCTTGATCACGAGTATGTTGGCAGCGAAACTCTCGCTCCTACCTGCGGCAAGGCAGGCGAAATGACATACTCCTGTATCAACTGCGGTGATACCTACACCGAAGAGATAGCAAAGCTTGAGCATGCATTTGACGAAGGTTCAACTACCAAGTCTCCTACCTGTACCGAGGAAGGTACAAAGACATATACCTGTGCAAACTGCGGCGGCACAAAGACCGAAGCGATCGCAGCTATGGGTCACGCTTGGAAGGCATGGGAGGTAGTAAAGGAAGCAACAGATACCGAGAACGGTCTTAAGACAAGATCCTGCCGTCGCGGCTGCGGTACTGTTGAAGAAGAGATAATTCCCGCACTTAACGCTCCCGTTGATACTCTTAAGGTAACAGCAGACGGTCCTAACCTTACCGTATCCGGTATGGAAGATGTTAAGGACGTATTCATCGCTCTCGGTGACTACAACACATATGCAGATGTCAAGAACAACGCAGTGGTTCGTCTTACTCCCGAAAAGCTTGCTGGTACCTCCGAATACACATACACACTTAAGGCAGGCGGCTACTACACCGTACTCGTAAGATACAACGACGGCACA
>JAFQHD010000188.1 GCA_017398145.1 Clostridia bacterium
ATCGAGTTTTCCTTGCAGTTGCTTGCTTTTTGCGAAATCCTTCTCTGTCGTACTTAGTACGCCGACGAAAAGGATTTCACAAAATATCCACTTCGTTTCTCAGCCTCTGGTCAGTTTGATGACTTTGTCATCAAACTGAAAATGCACCCCTTACGGAGTGCATTCTCATTATTATTCTTCTGTTGCTACGGCAGCTTCGGTCTTGGGCTTGTGAGACCTTCTGCCTCTGTTGCTCTCGAGAGCCACAACGACACGGCGGTTGTTATCTGTACCGATAGAGTTGGTGGTAACGCCCTTGAAGTTCTGGATCTCAGCATGGATGATCCTTCTTTCGTAAGGGCTCATAGGCTCAAGAGTGATAGCCTTCTTGTACTTAAGCACCTTCTGAGCAACGCCTCTTGCCAGACGGCGAAGGGTCTGCTCTCTTCTGCTTCTGTAGTTCTCGATATCAACTGTCATCTTGATATGTTCAAGACCGTCTGCATCGCACTTACGGTTAGCCGCAAGGTTGCAGAGATACTGGAGAGCCTCAAGGGTCTCGCCGTGGTGTCCGATAAGGATACCTGCACTCTCGCCCGTGATATTTATCATACGGTCGCCATTACTGATATTGTCAGCGCAAAGCTCTGCCTCGGCATCAAGACCGAGATTGTCAAGCAATGTGTTTACAAAGTTGAGAGCTGTAAGATCAGCTCTTGCCACGGTGAATACTCTTACCTTGGCATCCACCTCACCGAAGCCTAAGAAACCCTTCTTGGGGTACTCAAGAACCTCGTGATCTACGTTGGTAACAGGCACTCCAAGCTGCTCGGCACCGCTGGCGATAGCCGCCTCTATGGTTCTGCCTGTAGCGATAATTTCCTGCTGCATCTTAGTTTTCCTTTCCGTCGGTCTCGTCCTTTAAGGGCGCAGACTCGATTATAGAATCATTTTTCTTTGTGTTGGTCTCGGGCTTGGTCTCCATTACCTCCATATCGTCGTCATCTATATGATGAAGAGATCTGGGATGACGCTTCTGGGGACCCTGGGGCTTCTTTTTCTTTTCCTTGTTCTTGCCCATAAGCTCCTGCTCGGCCTTCTTGTAGTCCTCCTCGGTAAATACGGGGATGGGATACATCTTCTTAAGAATAAGCTGCTGAAGAACGCCTAAAAGATTCTGGAATATCCAGTAAAGACCGAGAACCGCGGGATACATAAACGTGAACCATGTACTCATTGCAGGCATCATGAGGTCCATGATCATACCGGAGGTCTTTGCATCACCCGTCTGCTCGGGCTGATAGGAGAGCTTCTTCGTCAGCTTCATACTTAAAAATACGGTGATGAAGGTAACGATAGGTATGAGTATAAGGATATTGAACTTAAGCTCGGGAGTTGCTGACAGATCAAGACCGCCGAAGATGGTAAGGTTGGGTAGATCGGAAACTGCACCAAGCTTGTCCGGAGCTATGTCTGCTATTATCTCAAAGTTTTCGGGATCCTTTATAAGCTTGAGTATCTCAAGGTCTCCCGTTGCAAACTTTCTGACCGTACCTACGCCTTCGCTTATAAGTCTGTTACCGATAGCACCGATCTCGGATACACTGAGTCCGGTGATATAACGAAGAGGGTTACGGATAACGCTGAAGAGCGCCAAAAGTATGGGGAACTGGAGAAGCAGGGGCAGACAACCGCCCATGGGATTGAAGTTCTCCTTCTGGTACAGGTCCATTATCTCCTGCTGAACCTTCTGCTGTGTAGCCTGATCGTTTCTGCCGGCATACTTCTTACGGATAGCCATTTCCTTGGGTCTAAGAGATGCCTGCTTCATGGAATTCTTCTGCTGCTTGATACCGAAGGGGAAAAGAATGACCTTCATTACAACAGCGAAGATAAGCAGAGCTACGGCGTAGTTGGGTATAAGCTTATAGCATACGCTGATTATCCATCCGAAGGGTATTGCTATCTTCTCCCAAAGGCCGTTTGCCGGTGTGTAGGTCTCGCCCGCTGCCTCGGAGCCCTGTGCTACAGGCTGTGAAACACAGCCGATAAGGGTAACCGAAAGCAGAAGGAACATAGCCATAACGGCTATAACACGCACCGTGCTTTTTTTGTTAAGTTTAAATTTGTTCATTATACCAATTTCCTTTATCTTGATATATTGATTTGCTCAAATCGGGCACAAAACAAAATCCTTAAGATTTCTTCACACTCGATTATGGCTGGGGCGACTCGCCCCGGAATTACACGATCTGTAAATTAATTCTATCGACAGCAAAGCCGTCATTTACGATTTCTCTTTGGAACAGGGTCATACCCACCCTTGCAAAAAGGGTTGCATCTCAGTATTCGCCATATGCTGAGCCCTAATCCCACGACTGCTCCCCATTCCTCAAACGCCTCTATCGCGTACTGAGAGCAGGTCGGTGTAAATCTGCAGCATGGTTTTTTTAGTGGTGATATGAACTTGCGGTAAAACTTGACTATAGCAATAAATATATGCTTCATTGTGTCAGCATACCAAGGCGTTCAAGAGCCTTTTCCAATTCTTTTTTCATATGGTAGGACTTAGCTTCGGTCGCTGCCCCTCTTGCCACTATGACAATTAAAAAACCGCACTTCACACTGCGTTCACGGTCTACTGCTCGGTACGCCTCTCTGATAATACGCTTGGTGCGATTACGGACGACAGCAGAGCCCAGCTTCTTTGAAACGGTCAGTCCTATGCGGTTGATCTTGATTTTTTGCGGATGTGCCTTCTGGAACTTCCGCGCGGCAAGGTCGGGCAATATATAAACTGCGGCTAAGCGTCCCACATGCTTTTTACCCCTGGCGTATGCCTTGGAGTAAAGATGGTTTTCGCCGATTGCAACATATTTCATATTTTGCACCCGTATACCGCACAGAGAGCCATGTAAAACGGCTCTCTGTAACGGAAATTATTAGTGTAGATTAATAAGTTAATCTTGCTCTGCCCTTAGCGCGTCTTCTCTTGAGGACCTTTCTACCGTTAGCGGTAGCCATTCTCTTTCTGAAGCCGTGCTCCTTCTTTCTCTGGCGCTTCTTAGGCTGATAAGTTCTAAGCATTTACGGTCTCCTCCTTCCTTAGTTTGAAAAAAACCATGTGTCATATGATTATACAGTAAAACAGAATAAATGTCAAGGTCTTTATAGAAAATTCACATTTTCGTTCTAATTCCATACTGCGGTGAAGGTACAGTCCTTATATATTGCGTACCAATCGTAGTAAAAATTGGTGGGTGTCAGGAGATAATTATACTCCGCTATCCACCAGCCGCCGAAGGTGTAACCCTCCTTTGTGGCGGTGGGGTACTTTTGTATTGCCTGATAGTAATATTCGCCGTTTCGTATCGGATACGAGGTAGCACAGCCCTCGTCCATTACTCCGCCCGCAGGATCAAAGTTTATTGAATAATACACCTCGTCTGCCTTCTTTTCCCACTTTGCGGTGAAGGTAGTATCGCATCTGTAAGTATAGGTATCGTGTACGTATTCAATAAAACTCAAGGTATTGCCGTATTCGTTGGTCCAACCTAAGAATCGGTATCCTTCTCTTTCGGGGATTGGACACTCGGGGATCACGTCATAATAGTGGTCTCCCGTATTGATGCCGTATTCGAGCTTGTTACCATCGCCCATGTCAAGGGTAAGGGTATATTGCTTGTTCGTTTTATCAATGGGATAGAGAGGATATCCAAGCTCAACTATCTTCTCATACACAAGCTCAGCTATAATATCATAGCCTTCCTGATTGAGATGAAGATCATCTGCCGCAAGAAGTGAGGGAGGAGTCCAGCCCTTGGAAAGATACTCAAGATCCTTTGCAGTAGGAGTAATTCCAAGCTCGGTCAGTCTTGCGGGATCGGCAAGATAGGGCTGAGCATCAACAAACTTGTCACCGTAATGCTCCTTGAGCGCCGCATTGATATCCTTGTATGCAGGAGCTCTGCGCTCTGCAGTCATACCGACAACAACGTATCTGTCACTTCCGTGGTATTTTATCATCTTATCTATGGTATCTATGAGCATATAACCCTGACCGTTCACATAATCGTTGTTATGTCCCGCCCAGACTACCATTATGTCATTATCTCTCTTGTCCAGCATAGCAAAGGTGTACACCGTAGAAATGCCCTTGACGGTCACAGCCTCTCCCGCCTCGCTGCGGGTAAAATAGACTGTATTTCCGTTTCGGCTTATCTGTCCCTCCACTCCGCCGATGATAACAGGATTTATCCCCGCAAGTCCCCATCTGGCAACACCTGCGGATGTTCCTTTAAGATCGGATACCAGTTCTATGGCTACGGGGGTGGTAGTTGCAGGTATAGTAACAGGTTTGACTCCGAGAACAAGTCCTCCCTGACGTCTTGCGATATGCTCTGCTCTTTCTGCTCCTATACCGTAGTTCTTTACCTCCATACCGCTAAGCTGTGACAGTCTTCTGGGATAGGAAAATTCGACAAGATCCTTAAAGCCGGTAAGTACGCTGTGGGTAAGAGAGTCGCCCCAGCATACTATTCTGCCGGGTAAGTTCTCAATTTTTATTGTATAGTAGTTATATGATTCATCGTCATACTGTACCGAGAAGGTATATATTCCGTTTTCAAGATCGGATACGGTTATCTTGCCGTCAACTATGGAGTCAGGCTTTATGACCTTTCCCCCTGCCGCCTTTATCTCAGAGGAAGATGAATACTCGCCCATAGCATAACGGATCATTACAAGACCGTCGAGATTGCCGAAGCTGACAGTGTTACCCTGCTGCTCTACGGCAGGTGTCTTTTTCTGTACGTTGTAGTGGAAAACCTTGATATAGCCGTTGTTGTATTCTACGGCTATAGTAACCGTTCCCTCCTTGCGGTACTGGAGCTTGTAGCTTTCCTGTCCTTTGATGTCAGCTTTACTCGAATAGCTCCTTGAACCCTCGACACGCTTGGTCTCACCGGGGGTCGAATACTCGCCGTAAGCGGTACGTATCACCTTGACATCGGGGATATTACCCACCGTTACCTGTAAGCCGTTGGTGATAAATTCAGGCTCGTCGACAGTAAGCTCCTTATGAAAAACATATTCTCTGCCGTCCTTATATCGCACAAGAACGGTATGCATACCGGAAGATGAAACGGTATAGGTATAACTATATTTATCCGCTATCTTGTTTTCGGTTACACGGACGATATAGCCGTTGGTTTTTATTTCTTTATAGCTGTCAAATTCACCCTTGGCTATAAAAAAGTCCCTTACATCGTCAAGTCCGTTTACGGTTATTTTAACACCGTAGGTATCTACCGACGGTTCCTCTGCCGAAACGGCAAAGCTAAATATCATAAAAACGGATAAGACCGCAATTAAAATAACCAATGTTTTTTTCATATCTTCATCCCCTTTCTAAAAATATTTTATCATATAATTATCTTCTTTTCAATATAAAAGAAGATTTTCGTGCCGAAGCACGGAAATCAACATCAATTTTGCATTTTGCATTGTGCATTTTGCATTTTAATAGCCGAATCTGTTCATTAACCACAAAGAACACATTTCCACCCACTTGCCGACGTTTCTGTGCTTACGGGAATCGTAATTGTCGCTGTCGGTGTTACGGTTAAATACCGTCATACCGTGGTCACAGAAGTCCCAGAGGTGGAACTCATAGTCGATATCAAAATCGTCAAGACGGTATGCAAAGTCGATGGAATGCCATGTAGGTACGGCGGAGTCACGTCTTGTATGCCAGATAAAGCAAGGAGGGGTGTCCTTGTCTATAGCATTGACTATATAATACTCGGGCTTACCTTCAGTTTTAGGCATGCCTAATTCCTCGGGGGTGGGGGTGTCCTCACGAACGATAGGTGCAAGGTCATAGTCACCGTAAGCAAGCACGCAGGCATTGGGACGAAGGTACTCGCCCTCTGCGGTATTCTTCCACTGGGTCGCAGCTATGGCGCCCATGGTACCGCCTGCAGAGAAGCCCATAACTGCTAAGGCATCGGGATTGATATTCCACTCCTTTGCGTTATCTCTTACGGTCTTGATAGCCCACATCATCTCGGTGGTAGCTGTCTTCCAGGAGCAGGCGTCACCTGTTGTATATGTAAGCACGAAGCAGGAAAAGCCCTGACCGAGGAATGTGAGTGCAACAGGCTCAGCCTCGGAGCAGCTTATGTCGTTAAATCCGCCGCCGGGACAGATAAGTATGGCGGGGTGGCACTTGTTTACCTTGCCTACGATATCCCATTGATAGGTCTCGTGGATATAGCAGTCAAGATACGCGGTATCCGAAAAGGTTATTCTCTTATATATCATAACAGTATCACTCCTGCCTTTTCACATTCTGTGGCAGTGTACTGATCCCACAGGGATACCTGTACCTCGCCTATATGAGCCTTGCCCAGCAGCAGCATACAAAGTCTTGACTGACCGATACCGCCGCCCATGGTAAGGGGAAGCTCACCGTTAAGTAGCATCTTATGAAACATAAGCTCTGCTCTGTCCTCGCAGCCTGCTTTCTTAAGCTGCTCACGAAGCGACTTTTCATCTACACGGATACCCATACTGGATATCTCAAAAGCGCAGTCAAGCACCTCGTTGTAGAACATAATATCACAGTTAAGCGCCCAGTCGTCATAGTCGGGAGCTCTGCCGTCGTGGCGCTTGCCTGACTTAAGCTTGTCGCCTATCTGGAGAATACAAGCAGTCTTGTGCTCGCGTAGATACGCGTTTTCTCTTTCCTTACCGGTCAACGTGGGATACATATCCTCAAGCTCCTGTGTGGTAACAAAGGAAATGTTGGGACAAAGCTCAACCGTAACGTCGGGGAACTTATATTTGACCTCGTCAAGAGTATAAAGTATGGCCTTGACTATCTTCGTAACGGTGGACTTAAGGAAATCAAGGGTTCTGTCCTCACGGGTGATGACCTTCTCCCAGTCCCACTGATCCACGTATACCGAATGAAGGTTGTCAAGATCCTCGTCACGGCGGATTGCGTTCATATCTGTATACAGGCCCTTGCCTACCTTGAATTCATATCTCTTGAGCGCCAGTCTCTTCCACTTTGCAAGAGAGTGAACTATCTCGGCATCGTGGCCTGCGGCTCTTACGTCAAAGATAACGGGACGCTCAACGCCGTTCAGGTTATCGTTAAGACCCTTTGCCGGGTCAACGAAAAGAGGTGCCGAAACACGCTTAAGGTTAAGGGCAACGCAGAGCTTGTCCTCAAAGCTTCTCTTGATATGTCCGATAGCCGACTGAGTATCGTAAAGACCGAGGGTCGACTTATAGCCTTCGGGAATAAATGTTTTTGACATTTCTATCTCTCCAAAAATAAAATACATAATATTATAGCATATTGAAAAAGTAAATTCAATATGCTATAATCATTTATATTACAAATTAAAGGAAAAAATAAAATGAGTTCAGTTATTTCTGCCATATCAACACCCTACGGAAGAGGCGGTGTTGCCATGATACGCGTCTCGGGCAAGGGGGCAATAGAGATATGCGACAAGATATTTAAGGGAAGAAAATCCCTATGTGAGGTAGAAGCCAACAAGGCGGTATACGGCGATATAGTTTACAATAACGAGATAATCGACGATGGAGTTTTCACAGTTTTCCGTTCACCTCATTCCTTTACGGGTGAGGATACGGTGGAGATTTGCTGTCACGGCGGTATTCTTATAACACAGAAGGTGCTGTCCGCTACTTATTCGGCAGGTGCAAGACCGGCTGAAGCAGGTGAGTTCACCCGCCGTGCGTTTTCTTCGGGAAGGTTGTCGCTTTCTGAAGCCGAGGCGGTAATAGACCTTATAGATGCAGAGTCAAACGAGCAGTTAAAGCTTGCCCGCTCCCACGCTGACGGGGTAATGACCCGAGCAATCGAGGGTATCCGTGAGGAGCTGGTTTCGCTTATTTCACAGATATACGTTTTTGTTGACTATCCCGACGAGGATCTGAGTGACGTCACCCCCGAAGAAGCAACAGAAAGAACAAGAGTGCTGCTTTCTAAAGTTGAAAAACTCTGCCGAAGCTACGGTACCGGCAAGGTCATCCGCGAGGGTATAGACACGGTCATCTGCGGTAAACCAAATACGGGAAAATCATCCCTGCTCAATGCTCTCTCCGGCTATGACAGAGCCATAGTCACCTCCGTTCCCGGCACCACCCGTGACACGGTGGAGGAGCGTATAAACCTTGGCAGACTTACCCTTAACCTCTGCGATACCGCAGGTATACATGCAACCGAGGACGAGGTTGAAAGATTGGGTATTGAACGTTCTATACGTAAGATAGAGGATGCACAGCTTACCTTAGCCGTATTCGACGGTTCAGCCGAGCTTGACGGTGAGGATAAAGATGTTATCGCAAGGCTTGACCCCGTGACAAGTATAATTATCATCAACAAGGGCGACCTTGGCTGTGTTCTCTCTGAAAAGGATTTTGAAGGCTTTGAAAATATCGTTTATATAAGTGCAAAAAACAACGAGGGAACGGATAAGCTCACCGAGATAGTCGAAGCGATGTTTATGTCAAACGCCATCGACTACACAAAGGATGCCATCATCTCAAACGCAAGACAGTTTGCCTGTGCCGAGAGTGCAAGAGCTTCCCTCGAAAACGCCCTTGACGCCCTGACCGAAGGCTACACCCCCGATGTTGGAGCGATGGAGCTGGAGTTAGCTCTGGGAGCCCTCTCCGAGCTTGACTCCCGCAAGGTAAGCGAAGAAGTGGTTAATGCCATTTTCTCAAGATTCTGTATAGGAAAGTAATATAAACTACAAAATTCGCCCTCACCGTTTTGGCGAGGGCTTTCTGTATAGCTAAATAATGTCAATCTGCAATATCTTCATAGAAGTCTTTAGCATATTTGAAGTCTTCGTAGCAGTCTTCGCACATGCCGTAGGTTGTGTTGTAGCGTTTGCCACAGGAACAAGTTTTGGATGAGGAGGAAGAGGAGCCTCCCCAACTGTCAATGATGCCTGCAATAAAGATGATTACAGCTATACCTATAGCAATCAGGGTTGCCACTGTAAGCACATTGACAACCTTATCTTGTGTCTCACTGCGTTTGTATTCTTCCATATGCTGTTCCGCTTGTCTTATCGCTATTTCTTCTCCGTCTTCAAAGAGATAGCGATAATTATCACGATAGTGAATGCTGTTTGTGTCAAGTTGTCCAAGCGGTTCGATTATTTCTTTGAATATCTTGCGTTTGATTTCAAAGCTTTTTTTGATTGCGGGGATGTTTCTGGCGCAAGGTCTGTCGTGAGCAACCCGAAATACATCTGTTCTTTGTACGCCCTTTTCTTTACATTTGTCGCACTTTCTACCATATTTCATTTCATATTCAATAGATTCTCTTGTTGTTGCCGTTGCAGAAATATGCCCACATTTAGGACAATAGGTGTACACCATATTATCAAAATATTCGATATCGTTATTTTCCATTACAACCTCCAAAAAAATGATTGAATTTTTATAGCAAATTAAAAGGAAGTTTACACCGGCAACTTAAGCTCTAAACAACACAAGTCATCTTTATGAAAACACGACCCAACTATTATTCCCATCCACTCAGACAGAGTCATAATAGAAGAATACCATCTGAAAAATTCCGGTTGTGATTTTATTAAAGATGTCCAACCGATTTTAATGCTATTTTCTTGTTTCTGTATGTAAACATTTTCTAAAATGCCTTTAGCATCAAGATTTCTAAAACGCTTTGTTAGCTCTATCGTATCAAGTAAACAGAGTAGATACTGTAACGGATATTCGGACAGTTGCAATTTATCCTCTTCTTTGTGAACGACCAATTGTCCCAATCCATTATCAGTATATATATCACTTTTTTCTTTATCGTTTGCGTTTACCAGCCATATATTGTGACAACATACAGCATCTGCTATATACGCAAAATGCGGTAAATGTTCCTGCCTCCAATAAAGATTGCCATGTCTGTATGTCGCATTTTCGCTCCATCTATGACCGTTTGTAGCATCATTAAACGATTTTTCCAAACTATCAAAAAGTTTGATGCCCGCAGCTATACCATGATCAACTCGATCTCTTTTATTACGATAATCGTAATATTTTTCATATATTTCCTTGTCAAATCTCAACAAATCCTTGTATTGAATAAAAAGATTCGAGGAAAACAGATCATTTTTTATAAAGTATTCTTTACCAATTTTTTCAACACAACTGACAACATCATGATACAAACAGGTGAGATACCAAGAATATTCAAAATCCTGCCAACCACAAATGCAAAAATGGTTTGACATCCCCTTTTTTATAGAAATATCGAATATATCCTTAAAGTACAACCCCATAAGATACAAGGATACTGTATGTCGATGCTTGCCATTCTCTTTATAAGCATCCATATATTCATCCGTAATACTGAACACTTTTTTCTTCTTACCTTTTATAAAGTGTTCATTAATAAAATTATAGCATCTTATATCAGACATTGAGTCCGAAAATAAACATACCGGGTCAATTGATATATTATAATAACTTTCTTTTAATGTTGAAAAACTATCATACAAACTAATCATAACTTTTTCACCCACTATCGTTCAGTTATACCTTTAGTTTACCCTCTGCAAGGTCTTTTGCTGCAAAGGACATAAAATAAAACGGTACCGTTAGCAATCTTCGTTCAGGATCATAACCGTAATTGTTTTTTGAAACCTTTATTGCATATTCAAACTTATTATGGTTTGAAAACTTTTCAAGGGAATTAAGTGTACCTCTTCCCTTCTTGACGTCTATTGGATAAAGCTTATTATCCGATTCAACGATAAACTCAAGCTCACAGGATGATTTGCCTTTCCAATAAAACAGCGTATGATCTTTTGCGATAAGCTCACTCGCAACAAAGTTTTCAAAAAAGATCCCTGACAAGGTGTTTTCTCTGTCAGCCGATATAAAAGATGCAGCATTGATACCGCTTTGATAAGAGAACATACCGATATCACCGAGAAACAATCGGAAATTGCTTTCATTATCCGGCATAAGCGGCATAGTAATATGTTCCTTTAGCTGAAAAGACTGATTAACTATATGTGCCATAGTCAGCCATTGAATAGACGTAGCAAAATCTCTGGTCTTACTTTTTTCCTCGATAAGTCCGGGGGAAAAGTTCTTTGATTCCTTATTAAGCTCCCTGTATATATTTGTAAACAGTGTTCGTGAGCGTAAAACAGCTTCTCTGCTCGCTTGGTAAAGATCCATATCCGAAAGATAGTTGTCGTACAATACCTTCAGGATCTCTCTGGCTTCAAAAAGATTCTCACCGTCGATGTAAGCATCCACAGCTTCAGGCATACCTCCGACCAACAGATATTTATACACCTGTTCCATCGCAAGCTCGTGGATCTTTGCATCAAGAGGCTTTCTGTCCTCGTAAGCTTTTTTGATCCTGTCGTACAAAACACGGTTGCTGTTCATCACAAACTCATCGAAGGTCATGGGATAAACCGTTATCTGATTTATCTTGCCCACCGGAAAAAGGAATTTTCCGCTGTCTATACCTCTTTTGTTCGTTTCTCGCTGTATCTTTATACGGACCATAGACCCGGTTGCGATAACGGGAATGTTTCTGAAATCCTGACAAAAATATTTAAGCGACGATACGATATTGGGACACTCCTGAACCTCGTCGAATATCAAAAGCGTATTTTCGGTTATCTTCTTGCCCTTGTGCAATGAAATATACTCGATTATCCTTTCGGCATTTGCAGTTTCGGTGCAAAAATTCCTTATATCATCCTCGATCTTGCAATCAATATAGATATAATTATCCTTATAATACGTTTCGGCAAATATATCCTTGACAAGATAGGTCTTTCCCACCTGTCTTGCTCCCCATACTATCAGAGGCTTTCTGCGCTTGCTGTTATTCCACTTAATTAACTGTTCGGTTGCTTTTCTCTCCATATACAGTCCTCCTTTTCAAGCACATTATAACACAACTTGCACCTTTTTGCAAGTTTTTTGTTATATTATTTGCACCTTTTGCTATGTTTTATACACTATTGTTTGCACCTTTAAACAAAAACGACCCGCGGAAGCAGGTCGTTTTTCTATTATTCAATGCTTAAATACATATAGTCAACAGGTACTTTTTCTCCGTCTATCTCAAAAAACGAAGGGTGAGTTCCCGTTTTTACAAAGCCGAGCTTTTCATACAGGTGTATCGCTGCCGCGTTGTCGCTTCTTACCTGCAGGTCGATTACCGAAAAACCGTTTTCACGGGCAAAGTCGATAATACCTTCGGTAAGCCTTCTGCCGATACCTCTGTTCCAATATTCTTTTAATACCGAGACCGAAAAATCACCTCTATGCTTCATACGGCGAGGCAGACGGTTAAGTGATGCGCTGCCTATTATCCTGCCGTTTTGCTTTGCAACAAGCATTACCGAATCTCTTGAGTTTTCTATTCCTGCAATGTATTCTGCCTCTGCCTTGGGCGTAAACCCAAGTCCCTCTGCGCCGAAAGACAGATTGTCACTTTCACCGCCTATACGCTTTAAGTATTCAAGCAGTTTAGCAGCATCCCTCGGGGAGGCTTTTTCTATTATAAAATCATTTTTCATCATGTATTGCCTTAATTTCAGTTAAACTTAAATGAATATATCTTTGCGTTCTTCATCTCAAAGGTGAGGATGACGTTATCCGAAGCAAGGGTGCCGTCAAAGGTAACGGTCTTTGCTATCTCGTCGCCTGAGATCCAGCCGCTTGTAACAGAGTTTCCTGCCGCATCGCTCATAGTAACCTTGACCTGACCGCTAAAGTTAAGTTCAAGGCTGTTGCCCTCCTTGATAAGGGGCTTAGTTGTGAGCTTACTGCCTGTTACCGCCATAAAGCCGTCGGTACGCACGGTATAACGGGTGAGGACGTCGCACTTCTTTGATGAATCGTACTCATCCATGAAGAAGGATATCTCCCTCTCGCTTGTCTGTATCATACCTGCGGCAGGATAGCCGCAATCGGGGTATACGTACATCTGACCCTCATTGGGAGCAAGGATGGGGCCGCTTGAACGGTTCCAGTTAAGGCGGTCACGGCTACTCATAAAGTAAACGTCTGTCCACTTATCCCCGCTTGAGTCAAGAACGAAGTGGGTGGGCATACCGATATAGAGACCTTCGCTTCTCTCATACTGAGTGATAGCATTGGCGTACATCTGGATATCACGGCCGTCCTTATATACGATAGGCTCGGGTATGGTCCAGTTGATGCAATCATCACTATATGCAACACGGGTGTCACGGATAAGATTGGTGGGGTTATACTCTACATAGTCACGGCTGAGGTTATAGTTGCCGTTCTCGTGGAAGCCTCGTACAAAGGCAACGTACTTGCCGATGTTGGCATCCCAGAACACTGTGTTGAGGGTGTCAAAGAAGCATCCGCCGGTTTCCTCGGGACGACCCATCAACTTGGTCTCGGCGGGGTAGAAGTCGAAGTAATCGCCGTTATTGTAGGTGTGTTCAAGGAAAAGTCCGTCGCCCCACTGACCGTAGATACCCTTGATCTTTTCGGTGGCATTGGGGTTATTGTCATAGAAAACGTAGAGAGCAGAGGGGCTTACCAGCTCGCTTGTAACGATGTTGGTGTAGCTCTCTCCCGTATAGGTGTTGGAACGCAGGTTAGGGCGCTTCCAGTTAAGACCGTCGGTGGAGGTGAGGTAGCATACTCTTCTTCTGTTGGAGAAGCCCGTATAATACATACGGTAGGTTCCGTCAGGCATATTTACTATGTTGGGGAATACTATACCGCCGCTCTCGTAAGCCTTGTTAAAGGTGAACACATTATTCTGCCTTGTATACTCGCCGTTGACGATGCTGTAGCTGCCGTCGCTTTCGTTGATGATAGTGTCATCCCAAAGCATCTGACGGTTAGAGCCTATCTCGATACTGTCGGCAAATGCGTCCTCCATGGGGATGATATAATAGTTATAGCTGTCGTCGTCATACTGAACGCAGAAGCTGTAGATACCTGCCTTAAGACCTGTTATAACGATATTTCCGTTTTCGTCGATATCGCTCGGCTTAAGGGTAACGCTTCCCTCTGCACGCTTGATCTCGGCTGAGGTGGAATATCTGCCCTCGGCATAGCGGAGGTTCACAAGTCCCTCAAGGCCTGTAAAGGTGAGCTTGCCCGCACTCTTGGCAAGGGTGGGCTTTTTGGCCTTAACATCATAGTGATAAGCCTCAACGTAGCCGTTGTTGTATTCAACGATAACCGTCACCCTGCCCTCTTCACGGTACTGAAGGATATAGGGATCCTGTCCCTTGATAACAGCCTTGTCAGAGAAGTTTCTTGCTCCTTCTGCACGCTTGGTGTCACCGGGAGTGTTGTAGGTACCGTAGGCGGTACGGATGACCTTAAGATCGGGTATATTTGACACTATGACCTGTAATCCGTTATTGGTAAATACAGGCTTATCAACGGTAAGATCTATATAGAGATACTCGCTTGTACCGTCGGTATATCTGATAAGAACGGTATGAACACCGGGGCTTGCAACTGTATAGGTATAATCGTGCTTGCCTTGGATCTTGGCAGAAGTAACATTGACTATATAATCCGCCTTGATTTCGGCATAGGTCTTATACTCGCCCTTGGCAATAAAGAAATCCTTGACATCCGAAGCAAGGTCGTTTAAGGTTATCCTAACACCGTAGGCGGTGAGATAAGTCTTGATATCATCTACGGCAAAGTGAACGAAGTACTCACCCCCGTCCTTCATTCTTATCCAGACGGTATATTCGCCTTCTTTGGCAAGCTCGTAGCTGTAGATTCCGTCAACCGTGCCGTTAACGAGAGTCTTGTTGTCTACTGCCACGTTACCCTCTGCCGCCTTTATCTCGGCAGGAGTGTTATATGTACCCATTGCAAACCTTATATCCTTTATATCATTTGCAAGGGTGATATTCATCAGGTAATTTGAGGTGCTGACATAGGGTACCTTAAGGGCAGGAATAACCTCTTCTTCGATATAATCACAGTTAGCACAGCTCTTACGCTTAAGTCCGTTTGCGGTATCGGTGGCATCCTCTACGATCACCCAGTCGCTCATCCTGTGACCCTCTGCCCTTGCTATATCCTCAGAGAGGACTGCATTACATCTGGTACAGTAGGTTATGACCGAGCCGTCCTCGGTACAGGTTACATCGGTAACTACAGGCTCCCCTGCACTGTGTCCCGTAGGCATAATGGGAGAGGTCTGTATCTCGGTACAGTGGGAGCAGTATTTAGTCTTTATACCCATCATGGTGCAGGTAGGCTCCTTGGTAGTTACCCAGTCGCCCCATATATGACCTGCATCGGCATGGTTGAGAACGATACCGTAAGCCTTGGCAGATACGCCGTTGGTATGGCAGCCGTTATATCCGTCATAGGTGGACTCGCATACCGTGATAAAGCGTCCCCATGTGTCAACACCGCCGCTTGAGGTAACATATCTGTCCATATACATACAAGCCGCGCGGGAAACCGAGCCTATGGTGGCAAGCTTGGTCTGTGTGGCGGAAAGTCCGAGAGCGGACACATCGGCGGTAATAACCGTCCAGGGAATATAAAGCTCAAAGCACCAGCCCGTGTCGGTTATCATACCCTTTGCAGTAACGGAGGAGGTGATATCCTTCTCGCTTACCTGAGAGCGGTATACCTTGACCGTATTGTCAGACATAATACCGACATTGTACCAGGGTGTGGTCTGCTTAGATGTGTTCTTTTCAAACACTCCCATAGGGTCAAGCATCAGGGTCATAACATCGCCGTTCCAGCCATAGGGACGGCTTGAGCCTGAGTTGTTTATATTGTCATAACCGGTTGTCGCCACAAAGGAGTTGGCAATACTGTGGTCATAGATATCGGCGGCAAAATAAAGACCGCCGTCGTTATACGCAAAATATACGCTTGCGGTAGAGGTAGGAGCGTTCAGTCCCCAGAAACGTCCAAGGGTGGCATCGTTTAAGGCGGCAGGCTCAGACCATACGCCCGTTGCTTCGATATTGCCGTCAACAGAAGGAGTTCCCTTGGGCATAGTAACGGCAGGGTTCTGCACCACATTAGCCGCATAGCCAAAAATACTCATAGGCATGAGCATGCAGAGACAAAGGATCAATGATATAAATCTTACAAGGTTTTTCATACCGTCCTCCGAATGATTAGATATCTTGATTTTAACATTTATCCAACGGAATGTCAACCGTATCAATCTAATGCAGAGTGCATCTAAACCAAAAATAGAATGTAGATTTTCGACCTTAAGGGAGAAAATCCTCCATAATTCTGCATTCTGCATTTTGCATTCTGCATTCAAAAAAGCACCCCAAAGGATGCTTTTTATTTAAGATATAATTCATCAACGTTCAAAAACGCCTCGGCGTTGATAGCGCTGGTCATGGGGATAGTCACCGACGCTCCGCAGGTCTCACAGAACACACGGATATCCTCGTAGTCGGGAGCAACGAACTCAAAATTATATTTCGGAAGCTCGTCTGCACCGCATTTGCAGCGGATATTGCCCTCATCCTGAAGCTCTATAAGCATAAAACGGATAACATCATCCACAAAGGGATCGTCCGCTCCGTCAAGCACATCGTCCTTATGAAGTCCGTCAAGGCTGGTAACACCCGCCTCCTCGAACATTCCCAGCAGCATTGATTCGTTTTCCTTTAAGGCTTCGAGCACCTTGTCCTTTGTACCGATAAAGCAGATGTCAAGTCCCGTGTAGGTGCAACCAAGTCTGAACAGCTCCTTTGAGAAGAAAACTCCCGTGGAAACGGTGTAGCTGTGGGGCTTGGGACAGATGATACAGGGTGCGGTTATACGCACGCTTTTGTCCTTGGTATACTGTAACATAAGCTCGCTCTTGCCGCAGGAGCATTTCAGCTTTATCATATCGCCCGTAAGCGAAAAAATTCCCACAACGCTCATAACTCCCGCACCGCAATGAGGACAGCGGTACGCAACTGTAGTCTCTTTAGAGTCTAATATCATTTTATCTTCCTTTCAGCAGCTCCTCGTCGGGTAAAAAGCCCTCGGTGGGCTTGTCCTCTTCGGGAAGCTCCTTTTCAAATTTATAGTCTTCACGCTCAAGCTCGGAATAATACAGAGGAAGCTTACCTACCGCGATCTCGGGCAATTCATCACCCTTCATATCGTCAAGGCAATAGATCATTATCTGTATATCACCGATCTTACGCATATTTACATTGTCAAAAACAAGTCTGTAATAGGTATAACGACCTTCGGTAACACGCTTATAGGTGAAATCACGGTACACCGTACCCTCGTTATCCACAAGGGCAAAGATGAAATGGTCGTCTTCTATCGGCATCTCCTCGTCTCTCTCCTCGGAGAGATATTCAAGAGTGCTGTGGTTATAACGGACGGTAAACTGCCACTGTCCGAGATTGGGTATATATCTTGATTTACTTACAGAAAAATATCCGTCCTCGGTGAAGGTACGCTCGTCATAGACCTTGATATATTCTACCCTGAATTCCTCGGGATATTTTTGGTATTCTTCGATCATCTCCTCGCTCCAGACGAGACGGCTTATATCTCCGTCCCCGTCACAGGCGAAAAGAATTATAAGCAGGAGAACTATCACTCCCGCAAGAGCCGTCATACCCCAACTTAATATACTGCCTAATTTCTTCATTTTTGCTCCTTGAAATTGGTGTTACCCTATTCTAACACAAAAAATGTTAAGTTTCAAGATAAAAATTTATACTATATTATTGAAATATTGTATCATAATATGGTATAATTGGAAATTAGAAATACAAGAGAGGAATTATTATGGATTACAATTTTTCCGAAAAGCTTAAAAATATGCAGCCTTCTGCGATCCGTGAGATATTCAAAAGCCTCACAGATCCTTCTATAATTGCTTTCGCGGCGGGCAATCCCGCACCCGAATCCTTCCCTATCGAGGCTATAGCGAAGATTTCCGACAATATACTTAAGACAGACCCCGTCAAGGCTCTGCAGTACGGTATTACCGAAGGTTACCCCAAGCTCCGTGAGCTTGTGGCAAAGCGTCTTGACACAAAGTTCGGTATCGGACGTCCCGATGATATGACAATAATCGTGTCCGGAGGTCAGCAGGGTATAGAGCTTACCTGCAAGACTCTCTGCAACGAGGGTGACACGGTTCTCTGCGAAAACCCCAGCTTTATCGGAAGCTTAA
>JAFQHD010000189.1 GCA_017398145.1 Clostridia bacterium
CAAGCCCTTTAAGGATAATCACCTTGAACAGCTAAAGCTCGTTTCTTCCTTTAAGTGGATAGATTTCGCTAAGCTGTATCAGGCTGTAGATGAAGTGAGGGATATATTCTATAAAGCGTCAGAGGCTATCCAAGGCTTTGGTGATGATAGAGCCGAAGCTATAGTACAAGGTCTTCTCAGCAGGATAGATGCCATAAAAGAGCTATCTGAGAGATGCCTAAGATAGCTACGGCTGTCTAAGACAAATAAGACCATCTCTAAGATAGATATAGCTGTCTGATATAGATAAGATGCCCCTGAGACAGGTAGATAAGGCACCTAAGATGGATATATTGATAAAAAAGAGTCGCCCTAACCGGCGGCTCGATTTGTTTTATAAGGTCTCTTTTTGTGTCTTAATCGCCCAATATATCCACGCTCAGCTCATCTTTTAGCCCACGAAAAATCTTTTTCCTAAATATTGTGTAACCCCCTTGACAGCACACTATATGTTTGATACAACAAAGACAGAAAGAGAGATACAACATCTTCTTTGGTGTATCAAAATCAAAAAGATGGCTATCTCAGGGAGGTGAGAACCATAGACTGACACAAGAATACCAAGCCCGACTCATATACAAGCGTGCTTAAAGATTATCTTAACGGCTTCGATAAGGGAGCGACAGTAAGTGTTTCTGAGCTGGCCTGTATCTTGGCTCAGAGATTTGGGTTGGAGATAAGCAAGGCTACGGCTGCAACAAACGTAGCGATGAGCCGACTTATTAAGAAAAAGGACATAAGCTTCAGAAGGATAGCCGATGGCTTGTATCTGAACGACAGCGAATATGTATCTGAGATAGATGATGTAGAGCAATCTATCAAAGCTCGCTATCTTGATGGGTACAACGGATACAACGATGGTAAATACGCCTTATATGAGGATGATTTGTGTGAGAAGCCAAGTATCAGGGTTATCGTCACCAACAGATATCCAAAAAAAGAGGCAAGTACAGGTCTAAGCAAAGCGCTGGGGATGAAGGTCTATATCAAGAAGCCTCCGACACGAATAGATAAAGATAATCTATCTATATTCAGGCTGATAGGGCAGATAAAAGCTCCAAGTAGAGATGAGTTCGGTACGATGCAAGATAGATTAGCTACGCTGATACCCGTCGATGATATAGATAAGATGGGAAAGCTGTTTCTGACGGCTTGCAGACATTATGACGGAGCCTTAACTGAGAGGCTTGTGAAGCTTACCAAGATTGCTTTGAAGAAAGAGAAGGGATAGGTCGAACTCTTATTTTGAGACTTATCACGTATAACTACTATTGACAATACAATTTACAACTATAGAAAGGAGTCACGATTATGACTAAGAAGATTTTTTTGTGTTATGCTGGCGCTTATGATGGTTGCCACTATGTTCCTCACCGGCTGCAAGGACGCTGACGAGGATAAGCCCAATAGCTCTACTCCTGTAGAGTCCTTAGATAGCTCCGAGGATGTATCCGAGGAAACATCTACTCCCGATAGCTCTGAGGATATCTCCGACGAGACAAGCGATATCTCCGATGAGAGCTCCGAAGATATCTCCGATGAGAGTTCCGAGGAGATAGATAGCTCTGACCGCCGATGCTGCCTACCTGCTTTGCAGTAAGGTCGCCGTTGTAACCCTGCTTAAGGTTAACGCCTACGTCGCTTGCAGCTTCCATCTTAAACTTATCCATAGTTTCACGAGCTTCGGGAACTAAAGTCTTCTTAATTGTGTTTCTCCTTAAATTATCTTGTAAATCGTGTTTTATTAAGGATTTTTCGCCTCGACCGTATTATGTGAAAAATGCATCTTAATATAGCAGTAAATAAATGGTAATAACAAAAAATCGTGTTCAAAAAACATCTACCTTGGTGTCCGTATAAAAAGTAATGGCTTTTTCGCAATGCGCTACATAGCAAAAAGCCGTTGACTATTTTGCGGTGATGAGATATAATATCCATAAGGTTCAAGAAATGTTATGGAGGCACGTTTTGAAAGAAAACCTAAAAAACTTCGGTTTTTCTCATAAATGCGGTATAATAATGCCCGTAAGCTCCTTGCCATCGCCATATGGCATAGGCGGTTTTGGTAAGGGCGCCTTTGATTTTGTGAATTTTCTTGCCGCCACGGGGCAAAAGTGCTGGCAGGTACTGCCCCTCAATCCCACCTCCTATGGCGACAGCCCCTATCAATCTCCCGCAACTCTGGCAGGCAATCCTTATTTCATCGACCTTCCGTTGCTTAAAAGCAGGGGGTTGCTTACAGCGGAAGAGCTTAAGGCGGTCAGATGCGATTCCCGCAGGGTAGATTACGGATTCCTTTTTAAAACACGTTACACTGTGTTAAGGAAGGCTTACAGCCGTTTCAAGCCCAATGGTGCTTATAAGGCTTTTTGCAAGTGTGAAAGAGCGTGGCTTGAGGATTACGCCCTTTTTATGGCTCTCAAGTGTCGCTACGGATACGCTCCCTGGACAGAGTGGAGTGAGGAGCATAGGGATCATCGTTCCGCTGTTGCCTATAGCGGTGAATACGAAATCGAAATGGATTTCTGGCGCTTCGTGCAATATGAATTTCATATCCAATGGCAAAATGTACGTAGATACGCACACAGCAAGGGGATAGTTATCATCGGAGATATGCCTATTTATGTGGCTTACGATAGCATGGATCTGTGGCGCACGCCTGAGCAGTTTCAGTTAGATGATAAGCTTAAGCCTACCGTTGTAGCAGGCTGTCCACCCGATGGGTTCTCGCCTGACGGTCAGCGTTGGGGCAATCCGCTTTACGATTGGGACGCTATGGAAAAGTACGGCTTCGGCTGGTGGATTCATCGTATAAAACGATGCTTTGCACTTTATGATATAATGCGTATAGATCATTTTCGTGGTTTTGCAGGCTATTTTGCTATCCCTGCCGAAGACGAAAACGCAAGACGTGGTCAGTGGCGCATCGCAAAGGGCAGGGAGCTTTTCGATGAAGTTGCAAGAGTTATCCCCACGGCGAGGATAATTGCCGAGGATTTGGGCTTTATAACCGAGGATGTGAGGGAGCTGCTTGCCCACACAGGATTTCCGGGGATGAAGGATATGCAGTTCGCCTTTTTTAATGACGACAGCGAGTTTTTGCCACGTACCTACACTACGGATAACTGCGTTGTATATGCCGCCTCGCAGGATACAGACAGACTAAAAAGCTGGTATAAAGGGCTCGGTGGGGAAACGTTGGTTCGTTTCAATAGAGAGTGTCCAAGGGTTAAGGGGCAAAGCGGCGTTTACAGGGTGATAGAATTTTGTATGCGCAGTCGTGCCAATCTGTGTATGGTACCTTTACAGGATTACCTGGAGCTGGATAACGAAAGAGGACGTATGAACATCCCTGCCGTTGCCGAGGGCAACTGGGCTTGGCGTGTATCGTCACGGTACGCTACGGAGGCTCTGAAATCAAAAGTGCTTGATATGGCTGTCCGCACGGGAAGAAACACAGCGGATATAACAAAAAACAAACAGATAAACTGATAATAAACTGATATGGATAGGTATATTATGAAGACGAAAAAACTGTTAAGCAGCACAACAGCATTGCTTTTGGCACTTTGTATGGCTATGACTGTGGTTTTCACTGCCTGCGGTGGCGAAGGCGGCAATTCTTCAGACGCTTCCTCTGCTGACAGCAGCGACGGTGGTTACGTTATGCCTGATGACGAGTACACCATCCCCAAGGAAGAGGGGCATAATCAGATAACCTTCTACTGGTCATACCCCGGCATTATCGAGAATGCTGACGTATGGGTGTGGTGGGATGGCAAGGAGGGCAGCGGCTACCTTTTGCACAAATGTGATTACGGCGCAAAGGCAGTTATTAACGTGCCTGAAGGGATAGATCAGGTAGGCTTTATCGTACGCCGTGACTGTTCCGAGCCGGGCGGCTCCGCTTGGGGGAACGCCACAAAGGACTTCTCCGAGGATCGCTTTGCGATACTGGAGGGAACAGACACCTTTATATATCTTAAAAGCGGCGATTCCGCTCAATACACCAGCAACGACGGAGGCAAGACTTTGAAAATGATAAAGAAATTCTCCCTTGCGGGGATGAAGGATTTTCATACCATAAAATATAGCCTTACACCCAAGACGCTTATAGAACAGTATTCTCAGGTAAAGGTATACGAGGGTGACAAGGAGCTTACCGTTATAGAGCTCAGCAGTATCGGCAAGGAAAGCGTAAACGGTACCATTGTGGTGGATGAAACACTTGATATATCCAAGTCCTACGAGGTGGAGATAGAAGGCTACGGCAGAAAAGCAGTAGTGCCTACCGAGATTTTTGACAGCGCAGATTTTGCTGAGAGCTATCACTACAGCGGTAACGATCTTGGTGCGGTAATAAATGGCGACAGCACTACGTTCAAGGTTTGGGCGCCTACCGCTTCCGCAGTGGTGCTTAACCTGTATTCCGCAGGTAACGGTGATACTCAAATCAAGGACGTCGATATGGTAAAGGGCGAAAAGGGTGTGTGGTCTCACACCGAAAAATGCGGTCACGGCACCTACTATACCTATACCGTAACCACCTCCGTCGGAACACAAACGGCAACCGATCCATACGCTAAGTCTGCAGGTCTTAACGGCGACAGAAGTATGGTGATAGACCTATCCCTTA
>JAFQHD010000190.1 GCA_017398145.1 Clostridia bacterium
GACCCGTCTTTACGACCCCACTGAGGGTGTTATACTCCTTGACGGACACGATATACGCGAATACGACGTCGAGGAGCTGTACAAGATGTACGGTATCATCTTTCAGGACTTCGGAAAGTACGCGGTAAACGTAAAAGAAAATATCGCCTTCGGTGATATAGACAAGGGAATAATCGACTCCGAGATAGTCGAAGCCGCCAAGTCCAGCAACGCCGACGAATATATCGAGCAGCTGCCCCGCGGCTACGATACTCCCCTTATGAGATATTTTGAGACCGACGGTATCGAGCTTTCTATCGGTCAGTGGCAGAAGCTCTCTATTGCAAGAGCCTTCTACAGCGACTCGGATATCCTTATCCTTGACGAGCCGACGGCATCCCTTGACGCTATAGCCGAGCAGGAGGTGTTCAGCCAGTTTGATAAGTTAAGAAAGGACAAGACTACAATATTCGTATCTCACCGTCTTTCCAGCGCTACCGTTGCGTCAAAGATACTGGTGTTAAAGGAAGGCGAGCTTATCGAACAGGGCAACCACGAACAGCTTATGGCGGCAAAGGGAGAGTATTATACGCTCTTCTCCGCACAGGCAAAGCGCTATATCTCCACTGCCGACGAGGTTATAAACGAGGGACACAGACCACCGTTTCCGCCTCACGGTGCAAGACCGCATATTCATCCAAAATCATAACAGAAAGAAGATAGTGTCATTAGGACACTATCTTTTTGCGTGGTTGACACTTATTCGCTTTTATAGTATAATTAAGGACACGAGAGGAGTATCATATGAAAAAATCAATCTGTATTTTACTTATATTTACTATGCTTCCGTTAGCGGTGTTTTCCGCTCCCACGGAGCTTGGCGAATACGTTATTAATACCACGGCTCTTAACGTCCGTTCCGAGCCCGTATCGACCAGCACTAAGGTAGGCACTCTTTATATGGGTAACACCGTCGAGGTGCTTGAGATAACCAACGGCTATTGGGGCAGGATAATATACAACGGACAGACGGCGTATGTCAGTCTTAACTACGCAGTACATACAGCCTCCAAGACTTATACTATGAGCGATGAAGGACTGGCTATGTTAAAGTCTCTTGAAGGCTACTATCAGTACAAGTATTGGGACTACAGCCAATGGTCTATCGGTTACGGTACAGCCTGCGGTGAAAACGACTACCCCAACGGTATCACCGAGCCCGAGGCAAGTGCTCTGTTGGTCAAGGCACTTAAGGTATACGAGGCGTATCTTGATACGTTCCTCATCAACAATCAGATAGAGGTATCACAGGCTCAGTACGATGCCCTTGTGAGCTTTACGTATAACCTCGGTAACGTGTGGATAAGAAGCGAGGATTTTACGCTTCGTACCATTCTGCGTAACGGTATTGTCGGTTACAGCGATAAGCAGATAAAGGACGCCTTCGGTGAGTTTGTTTCGGCAGGCGGCGAGGTGCTGAGCGGTCTTGTCTATCGCCGCGGAGTTGAGGCGGATATGTTCATCAAGGGAACGAAAAACGAGCCTGTAGGCGGCTTTGATGACGTCAGAAGCAACTCCTGGTATGCAGACGAGGTGCTTTTCTGCCTTGAAGAATATGACAGCCGAAACTACCGTATTCTTCGACCCCTCGGGCGAGAAAGCATCAGACTTCCAGTTCTACTACGGCCCCAACC
>JAFQHD010000018.1 GCA_017398145.1 Clostridia bacterium
ATCCTTCCCTTTCGGGGATCATAGTTCTGCCACTGTAGCCCTCACGGTTGGGCAGAAGAGTATTTTGGTCATCGGGGACTCTGCCTGCATTGAGAACAGAGGAGGAAGAATATCTTGTATAACCGCCCTCGGAAAGCAGAGTGTAGTTGTACCCTTCGGTCACGTCAACAAAGTCCTGAATATCTCTTGAGCCGTCATTTATATTATAGGTAATTATCGGATCCCAACAAGCATATACGAATATATTGGTACCGTAAGGAACACGGTCATTGTTTACCATAAATACGCTTGATTTATATATATCGGGATATATTTCGTATTCATAACCGTTATTTGCCGCGGTATCGCCGTAGGTATAATTGCCCTTGCCGTCCGCAGTTCTGAACTCGGGTACCGTCATATCCTCGGAGTCGGTATGAAGTCTGTAGCCCTCACGGCAGAGAGTCGCTGTTTCAGAGGGGAAGCTGAAGGGTGTACCGAGGGTCATAAGTCCGTGGGGCGTTGATGGAATCTTATATGCTGTTGTATCTCCCAGCCCCCAGGTACCGCCGTTTGAGTGGTAATATACGTTATAATAGCCGTTATTTACAAGCGCACCGTCACCGTCAGAACGCATCCAAACTCCCTTGAGGGTTATATCTCCGCCCGGAAGTGTAATCGTCTGCCCCGGCTTATAGACAGTATCAGCCGCACCGCTAACGCTCCAGCCTACAAACACCCAATCGGGGCAGCTCGGAAGATTATCGGGTATCCTTGCAACACCGCCTCGATATGAAACTGACTCGGGGACATCCAAGGTGGGAAGAACTCCGTCAAAATGAAGGAAGCCCGAGGCCCCTATCTGTCCGCGGTAAAATTCGTAAAGCCGCTTATAGGCATTTCTTACAGCTTGACCTGATGCGTTTTCATCCTCTATAAGGAGCTTAGCGTTTTCGTAATGGTCAACTCCCTTGCCGATATCAAATTCATCACAGGCGGCAACCAAATCGATAAGCTGGGTTTTATCTACGGTGACATCCTTGGTAAAGGCTTTTATGATCACGTTCCACATTTCCTCGTGCCATACTCCGTTACGCAGATAATAGCTCTGGTTTGGGCCTGCCGTAGGGGTATAGGTTAAATTATATTCTTCAACCGCATAAGCCTTCTGAGAGGGCAAAAGTGAAAAGGTATCAAGGACTACGGAGAATCTCTGGCCCGGCTTAAGGGTCACGGGATCGGTAAGTCTGATAGTATAATAGCCCTCACCGTTGACCTGAGTCACAACACCCGAAACGAAGGTTCCCGAATTCGGAACGTCCTCCACCGGGTCAACGTAAACGCGTACCACAAGCTGTGCCGCCGCATTCATATTATAAACTCCCACCTGCTTAAGGACCTCATTGCCCTTGGCGGTGAAAACGTTTGCAGTAACCATAGGGTCGGCATTGCTGAGCTCATCAAACCAGAAGTAAGTTATACCCTTACCCCAGTCTCCGTCATACTGATAGTTGTTGTCCACGTTGTCAGCAGGCTCAAAATCAAGTATACGGGCGGTAAGAAGACTGGGCTCCCAGTAAGAAAGCCAGAAATAACCGCCGCCTGTTCCCCAATCGGTACCCCAACTGTTCTTTACAAGCCATGCTCCCCCTGCGGGAGGAGTCATATAGGTACCGAAATTGCTTACGGGGAAGTTGTCATCCCAACCGACTATATAAATAGCATGGTTGGTATAATCGTAGATATCCTGATATGCCGCAACTCCTCCGGGAAGAAAGTTATATCCTTTGTTTTTATGGGAATAATAGCTTGCCACAACACCGCCGTACTGCATAATGGCATTCTTCATGGAATACAAATCCCGAGCACCTATGACAGCGGAGGTGATAAGGTGCTCCTCGGCGATATAGCGCATATTTTCACTGTAGCTTACACCCGAAAAACCGTATGCCCAGTTAACGGGAGGCAGATATTCCTCTTTTTCGGGACCTACCCATCTTGCAAAGGCTCCCGAGGTAAAGTAGATGTTACCACCCTTGTTATGAGGGTCAGCCTCGTATGTACCGTCCTGATAGGTAGGGTCAGAGGTATCCGAGGTTTTGGAGTTCCAGGCAAAATACGCAAGGTGCGCCTCGGAAAAATCAACATCGTCAACCGCGTGATTTCTCATATAAGCGGTTTCCGCCGCCGCAATAGCGGCAAAAGCCCAGCAGTTGCTTGATTCTATCTGATCCTTGACGGAGGTAATGATATTCCCCCCTGCAGCATTGGTCACACCAAGCGAATTATAAGAGGAAGGAAAAGAGGTGGCATTACCGCCCGTTGCCAGTCCTCGGTCAGCAACGGCAGCTACACGCTCGACCCTGTTACCGTCATCATCTACAGTTATCATATCAACGTAACCGTACTCGGAAACATTATCATCGGGAATAACGTGATGCTTTATTATTCCCGAATCGGGATCGGTCGGCACCATCGCGTTTGATAAAAGCGGTAAAGTGCCAAGCAGCATAGCAACTGCCATTACTGCCGATAAAATAGATCTGAAGCGTTTTTTAAACATAATTATTCCCCTTCATAAAAACCGTTATATATAAAAAATACCATAAATTCTGAATATTGTCAATAACAGCGAAACACAGGATCATTTTAAGTGCAAAGTGCAAAGTTAAGGAGATTGTTGTTGCAGTAATGCAACAACAATTCCATATAATTGCATAATGATGTTGCATTACTGCAACATCATTCCTTTGGTACAGCCTAATACAACAAAATGTTGCATTACTGCAACACTATTGCTTTAGCACCGCTTAATGCAACAAAAATGTTGCATTACTGCAACACTGTAACTTTAGCACTTGAACATAAACAAAAATGTTGCATTTGTGCAACATCGTTACTTTAACACTTGAACATAACAAAATATCGGCGAATCGCACACTAAAAGTGTTTCCCCATACACTGCACAGATGTAGAAATCACCTATATATTAACAAAACCGAGGTTCAACAAGTTGAACCTCGTACATTTCGTGTTTATAAGTTAAAAATATCCCCGTATGGTAAACCATACGGGGATATAAACATTAATTAAATTAAATTAAATCAATTCAATTCCATTCCATAAAAGACTGCAAAATTGCTTGTGCGTGGCCTTTAGAAGCGGCATCTGCGTTGGGGTCGGCAATTATATCAACCATTTTTGCAGAAACGTCTTCTTTTGTCATTGAAGCAGCAGGATTAACATCGTACATCCTAGTTCTGCCCTCTTTTATGGCTTCTTCTTGCATTACAAACTTATTTGGACCGGGTATGTTGCTTGATTTTATCAACTCAAGCTCCGAAGCCACGGAAAGCTTGATCAATTCGATACTTTTGCTCTCCGGAGTGGTTGAGCAAAGATTATCATACATTTTTTCATAAAATGCAATCAATCTTTGATTTGTGGTTTCTCTGCACTTCACAACATCACAAAGTGCTTGTGCTCGCGCCTGACCTACAATATCTTCGGGTCCGGCGGCATAAGTATCGCCGAGCTTCAAAATAACATCATTAAGATATTCGGTCTGTTTTTGTATTTCTCTGATCTGTTTGATACAGTATTCTACTGTAAGTTCAACAGATTCGACTTTAGTTTCAACAACCTCACCGATTTCTTCATTAACTACTATATTTTCTGACATTTTATTGTCCTCCGTTTCATTTTCCGGCGGACACGCAAGGCATATCGTGTTTTCGTTTATGAAGCGTGCCCTGCCGTGCTTAACAAGACCCTTTGCCCTTTTTGGGTAGGTAGCCTCATATTCGTTTCCGTTTTCATCTACAACAATAATGTTTTTTTCGATGGGTGTCATCCCCTTTGCCGTAAATTATATGACATTACGTTTTTTATTATGGGTGTCTCCCCCTTGTCATAGTTATATTATAGCATATAGGAGTGAAAATTGCAAGAGATAGATGAAATCACAGCCTGTCAACTATATTCTGCAATTCCTTAAATCGGTTTTCTTCCTTTAGGACCCTGATATCCTCACAAGCCAATTTTGCCGATAATTTCTCTTTGATTATGCTTTTTGGGAAAACCGTATAGGCTTCGGTACCCTTCAAAAGCGGTGTTTTTATTTTACCAAGCCAAGTGATATTTTCATCCTCGGTACCGTTATAAAGATCTATATAATACATAACCGATTTTTCTACGGCATCCAACGCCTTTTGGTTATTCCCTGTCGCTATATATGCCTTTGCCAAAAGCAGATAACAGTCTCCCGAATCAAAATCGTGATAATTCTGCGGGGTCTCGCCCTTAAATATCACGTCAAGCATCGTAAAGAATCTTTCATAAACGCAGATCGCATCCTCGTATTTGCCGTCATTGTAATATGCTTTACCCAACCTTGCAATATCGTCCTCAACAGCCTGCAAGGTGTAGTCTATACTGCTGCATAAATATGCCTGAGTGCGTTTATGATTTTCCATATACTCGTTTACGATAGCCATATTGGAGTACAGGGTAAAATCGGGTCTGACGGGAAAATTCCTCGCTTCTATGGTTGCCAGGTCATACTCCCCGCGGGTACAGTACAGGAACACCAACGACTTACGGGCGTTTAATATATCCGAATTGTTTTTGGAATTTGCTATTATAAATTTAGCTTGACGGACAGTTTCGGCGGCTATATCCTTTGCCCTGTCCCCTGCATATATCCAACCGTTTTCGGGCAGAGATAGGGATACACCGAGGTTCATACAGTTGTTCATAATAATAAGATTACCGGGATGCTTTTTCAAACCGTCAGTCAGAATTTCATAAGCCTTCAGATAGCTGTCAAGATTTCTGTACGCCTTTACGCTATCTACATTTGAAATTATGTTCAGTATATCTTCGGTCTCATCGTTCTCGCTCAAACCGAACAGCGTATCGGTGCTGACCTCAAGAACGGATGCAAGAGGTACTATCATAGAAATATCGGGTAAAGTTAATCCGCATTCCCACTTTGATACGGCTTTGTAGGTTATACCCAACAGCTCTGCAAGCTTTTCTTGGGTCAACCCTCTTTTCAGGCGTAATTCCTTTATGCGTTTTCCTATATTTTTCATAAGCACCTCCAAAAAGTCTTGTATCTTCCTGTGAGTGTATTATAGCATATCGTCCCCGCCGACACAACACCCGAACAGTAGAGAAAACACTCTCCCTATAGGAGAGTTTTATATCAGAATGTTGCATTTGTGCAACATCAAGCGTATATTTGTAACCTTATACAATCACACAATCATTGATAAATTTTATCTAATGATATTCTACAGTATATTTACAAATAAGTCTTTTTGTGATACTATATTTTCATCGGTATCAATGAGATATACACATAAAAGCATCCGATCGTTATTATTAGATTAGAATAGATTAGATTAAATCAAAGAGGATATAAAAATGACTGATATTACTAAATACAGCAATGATTTTGAAAGTATTATTGAGATTATCGAGCGTTCCAAGATGCGTGCTATAAGAGCTGTTAATGCAGAGATGATTGAGATGTATTGGCAGATAGGTAAATACATCAGTGAAAAAGCATATAAGGACGGATGGGGCAAAGGTGTTGTTCAGAGTTTTGCCGATTTTCTGAAGCAGGAATATCCTTCTGCAAATGGATTTTCTGCCCAAAATATATGGAGAATGAAGCAATTTTACGAAACATACAAGGATAACGAAAAACTCTCACCACTGGTGAGAGAAATTACATGGTCAAATAATTTGCTCATTATGACAGGCTGTAAAACCGATGAATCCAAAGAATTTTATTTAAGACTTTGTATTGCCAACGGCTACGGTAAACGCGAATTAGAGCGGCAGATTGACAGTATGCTCTTTGAAAGAACGATGATTTCTACCGCTAAAAATAAAAACTTGATGGAACAAAATCCCACTATAGGAGCTCTCCGAGATTCCTATGTGCTTGAATTTTTGGACATACCCGAGGATTACAAGGAAAAAGATTTACGTAAGTCTATTATTGCAAACTTGAAGCAGTTCATCTTGGAGTTCGGCAAGGACTTCACTTTTATGGGTGAGGAATATCGGGTGCAGGTAGGCAATACCGATTTCTTTATAGACCTGTTGTTCTATAACCGTGCTTTGACCTGCCTTGTTGCCATTGAATTGAAGGTTGGAAAATTCAAACCAGAGCATCTTGGTCAACTTAACTTCTATTTGGAAGCATTGAATCGCGACGTTAAGAAACCAAACGAAAATCCAAGTGTCGCTCTGATTCTCTGCACATATAAAGATGATACGGTGGTTGAATACGCTTTGAGCAGTAATCTTTCTCCGGCAATGGTTGCCGATTACACTTTGCAGTTGCCCGACAAAAAGCTGTTGGAAGCAAAACTACGTGAGATTACCATGCTTGCAGATAGTAATGAGTAAGGAAATTGATATGGGACTGATAGAATGTACAAGTAGTGCATCTCTTTGGCGCGGTTATGATTATTATAAAGCGAGGAAAGTTAAAAATCTTAAGAAGATCAACGACACACAGTATACTGCCGATGTTGACGGAACAATGAGTGAACCGTATAAGGTTCTTATAGATGTTTCGCACCCGAGAACATCGAAATGCAACTGTCCTCACGCAGACGGAAAACGTATAATATGTAAGCATATGATAGCGGTATATTTTACCGCTTTTCCAAAAGAAGCACAACGAATTTACGATGAGTATATTACTTATCAGGAAGAAGAGGAGAGACGAGAAGAGGAGCTTTCTGATAAGATTTGCCAATATGTTTGGCAGATGAAGAAAAGCGAAGTACAACAAGCCTTGCTTGAATTGCTGTTCGACGGACCCGAATGGCAGTTTGAAAAATTCATAAGAGAACACGATTTGGATGATGAATATTATTAAATTCAGAAAGAAACTAATTAAATAAATTCTGAAATATAAGCCTTTCGGCATTACGCCGAAAGGCTTCCTTAATTCTGCATTTTACATTCTGCATTCTGCATTATCAATAAAATAAGGCTGAGCCGAAGCTCAGCCTTTATTTTATTGATTAAAGACCCTTCTTGGATCTGTCTACCTTCTCGAGGTCGCTTACGTCGTGAGTGGAAACATGGCCTGCGATGGGCATGATCTTCTCGTGGATAGCGTCGATGATGGTGTCTGCCTGAGGGAAGAAGAACTTCTCAAGCTCGTATGCGGGAGTGATCCAGTTTCTGGAACCGAGTGCGATTGCGGGAGCGTCAAGGTAATCGAAGCAGAACTCGTTAATGTTAGCTGCCATATCCTTCATTACGGAACCGCGCTCACAAGCGTCGCCTACGATGATGATCTTACCGGTCTTCTTAACAGACTCGATAACCTTCTCGTAGTTGAAAGGAACGATAGAACGGCTGTCGATAACCTCTGCGGAGATGCCGTACTTGTCCTGGAGTTCCTTAGCTGCGTCAAGTGCTCTGTAGAGAGTAGCACCAACGGTGAGGATGGTGATGTCCTTACCTTCGCGCTTAACGTCGGGATCGCCCATCTCAACTTCATAGTAGTCGGTGGGAACGCCGCCCTCGTGGAACATTTCGCCGAAGTCGTAAACTCTCTGAGACTCGAAGAATACAACGGGGTCGGTGCCGTTAAGAGCTGCATTCATAAGACCCTTAGCATCGTAAGGAGTGGAGGGGAATACAACCTTCAGGCCGGGAATGTGAGCGGTAAGAGCTGTCCAATCCTGGCTGTGCTGAGCACCGTACTTGGAACCAACGGATACACGGATAACGATAGGCATCTTGAGGATACCAGCAGACATAGACTGCCACTTAGCAACCTGGTTGAAGATCTCGTCACCTGCACAACCGATAAAGTCAGCATACATAAGCTCAACGATAACTCTACCGCCGCTCATTGCGTAACCAACTGCGGAACCAACGATAGCTGCCTCGGAAATGGGGGAGTTGAAGAATCTGTGGTAAGGAATAACCTCGGTAAGACCTCTGTAAACAGCGTATGCACCGCCCCAGTCACGGTTGTCTTCACCGTATGCGATAAGGGTGGGGTCTTCGTAGAACTTGTCAACGATAGCTTCAAAGAGACCGTCACGAACCTGGTAAACCTTAGCCTTAGCTACGGGCTTGCCGTTAGCGTCGAAGTGAGTTCTAACCTTATTCTTGATAGCCTTAACTCTGGGGCTCTCTTCCTTGGGAGCCAGCACTTCGGGCTCTCTTGTCTCGTCCATGGACTTAACGTGCTGGTTGGAGAACATAATGTTTGCGATAGCATCGGGATCCTTGTTCATATCCATTCTGGGGGATACTTCGTCATTGATAGCGAGCTTGCAAACCTCGGTCATACGGCCGATGATAACCTCGTCGATTGCAGCGAACTCTTCCTCGGTTGCGAGCTTGCCCTTGATGAGCTTAGCCTTGTATGCTGCGATAGGATCTGCTGCCTTCCAAGCGTCGATCTCTTCCTGAGTTCTGTAGGTGGAGGAGTCGGAGGGGGAGTGACCTGTGGTTCTGTAGGTTACAACGTCGAGAAGCGCAGGACCGTCACCGTTAACAAGAAGCTCCTTCTTTCTGGTAACTGCGTCGATAACTGCGAGAGGATCGTAACCGTTAACACGCTCTGCGTGCATCTGCTGGGGGTTAACACCTGCACCGATACGAGCAACCATATCATAACCCATGGTCTCACCGCGGGTCTGACCGCCCATACCGTAGAAGTTGTTGAATACGTTAAAGAGGATGGGAAGACCGCCGTCACCGTTAACGCCGTCCTTGCCCCAAAGCTGCTTGATCTGGTCCATGGAAGCCATATTGAGAGCCTCAAGAACAGGACCGCGGCCGCAAGCACCGTCACCGAAGTTAGCTACTACGATACCCTTCTTCTTGTTAGCTCTCTTATAAAGAGCAGCACCGAGGGCAACGGGAGCAGCACCACCAACGATAGCGTTGTTAGGCATGATACCGAAAGGAATGAAGAACGCGTGCATGGAACCGCCGAGACCCTTATTGAAACCTGTGGTTCTTGCAAATACCTCTGCAAGCGCACCGTAGAGAAGGAAGTCGATTGCAAGCTCCTTGATGCTCTCGTGAGCAGCCATCTTATTCTCAACTACGTTAAGAACGCTGCCGCCGAGGAACTCCTTCATAATGTCGTAAAGCTCTTCATCGTCGAGCTTGTGGATAGAGGAAAGACCCTTTGCGAGGATCTCGCCGTGAGAACGGTGAGAACCGAAGGTAAGGTCGTTGATATCAAGAGCGTAAGCTTCACCAACTGCGGAAGCCTCCTGACCGAGAGAAAGGTGAGCAGGACCGGGGTTGTTGTACTCAACACCGTTGTAAGCGGACTTGGTCTTGATCTCGTTAAGCATAGTCTCGAATTCACGGATAATTCTCATATCACGGTAAATTCTCATCATATCGTCCTTGGTATAAAGCTTCTTTTCCTGTGCGAAAGTCTTCTTGTACTGGTTTACGGGAATGTCCTGGAATGTAATAAAACCGGGCTCAAAGACTTTACCGGGATCTACATATTGACTCTTAGGCATAGTTATATCTCCTTAAATAATAAATTTCATTTATTAAATGCACAATGCAAAATGCAAAATGCAAAATTATGGATGCTTTTGCAACAGCAAAAGCTTCCTTTTTATAGTAATTAAATTTGGAAGAGACCCTCGCGGATTACTTCACAAACAGAGGGATGAGGGAATACCATCTTCTGGACGTTCTCTACTCTCATCTGCTTTTCAACCATCATAGCCGCACCGTAGATGATCTCGGATGCGTAGTTACCGATCATATGAACACCGAGGATGTTTCTGTGTTCATTACCGATGATGATCTTAACGATACCGTCGCCGCCCTCGTTCTCGGCAATGTATCTGCCGCTGTACTTGAGAGTGAAGCTCTGGCACTTAGCATCAAGACCCTTTGCCTTGATACTTTCCTCGGTCTCACCTACACTTGCAACCTCGGGGTTGGTGTAGATAACTGCGGGGATAGAATCGTAGTGGATGAAGTCCTTCTTGCCCAGCATATTGTTTACGGCAACCTCACCTTCACGGTAAGCGGTGTGAGCAAGCATAGACTTGCCGTTTACGTCACCTGCCGCCCATACGCCTGCAACATTGGTTCTCATCTGATCGTCGGTAACGATAGCACCGCGCTCGGTGATAACGCCGATGTTCTCAAGGCCGATACCCTGAGTCATAGCACGACGGCCGATGGATACGAGTACGCAGTCAGCGGGAACGGTAAACTCCTTACCGTCCTTTTCGTAGGTAACGCTGTCTGTGCCTACAGACTTAACTGCACAGCCGAGAAGGAACTCAACGCCCTTCTTCTTGTAGTTCTTCTGAAGGATGTTAGAGATCTCACGGTCGGTAGGACCTGCGATCTTGTCGAGCATTTCTATAACGGTCACTTCGCAGCCCACGGAGTTGAAGTAGGACGCCATTTCGAGACCGATAACGCCGCCGCCGATAACAACGAACTTCTCGGGAACCTTGGTCATATCAAGGATTTCGCGGTTGGTAACTGCAAAGCCGGAAGCAACAGCTTCTCTTAAACCGGGAATGGGGGGAACTGCTGCAGTAGAACCGGTACAGATAAGGAGCTTAGCACCCTTATATTCCTTGCCGTCTGCCGCAACGGTGAAGCCCTCTGCATCTCTGCCCTTGATCTCACCGTAAGCGTTAACAACCTCAACGCCTGCCTTCTTGAGAGTATTCTGGATGCCGCCAACCAGCATCTTTACTACTCTGCCCTTTCTTTCAACGACCTTTGCGTGGTCGATGGAAGCGCCTGCAAAGCTGACACCATACTCTTCGCCGTGCTTTGCGTAATCAAAAATCTTTGCGGAGTAAAGAAGTGTCTTTGTGGGAACGCAGCCCTCGTTAAGACAAACACCGCCGAGGCTTCTGCCCTCGATACAGAGGGTCTTTAAGCCTGCGTGAGCTGCACGCTCTGCGGCATTGTAGCCGGCAGGGCCGCCGCCCAGAACTATAAGATCATAAATCATTTTATCCTACCTCCAAATTACTTAGCAAGTAAGAGATCAAAGTTCTCGAGGTTAGCGCAGAGTTCCTTTAAGAACTTAGCTGCGGGAGCACCGTCAAGAGCTCTGTGGTCGAAGGTAAGGGAGAGTCCCATTGCATCGTAGAATACATCCTGACCGCCTACGTTCTTTACGCGGCGCATAATAGTGCCGACACCGAGAATACCGGTCTGGGGAGGATTAACAACGGGAGTGAAACTCTCGATGCCCATAGCGCCGAGGTTGGTAACGGTAAAGGAAGCACCCTTAAGCTTGTCGGGGCTGATAGAACCGTTCTTAGCGTCACCGATAACGCTCTTGGAAGCAGCAGCGAGATCGTTTAATGACATCTTGTTTGCATTGAATACTGTGGGAACAAGGAGTCCTCTGTCAGTATCACAAGCGATACCGAGGTGAACGTCTGTAAAGAATCTCATCTTGTCCTCTGCGTCAAGGTAATGAGCATTGAGGTCACGGTGATTCTTAAGAGTCTTAGCTACAGCAAAGAGAACCATATCGTTTAATGTGATATTGTTCATACCCAGCTTCTCTGCGTTTGCCTTAAGGCTCTTACGCAGTGCCATAAGCTTGGTAGCATCGAAGGATGCGTTGAGTGTAAGCTGAGCCATATTGGAAAGAGATGCGTGCATAGACTTTGCAATAACCTTGCGGATATTGGGAAGCTTCTCGTCAACGTACTCGGGTGCGGGAGCTGCCTCAGCTGCTGCTGCGGGAGCCTGAGCCTCTTCGGTAACAGCGCCTACAAGGTAACCCTTGTCAAGAAGAGTATTTACGTCTCTTTCTATGATTCTGCCCATAGGGCCTGTGGGAACTGCCTTAGAAAGGTCTGCATCTGTGCGCTCTGCCAGATGCTTAGCTCTGGGGGAGATACGGATAAAGCCGTCCTCAGACTTGGTTGCAACGGGTGCTGCTACCTCAGCCTTGGGAGCCTCAACTACAGCGGGAGCTGCTTCAGCAGCAGGTGCAGGAGCTGCCTCCTCCTCCTTCTTGGGTACGAGTGCGGAGAAATCCTCACCCTCCGCGCCGATAACGCATACCGGATCAAGACAAGGTACGTCGTCACCGTCTTCACAGAAAACAGCAAGAAGTGTACCCTCTACCTGAGCGGCTTCTTCAAAGCTGGACTTATCGGTCTCGTAAGAGAAAAGAACATCACCTACGTTAACCTTGTCGCCGACTTTCTTCACCCACTCGGTGATGACACAGCTTTCAACGCTCTGTCCCTGTCTTGGCATGATAACTAATGTTGCCATTTGTTTTCCTCCTATTATTGAGTAATAATTATTTCAGTATTTGCTTTTTCTGCCTGCCTTCTCATTTCAGGCGGCAGGGGCATGTCCGATACGAGAACGTCCACGTCCTCAAGCGAACATACGGTATAAGGTAAAACCTTATTGATTTTGGATAAATTCATCAGTACCACTACCTTGTGCGCCTTTGAAATTACCTTCTTTTTGATCTCACATTCGGTATAATTTCCACTGGTCAGTCCGTCGGCTGACACACCTGACGGAACAATAAACGCTATGTCAATATTGATAGTGTCAATAAAGTCAAGCGCCGGATTACCCACAACGGAAATATTATCACGGTTGAGCATACCGCCCACGATATTGACCATAGGTCTGCGCTTCTTGATTATCTCAAGAGCCACGTTAGGTCCCGTAGTCGTTACGGTAAATCTCTCGTCGGGAAGTATGGATGCCAAGGTCAGCATCGTAGTACCCGAGTCAAGAAAAATGCTTCTGCCGGTCTCGATCATAGACACCGCAACCGAGGCAAGTCTTTCCTTTGATACCACGTTTTCCTGCAGTCTCTTGGAGAAAGCATCCTCCATAGAGGTCGTGATAAATTTCATTGAGCGTGCTCCGCCACGCACCTTGATAGCCTCGCCCTGCTTCTCGAAATATTCGATATCGCGGCGAAGTGTCATCTGGGACACCTCGGGAAAGGCTTCCTCAAGCTCCTCAAGGGAAATAAAAGGCTTGGTACCGAGCAGAGTTCTGATGACTTCTCTTCTCGATGAAACCTTCATTTACTAACCACCTTTGTGATATATTGAAGCCAAATTACTTCAAATACATAATATCACTTTTGCTGTCAACTGTCAATGATTTGTGATAAATTTATCATGTAAATTCACAAAAGTTCACACTTTTATACATAGTTTCACATACTTGGTATAAACTATATTTGGTTATTCTCTATTCACTATTCGTTATTCACTATTCACTAAAGAAGCGGTCTTTTAATATAAAGCTTGTTTTCTGCGGCTCATCATTTTACTGACCAAATACTTATTCACTTAAATCCAAAACAAGTGAATAGTGAATAGATAATAGAGAATAGTGAATAGTGACGGTTGAAAACCGCCAAAGCGGTTTTCTTCCTCTAAATACTGATACAATTAATGAGGTAACAATGAGAAAGGAAATTATACGATTTAAACGTCCGGTATCAATAATCTCCTCGGCAAGCGTTGTGGGAAAACGGGAGCACGAGGGTCCCTTCGGGGATATCTTTGACGAATATGATCCAAGCGACAGCTTTGACAAGGACAGTTGGGAAAAGGCAGAGGCTGAAATGCAGAAAAGAGCCCTGACCATAGTTCTGACCAAGGCAAAAAAAGAGGAAGATGATATAGACGGCATATTTGCGGGAGACCTTATAAATCAGTGTACCTCATCGGCTTACGGACTTCTTGATTTTGATATTCCCTATTTCGGGCTTTACGGAGCCTGCTCCACCGCCGCCCTTTCCCTGTTTCTCGCTTCCCTTGCCATAAACGCGGGGATGGAGAGCTGTGCCTGTGTTACAAGCTCTCATTTCTGCTCGGCGGAAAGGCAGTTCCGTTTTCCCCTTGAATACGGAAGCCAGCGCACACCAACATCTCAATGGACGGTAACGGGAGCAGGTGCTTTTATACTTTCATCCGAGGGAGAAGGTCCTTATATCGTTGACGGTATGGGCGGTATATCCACCGATATGGGCATAAACGACGCCAACAATATGGGCGCAGCAATGGCACCTGCCGCCATATCCACGCTTACGAGATATTTTGAAGCAACGGGAACAAAGCCACAGGACTATGACAAGATAATCACGGGAGACCTTGGCTTTGAAGGGCACGGGATAGTGATAGACTTAATGCTCGAAAAGGGCTACGATGTAAGAAACGTCTACACCGACTGCGGTCTGGTTATCTATGATCGGGAACGACAGGATATGCATGCGGGAGCATCGGGCTGCGGATGCTCGGCGGTCATGATGGCATCCCATTTTCTTGAGGAGATGAAAAAAGGGATCCTAAAGGATATCCTCTTTATCGGAACGGGAGCCCTGCTCAGCCCCATGGCGGTAATGCAAGGGCAGAACATCCCGGGTATAGCGCATTTAGTGCATTTGAAATCCGAAATCTGATCGGTTATTCATTATTCACTATTCGTTATTCACTATTCACTTGCAGACGGCTTGAATAAATGAAATTTGATGACAAAATCATCAATCTTCCGTAAAACAAGTAATGTGAGATATTATTGGCAGGAAGTGTTTTTTAGTGAATAGTGAATAGATAATAGAGAATAGTTAATAGTTAAATATAGGAGAACCACATGGAATACTTTAACGCCTTCTGGGTAGGAGGACTGTTCTGCGTCATCGCCCAGATACTCATCGACCGCACAAAGCTCACGCCCGCCCGCATCCTTGTGGGTTACGTAGTGGCAGGAGTAATACTCACCGCCGTAAGAGTGTACGAGCCTATAGTAAAATTCGCCGGCTGCGGAGCAACAGTACCCTTAACAGGATTTGGATACTCTATAGCCAAGGGGATCGAGGAAGGAGTAAGACAGTACGGACTCCTCGGCGCTCTCACCGGCGCTCTCACCGCAACAGCGGCAGGTATCGCCGCCGCACTTATCTTCGGATATCTGGCAGCACTGTTATTTAAGAGCAGACCGAAATGATAGGTAAAATCAAAAAACAACCTGAAATCATCTTGAAGCAGCAATCTGGAATGATTCAGGTTGTTTTTTGCATTTAAAATCGTTCACTTTGCGAACTATCTCTACTTGTGATACCCTATGACAGATCGTTTACTTTGTGAACTATCTTTACGTGTAAATCTCCACGATGGATCGTTCGCTTTCCGAACTATCTCTACAGGAAACGTACTACAAGGATAGTTCGGTTTCCGAACTATCTCCATATGTAATGTCCTACAGCAGATCGTTCGATTTACGAACCAGCTTGTTTGATCTCATTGACTTTATATGATGTTTTTGTTATAATCAAGTCGTAAAGTGACATTTCGTGAGGTTATTATGAGTACAAATTCAAACAAATTATTCCGTGATTTTTCTCCTGCGTTATTCGGACTTATGGAAACCGGATACTTTGATACCGGTTGTTCGGAGACCGTTCAAAGAATACTGTACGATATTTATATAAATAGTCCGTGTACTGCCGCCTCGGTTGCAAGAAGATTACATATCAGCAAAAGCCATATGAGCGGAATTATAAAGGAGTATGAAAAAGAAGGCTACATCCGTCGTGAAGTACCCGAAAACGATGCAAGGATCTACCTTCTCTATCTCACCGACAAGGGCAAGACTTATATTGAAACATTTATGTCCTCTGCCTCATCAAGCGTCGAAAAAAAGATAGCGGCATTAGGCGAGATCGACAGACAAAAGCTTATGGAAGCATTCAGCACCATAATGAATATACTAAAGCAGTGACTTCGGTCACTGCTTTCAGACTGTCGAAAAAGTTGGTCGGACGTGTAAAGAAAAATATATTTATAAAACATTTCGCCAATTATTCTTTAACGACAATATATTAATAATCTCTCCCTTTTGAGGTAGATAAGCATTCAAGGACGGCATAAACATC
>JAFQHD010000191.1 GCA_017398145.1 Clostridia bacterium
GGTCCGTATACGAAGTTATCCTTGAAGCCGTTATCAACGTAGAACTGATAGAAGTCCTTTGCGATCTTAGAGGCGGGAACGCCTGCCTTTACCTGATTCTGTGTCCAGATGTGAGCTTCTCTGCCGAACATAACTACTTCCTTACGTCTGCCCTCGAGCTTACCGAGAACTACGGGGTAACCGATAGCAGCGGAATAACCGTCGATCTTAGCGGAGAGGTTAAGCTGAACGATATCACCCTTCTGGAACTCACGGTAGCTGGAACGGCTGATAGCGTGACGGGTGGAAGCCTCGGAGAATACGTACATGGGAAGACCCTCGTACTCTGCACCGTTTTCATATACAACTCTCTGTGCAACACCCACCATCTGAAGCTCGGTCATACCGGGCTTGATCTCCTTGATGACCTGCTTGGTAGCAAGCTCAGCGATACGGTAGCCTTCTCTGAGACAAGCGATCTCGCTTGCAGTCTTGATAGAACGAAGAGCTATCATAATGTGGTTAGCATCAACGATCTCTGCCTTGGGGAATGCATCAACGATAGCATTGTAGATAGTAACAGAGGTGTCAAGGTAGGATGCAACGCCGATGCGGAGGTTTTCGCCTGTAACACCGATAGCCTTGAATACGTCGTGGTATGTATCAGCCTGAAGCTCGGGGTAGCTGGGGTCAGCACCCTCTCTGTAAGCCTTAAGTACAAAGATCTTGTCAAGCTTGTTTCTGTCGCCGCCGAATTCTCTGGACTCGGGACCTACCATAAGAGCAGCGTCACCGCCTGCAGAGATGGCAACACCTGCGCGCTCAAAGAGGGGCCAGAAGCCTGAGAAATATCTTACGTTAGCGTAGTCGGACTCGGTGGAGTTAACGATAAGAACGTCAAGACCTGCCTTCTTTATAAGCTCGGCTGCTCTTGCGACCCTTTCCTTATACTCGTTGTCGGGAATACAAATTCTGCTCATTTTTTGATCTCCTTATATCATAACATTATTATTTATTATTGTTTGACCTGCGGGAGCAGGTGTGTTTGCAAGCTTATATTCTTCGGCTAAGCCCTTGATTTTCTTTTTAAAGATGAAGAACGAAATACCGAAGAGAAGGTATGCGGCACCCTCTGTAAGGGAGTAAAGAATATCAGCCCAGTTGCCGCTTGTGCCCATAAGATCGATTCCGGCTATGACGAGGCATACTATACCGACCAGTCTTGAGAGCTTAGCGGTAGGAATGCCTGTAGAAGCAATGCTGTAAAGCGAGCTTATATCAGCTGATACTTTAAAACAATAGAACACGTATACAAAACCGATTGCCGCAAATACGGGGATAGCGATAAGCACCGCGATCACAGCGATCGTAGGATCCTCTTCAACCACGCTGAGCACGATACCTACTATAAGCAGAACGGTAGCAATGATAAAAGAAAGTATAACCTCTATACGCGCCGCTACCTTAAGGACAGCGATGCCGCCTGTATTCATATCCTTCTTTGACTTGGCAAAGGCAAAGGTGAGCCAAAGACCAACAACCCATAATATACCTACATCAAAGATATCTAAAAATTCCAAAACACCGTCAAAATCATCCTCCGCGGTACCGTCGGACACAGAGACCTTGTCAAAGATACCCGGCTCACTGTATACCTCTGTTTCACTTCCCATAGCAAAGGAAATCATACCAAGAACCACGGACAGAGTAAAAAGTATGGTTGCAATAAGAAAAAGTGCCGAGGATAAGGACTTCTTTACACAAGCCTTCGTCTTCTCTTCTACCGAAGGAACATATTCAGGTGTCTCTGACTGGAGATTCGGAACTACTATAGGCTCAACCGTGCGAACAACTATCACAGGCTCAGCTATCGGTTCGACCTTGGGCTGAGGCTCGGGCTGTTCATTTGCAAGCTTAGTTCCACAGTTCGGACAGAAACGGACGTTATCATCTACTTTTATGCCGCAGTTATAACAGAACATCATTTCACCTCTTTTACGACATATATACCAATTATACATTACCCAAAGAAAAAAATCAACCGTTTTAACAAAATAAACACCGAGTTTATACCTCGGTGTTTAATAAATTCATTATCTTTTCAACAGATTCCTCTATGTGGGAGTTGCAAAGGTCTACCGTAATATCTGCATATTTCTCATACAAGGGTGCTCTTGCGTTATAAACATCGTATATGGTCTCGTTCTTTGACATAACGATACCTCTTGTTTTTATGTTTTTTATACGCATTTCAAGATCGGAGGGTGAGACCTTAAGATAAACTATACTCCCCATCTTATGAAGATGCCCCATTGCACCTTCGCTGAGTACTACGCTTCCGCCTGTGGCGATAACCGTCTCGTCTGTATCAATACTCTTTACCGCTCTTTCCTCACATTTTATAAAGCCGTCAAGACCTATTTCGTTTATTATCTCAAAGAGCTTTCGCCCTTCCCTCTTCTGTATAACGAGGTCGGAGTCAAGAAATGAATAGCCTATTGATTTTGCCAACAGTACGCCGAGAGTACTCTTACCCGATCCGGGCATACCGATAAGAATGATGTTTGACATAAATATCTCCGTTTGCTTTTGATAGGTGTCATTATAACATAAAAGCCGGTAAAAGTCTATTAAATAAAAAATTTTATAATTATTTTTATTTTTCGCGAGGTAAAGTGAGCTTATAAAACGATTATATATACAGAAGTGGAAATAGTTGATTATATATAATA
>JAFQHD010000192.1 GCA_017398145.1 Clostridia bacterium
GCGGGAATACCAACTGCTGTAGAATCACGGGGAATAGGCTCAAGAACAACGGCGTTTGCCGCGATCTTGGAGTTGGCCCCTACCGTAAAGGGACCCAGCACCTTGGCACCTGCACCTACCATTACGTTGTCCTCAAGTGTAGGATGTCTCTTGCCCACGTCCTTACCGGTACCGCCCAAGGTAACACCCTGATAGAGGGTACAGTTGTCACCAACCTCAGCGGTCTCACCGATAACTACTCCGCTTCCGTGGTCTATAAATACTCCCTTGCCTATCTTGGCACCGGGATGTATCTCGATACCCGTTATAAATCTCGCGCTCTGGCTTATAAATCTCGCCGCAAAGTGATATCCTCTTTTATAGAGTATATGGGAAAGACGGTACGCAAGTATTGCATGAAGTCCGGAATAGAGAAGAAGTATCTCTGCGGAATTTCTTGCTGCGGGGTCACGTTCCTTTATGACCGCTACATCGTCAGCGATTTCCTTATAACATCGCAGGACCATCCGTACGGCTTTATTCTTTTTTATTTCTTTTATTACAGTATCCTTATCCATAGTCCTGCCTCCTTGTATTAATAATATCTATTATATTATATTTTACCCGTATTGTAAATACTTTAACCGTAAAAACTTTTCTTTGAAATTTCGTCAATAAAAACAGTTGACATTCCGTGGGAAAAATAGTAATATAATATCAACGGATAATTACACGATTAGGAGGACATCATAATGTCAGAAGAAATGTTCCAGCCCGAGACCCTGATGCTTACAGACGAGGACGGCAACGAAGCCGCTTACGAGCTTATCGCTTGTCAGGAAATGGACGGCAGAATATACTACGCTCTCATTCCTCAGGAAAATAACGAGAACAACGAGTACGTTATTCTCAGAAGCGAGCCGGATCCCGAGGATCCCGAGGAAGAGATACTTGTAACCATCGACGACGATGACGAGTTCGATAAAATCGCGGACATCTTCGACGACATGCTCTTTGAGGACGACGGTGAATAATTTGCCTTGGCAAATTATTCAGTGAAGAGATAAAAGAGAAGAGATAAGAGAAAAGGATGATTTTCGTCCTTTAAGGGACGAAAATCTACCTTAATTTGCCGTGTGCCGGCAAACATCATAGCCATAGGCTATATCATTTCGATTTATCGAAATATTATATTCCGCAGACAGCGGAATATATCATTGCAACGCATTGACAGGTCAATGCGTTGCTCCCTGCTTAGTTTGTGATATACGGGCGATTAAACCCACACTTGAAAAATGGAGTCCGGATAAACTTCCGATGAAGGGTATGCAGACCTCCCCACCTCCCCTGCTTATGTCACGGGAGAATGGGACGCTGGGAGCACAAAACATTGGAGAGGACACCAACCTGCACATGCAGGGTTTCTAAATTCTCGTATACACGGCTCGGCGGGGCTTTTTGTTTTTGCAAAGCAAAAACAAAAAATCAAGGCGTAGCCTTGCATATCATTGTTGCGGCATATCAGCAGACTTCTCAATATAAATAAAACTGTCTTTTCGACCGAAGGGAGAAAAGCTACCGAAATTCTTCATTATTCATCAGCGAAGCGACTTCATTCTTCATCATTCATTCAAAATCCGCTTGAGATAAATGAATAATGAATGATGAATAATGAATAGTGAATAATGCAAACAAAAATCCGCCTTCTTTCGAAAGCGGATTTTTGTTTGGTGGGCCATCAAGGACTCGAACCTTGGACCTACCGGTTATGAGCCGGGTGCTCTAACCAACTGAGCTAATGGCCCGAAATATGCTGTGCTATTTCGCGTACAAAGCATTATAGCACAGCACTTTTCATTTGTCAATAACTTTTTAAGATAATTTTTCAAGTATAGTTCGGCGGATATAGTCATAATCCGCATAATCCACCGAGCAGAGCTTATCACGGTCGATTATCTTTTCATCCGCAAAGAACTCTCTGGGATCCTTGGTAAAGATGACCTTATCGTAGAGCTCCTTTACGGCATCGGCTCCGAACTTCTTTTTGTACTCGTTAAGAAGTACACAAAGGTCACAGGCGCGCTTAAGTATCTTGTAGCGTAAGGACAGCATAGGCCTTCTGTCCTTACCGGGATAAACGAAGCAAAGGTCTCCCGCAGGCCAATTAAAGTATCTTATGTCCTCGGTAGGACGGTCGGTCCATACTGTATAGTTCCAGCGTAAAAATCCGTCCATTTCAAAATAAGAGGTAAGCACTCCTAAGAAAAGTCCCTCGCAGAGGTCGTTTTTTACCATTACGTTGGGGTGAGGGGGATTGTTGCAGACATACCAGGTGAAACGGCTGTCGGGCATAGTCGCCTTGTATTCAAGTATCTTGTCAAACTCGGTGGAGAGGGACAGAAGCGAAGGAACATAGTCTACGACCGTATCCTTGAACATAGGTATGAACTCGCTGTGGTTTATAGCCGCCTTGAATACAAACTTGGGAGCTATCTCCTTGATATGCTCTGTTATACGGCGGTATGCATCGGTGTCGTGGGGCTCGTCCGCCACCACGCGCACGCGGTCCATCTGCGCTGTTTCAACAAAATAATCATGTACAGCCTTAATATAGGCGTCAACATCCTTACCCTCGGTGATATACTTATAAACACCCTCGTCAACATCAAAATATCTCAGCTTGAGGCCGTCGGGGTGGTCGGGAGTAATGGAGTCAAAGCCGCCCCAATAGTCGCACCAGATATTCACAAGTCCGTAGAGGGATATCTCTCCCCTGATGTTATATTCGGCACAGAGATCTATATATCTCTGTGCATCAGAAAAATCGTATGTAAACTCGCCGTTTTCCTTGGATATTTTGACTATGGAATACTCATAGAGATTGGCGTCGTTACGCTCTTCAAGATGGCACCACTGACCGCTCCAGGGAGTGTCTGACATGATGAGGGTGACGGTGTCCTGACCAAGCTCGGACATGGAGTAGAGATAGTTCTCCATTATCTCAAAATGCTCGTCCGAGAAGGGTTCAACGTCATATTTTCTTGCCAGATTGCAGTTGTGCTGCCAGAGGTCAAGGAAAAATTTCTTATCGTCGGGAAAGGGGAATATGTAGTCGAACACCTCAAGAGTTACGGTGGTCTCGCCTATCTTTTCCTCAGCGGAAAACATATCCGAGAGATAAAACTCCAGCGTGATATCATACTTGCCCGCATCCACATAGGCATCAGCTCTGACCTCGGCATAGATCGCTGCGACCTTGCCTGCCTCATACTCCTTTACGGGGCTGTTTTCGAGGATGTCCGCCTTAAGAAGTCTGTCGTCGTCAGGGATGAGGCTCTCGATGGAAAGCTTGGTGAAAAGCTCACTCCTTGCGGCTACTCTGAGAGTCTTTTTTCTGCGCTGGGCAAAGAAGGGCGCACTTCCCACATTAAGGGTAAATCCCTCATCAAGAGAAAGGATCACCTGAAATGCCGCATTATCGTTTCTGGCGCAGGACAGAGCTATGGTCTTGTCATATTCGTCTATCATCTTGGGATTGCATCCGTGATAGAGGCCGTCCACCAATTTAAAGGTCTCCGGCTTTATTCCGTATCTGAAATTCATATCGCATACCTCACAATTATGTTACCTATATTATACACTTATTTATAGAATTACACAATATGTAAAATTAAGGTTTACAAAATAATTTTCTTGTGGTATAATGGAAACTGTATAATTATCTTTAAGGAAGTGACTGTATGGGAAAACATAACAGAAACCCAAAATCATATATAGCACCTACGCTTGCAGTATCCCTGCTTGCAGTTCTCTGTATGGCGATATTTACGGCACTGACACTGCTTACCGATATACATCCTGCGAAATTAGGTATAATAACCGTTGCGATCTATCTTATCATCTGTGCAGTCGGAATTTCGATGTATTTCCTTATCGGAAAAAGAGTTCAGCGTTTCCACGCAGTGGATGACAGCGCCTCGGACCTCGAGTGCAACCTCACCCTGAACTTTTTGTCGGACCTGTATATGCCGGTGGTGCTTATAAATACACAAAATAAAATAATATGGTACAACCAGAGCTTTGCGGATAAGGCAGAAACACGAGGCAGCCTTTACGGAAAGAGCTTTGCCGACTACTGCCCCATATCCAAGGAAGAGCTTTTAGCCTGCGAAAGCATGAAGGGTCTGACTGTAGAGGCCTTCGGAGCGTACTACAATATCAAGGCGCACAACCTGCCCTTCGGCGGCGAAAATATGGTTCTGACAGCCTGGAACGACTGTACCGAGCTTGTTCTTGCCAACAAAAAGATAGAGGATGAAGACCCTCTCGTAGCTTTTATCGTTATAGATAACTTAGAGGACCTTATGCAGTATGCTCAGGAGAGCTACCGCTCTGCCTCTGCCCGTGTTGAGGAAATACTTCGCTCCTGGGCAGATTCCATAGACGGTATATTCCGTGAGTATGAGAGAGACAAGTTCATCCTTGTATTTCAGGCACGGCATCTGACTCAGTTCGTTGCTGCAAAATTCGATATACTCGACAAGATAAGAGATGTTCGAGTAGGTGCAAGCAACCTGCCCGTCACCATCTCCATCGGTATTTCCACCCTTGAGGGCGACCTTGCGAATAAGGAAAGAGATTCCCGTTCTGCCCTTGATACCGCACTTCAGCGAGGCGGCGATCAGGTAGTACTGAAGACACCTGAGGGAACCGAGTTCTACGGCGGAAAGGTACAGACCGCCAACCGCAGAAGCAAGGTAAGAGCGAGAGTTGTGGCAGAGGAGTTAAGCCACCAGATGGCGCAGGCGGAAAACGTGCTTATCATGGCTCACGTTTACCCCGACTACGACGCCATAGGCGCGTCGGTTGGTATAGCAAGGCTTGCCGAGTACTGCGGAACTCCCTTTAATATAATCACCAATTTCACGTCAAGCGATTTCAAAAAATGCTTTGCAAAGCTTTCCGGATATGCGGACAGCAATGTTTTCGTGGACGTGCCTACAGCCAAGGGGCTTATAAATGAAAACACCCTGATGGTCATCGTGGACGTAAACAACCCCACCCAGTTTGAATCCCCCGGTCTTGCGGATATGGTAAAGAATCTCGCGGTCATCGACCACCACCGCAAGGCGGCTCAGTTCAAGTACGAGCCCAAGGTAACGTATATCGAGCCCGCTGCATCCTCTACCTCCGAGATGGTATCCGAGATGCTGGAGCACGTCCTTGCCCCCGGACTTCTGACCAAGGATATTGCAGATATACTTTTGGCAGGTATTATGCTTGACACAAAGCAGTTCTCCCGTAATACGGGAGCCCGTACCTTCGGCGCGGCGCTTTATCTGCGCAATGAAGGCGCAAACCCCTCAAGTGCAGGCGAGCTCTTCTATACGGAGCTTAATTCCCTGACCAGCGAGGCGGATTATGAAAGTAACGTAGTTATATACCGTTCCTCCGTTGCCATTGCACAGAACAGCAATACACAGGCAAACGAGGCAGTAGGCAGAGTAGCGGCGGCAAAGGCAGCGGACAAGCTGCTTAACGTGGTCGGCATCGAAGCGTCCTTCGTGGCTTGCCATGCCCAGGATGCGGTGCACATCTCCGCACGAAGCAACGGAAAGATAAACGTCCAGCTTATCGTCGAAAAGCTGGGAGGCGGAGGCCACTTTGATTCGGCGGCGGTCCGTCTTACAGGCATCAGCCTTCAGGAGGCATTGACCAAGCTTAAAAAAGCAATCGACGAATATATGAGTGAAAACAAAGAGGAGAAATAAAAAATGAAGGTTATACTTACCAAGGATGTAAAAGCACAGGGAAAGGCGGGTCAGATAATCAACGTATCCGACGGATATGCCCGTAACTTCCTTTTTCCCAAGGGTCTGGCTATCGAGGCAGACGCCAAAGCAATGAATGAGATAAAAAACAAGGAAGCCTCCGAAAAGCATAAGATCGAGGTCGAGACCAACGCAGCTAAGGCAACGGCAGAAAAGCTCGCCTCGGTTCAGGTCAAGATCAAGTGCCAGTCGGGCGGCGACGGCAGACTCTACGGCTCTGTTACCACAAAGGATATAGCAGAGGAATTAAAGAAGCAGCACGGCATAGAGATCGATAAGCGCAAGATCCAGATGGATGCCATCAAGTCCTACGGCAGCTACACCGCCGACGTTAAGCTCTACAGCGGTATCGTAGGTAAAGTAAATATTTTAGTTTGCGAGTGATAATAATTATCAAGGAGCTTTCTGCCCCGCGGAAAGCCACCTTTAATTACGCATTACGAATTACGAATTTAATTAAAGGAACTTTAATTTATGCCTGAACTTACAGATGAACTGGGCAGACGCCTGCCCTTTTCCCTTGAAGCCGAGCAATCGGTGCTGGGCTCGATACTCATAGATCCGGAGTGCTTTTCCACACTTCCCGAGCTTGTTTCATCTCAGGATTTTTATCTTGAGGAGCATAAGCTCATCTATGCGGCAATGCAGACTCTCTTTCTCTCCAGCAAGTCTATCGATATAGTTACTCTGATAGATGCCCTGGTAAAGGTGAATGCAGAGAGTGAAAGAAAGAACCCCAAATTAATAGATAAGGATGAAATAACCAAATATATCCGTCTCATAGCAGATACCGTACCAAGTGCTGCCAACGTCAAGGAGTATGCAAAGATAGTCCACGACAAGGCTAAGCTGCGTTCTCTTATTGAGGAATGTGCCGCCATAAGCGACAATGCTTATGCAGGCACGGAGGACGCCTCTACTATCATCGGCGATGCGGAGCAGCGTATATTTGCTCTGGCACAGGATAACACTCAGAAGGCCTTTGCCGACATTAAGGACGTGCTTGTGCAGACCTTAAGTCAGATAAAGCAGGTCCAGACGGAGGGTATTGCCGCTATGACCGTTCCCACAGGCTTCTCCGGTGTTGACCGTGTGCTTGTAGGTATGGGTAAGAGTGACCTTGTGCTTATAGGTGCCCGTCCCGGTATGGGTAAGACCTCCTTCGCGCTGAATATCGCAACCATGGCAGCCCAGAACTTTGCCCGCGAGGGATCAAATAAGGCGGTATGTATCTTCTCCCTTGAGATGTCCAACGAACAGCTTGTTCAGCGTATACTGGCAAGTGAGGCAATGGTAGACAGCCATTCTCTTCGTTCTGGAGAGCTGACAGGCGAGGACTGGACCAAGCTTGCTCAGACCTCCTCCATACTTTCGGATTATAACATCAAGATAGATGACTCCACGGGTGTGACCATCACCTCTATGAAGGCAAAGCTGCGCCGTGAGAGAAATATCGGAATGATAGTTATCGACTATCTCCAGCTTATGAATTCGGACAGAAGAATGGACAACAAGGTAAACGAGGTGGCGGAGATCTCCCGTAACCTGAAGATCATGGCGAAGGAATTTAACGTTCCCGTTATCTGTCTGTCTCAGCTCTCCCGAGGACCTGAAGGACGTACGGACAAGAAACCTATGCTTTCCGACCTTCGTGACTCGGGTGCTATCGAGCAGGATGCGGATATCGTAATGTTCCTCTACCGTGAGGAGTATTATGACAAGGAAAAGAATCAGAACACCGCAAAGGTAATCGTAGCAAAGAACCGTCACGGCAGTACAGGCGATATCGACGTGGGCTGGATAGGTAAGTTCACTAAGTTTACTACTCTGTCAGATAGAGAAGAACCATAGTTAACGTAGGTCAAAAGACCTATGTTAACAGTGAAATCGCCTTCGGCGGTGAAATCTGCTTTGCAGGTGAAATCCACCTTCGGGTGGGTGAAATATTTGCCCTTCAGGGTAAATGTTAAGGAGGCTTTTTGCCTTGCAAAAAGCAATTTATTGTAATGATCAGTGCTTCAATAATAGTTACAAATACAATATTCAGATATAAGATGCTCTCCCGTGACGACTACGTTGCCGTTGCTTTTTCGGGCGGAGCTGATTCTACGGCTCTGCTTGATATCCTTCATAAAGAAGGCTACAGGGTAGCGGCTATACACGTCAATCACATGATTAGAGGTGCTGAGGCTGATTCTGACGAAGAGTTCTGCCGTCAGTTCTGTAAAGAAAGGGATATCCCCTTCTTCTGTCACCGTATAGACGTGCCTGCTGAAGCAAAGAAAAGCGGCGAGGGACTTGAAGAAGCGGCAAGAAGGCTGAGATATGCCGCTATAGAAGAAACGGTAAAAAAAGAGGGCATCTCAAGGGTTGCAACAGCCCATCACGCCGACGACAATGCCGAAACGGTAATATTCAATATCGTCAGAGGAAGCGGAGCCAAGGGCGGCTGCGGTATTCCTCCGGTAAGAGGGATGTTTGTGCGGCCTCTTATAGATATAACAAGAGAAGAGGTTCTCGCCTACTGCAAGGAGAATAACCTTGAATACGTTACCGATTCTACAAACCTGTCCACAGATTACACAAGAAATTATATTCGCCACGAGATAATGCCGAGATTGAAGGAAATAAATCCTTTGGTTTCTTCGGCATTAGGAAGATTTTCTTCCCTTTTACGCTGTGACGAGGAGGCTCTTGAAAGCCTTGTTCCCGAAAAAGGAAGCGACAGACATACTCTTGCGGCTCTGCCGAACGCGCTTCTTTCGAGATATATCAGAAGACGGTGCGAGGAGATGGGAGTTTCTCCCTCTGCGGTGAGCGTACAAAGTCTGATAAAGGACATAAGAGACGGCAACAGGTACCTTATCTGCGATATGGGTAAGGATATCGTCGGAGTTTGTGACAGAGATTCTCTTATTTTTCGCAAAAAAATCACAGAAGATACACATATAAGGTTTATAATGGAATCTCCCGGAATAGCTTCTCTTGACGGTATTGGCATTTTCGGTATTACAAAAGACAAAAAAATCGCTGAAGAATATATATGCGATAACACCTCGGCTACTACCTGTCTGGACGCGGATAAGATCAAAGGCGGACTCCATATCAGAAACCGTCGTGACGGGGACAAATACTGCTACTGCGGTATGACTCATTCATTAAAAAAGCTGTTTAATTCCCGTAAGATCCCCGTTGAACAGAGACCCCATATCCCTCTTGTTTGTGACGAAGAGGGCATAGTCTGGATTCCGGGCTTCCCGCCTGCAGACCGCGTAAAAAAGGATACCGATGAAAACAACACAGTATATATAGTATATAACAGGAGAAGACAATGACACTTAATAAAGACGTAGAAAGCATCCTCGTTTCCGAGGAAGAGATCGAGAGCATCGTAAAGCGTATATCCGCCGAGATAGACCGTGATTATAAAGACACAGGTAAAAAGTTCCTGTTGCTCTGCATACTTAAGGGCTCTGTGGTGTTTATGGGCGAGCTTATGAAGCATATAACCATACCGGTTGAAATAGACTTTATGAAGGTATCCTCCTACGGTGCGGGCACACAGACCAGCGGCAGAATAAATATTATGCTCGACCTTCACAGAAGCGATTTTTCGGATACCGACATACTTATAATCGAGGATATCATCGACAGCGGAAGAACACTTTCCTACCTCGTTGATTATCTCAAGCTCAAGGGAGCACATTCGGTAAAGACCTGTACGCTGCTTGACAAGCCCGACCGCCGCGAGGTGGATTTCACACCCGATTACTGCGGACGCACCATCCCCGACGAGTTCGTTGTGGGCTACGGTCTCGACTATGACGAGAAGTACAGAGCTCTTCCCTACGTTGGCATACTGAAAAGATCGGTATATTCCAAATAAAATTCAATAAAAATGTATATCATATTTAAGGAGTAAAGATACGGAGAACAAGATGAACAAAAAGGGTAATAACAAAAGAGTACTGATATTCTATGTTGTCCTGATATTAGGCATCCTTCTGTGTGTAGGCACTCTGCTTTCCGGAGTTGCCTCAAAGGAGCTGAAGTACAGCGACATCGTAGAGATGTTTAAGAATGAAGAAGTAAAGAGCTTCACCATAGACGAAAAGAACAATCTTATCATCAAGGACCAGAAGGGTGTGGAATACACCTACAGACTGCTCTCTATCAGCATCTTCTATGAGGATATGAACGACCTTGTTCAGGAGCAGCTTGACAAGGGTATAATCGAAAGCTACAACTACGAAGAGCCTACCAATATTCCCTGGTGGGTAGGCTTCCTTCCCTATCTGGCGCTTGGCGGTCTGTTTATCGCCCTGTGGGTATATATGATGCGTCAGGCATCGGGCAAGGGCGGCAAGATGGGCGGCTTTGGCAAGGCAAAGGTCAAGACCCCCGCAAACGATAAAAACAAGGTCCTCTTTAAGGATGTAGCTGGCGCGGATGAAGAAAAGGAAGAGCTCAAGGAGTTCGTTGACTTCTTGCGCGATCCCAAGAAGTTCACTAAGTTAGGTGCAAAAATACCTCACGGTGCACTTCTCGTTGGTCCTCCCGGTACGGGTAAGACCCTTCTTGCCAAGGCGGTTGCAGGCGAGGCGGGAGTTCCCTTCTATTCTATTTCGGGCTCTGATTTCGTTGAGATGTATGTGGGTGTGGGTGCAAGCCGTGTCCGCGACCTCTTCGACACAGCCCGCAAGAGCCCCGCAAGTATCATATTCATCGACGAGATAGATGCCGTGGGCAGACACAGAGGTGCAGGCTTAGGCGGCGGCCACGACGAAAGAGAGCAGACCCTTAACCAGCTTCTGGTTGAAATGGACGGCTTCGGCACACATGACGGTGTTATAGTCCTTGCGGCTACCAACCGTCCCGACATACTTGACCCCGCGCTTCTTCGTCCCGGTCGTTTTGACAGACAGATAACGGTTGGCTATCCCGATCTACGCGGCAGAGTTGACATACTTCATGTTCACGCAAAGAACAAGCCCTTCAGCGGCGAGGTCGATTTTAACAAGGTAGCCCAGTCTACCGCAGGCTTCACGGGTGCTGATCTTGCCAACCTGCTTAACGAGTCCGCACTTCTTGCGGCAAGAAAGAACAAGATGCTCATCGGTATGGACGATATCGAAGAGGCTACCCTCAAGATAATGGTAGGTCCTCAAAAGAAGTCCATGAAGATAAAGCCCGAGGAAAAGCGTAAGACCGCATACCACGAGGCAGGTCACGCTATCATTGCATTTGCCCTGCCCAGCCTTGACCCCGTAAGACAGATATCTGTCATCCCCAGCGGCAGAGCCTTGGGTTATACACTTAATCCTCCCGTAGAGGATAAGTACAGCGTTTACCGAAAGGGTCTTAAGGCCGAGATCGCAATGCTTCTCGGCGGCCGTGTGGCAGAGAAGATAATCTTCGACGATATCTCAGGCGGTGCTTCCAACGATATCGAGCGCGCTACCGATATTGCCCGCAAGATGGTTACAAAGCTTGGTATGAGCGATAAGCTCGGCCCCATTGCCTTCGGCGGATCTACCTCAGGCGACGAGGTGTTCTTAGGCAGAGACTTCTCCAATTCACGTAACTATTCCGAGGCTGTGGCTTCCAAGATAGACGAGGAGATCCACGCTATCATAACCGAGGAATTCGAAAGAGCGGAAAAGATACTTCGCGATAACATTGATAAGATGCACTTTATCGCAGATTACCTCACCAAGTACGAGGTTATGGACGACAAGCAGTTCAAGGCTGCCATGGAGACTCAAGAGCCCACCGAGGAGATGCTCAACCGTATCGCCGAGGAGAACCGTGCTCAGCGCGATAAGGAAAACGAGGAAAGAGCCCGTGAGGAGGCTGAGCTCCGCGCCAAGGCTTTCGAGGCAGAGCTTACCACCGAGGATGCCGTGGACCCCACGGATCCCATCGATGCTTTTGCCGAAAGCGAAAAAAACAACGATAATACCGAGGAATGATTTAAAGCCGCCATATGGCGGCTTTAAATTGAATTGTTATGACAAAATTTATTTGCCCTATATGTAAAGAGCCTCTTTTCGGGGATAAGTCCCTGAAATGTTCAAACGATCATTGCTTTGACCGTTCAAAGAGCGGCTACATAAACCTGCTGTCCGGCAAGGGAGGTAACCACGGAGATCCAAAGGAAATGGTCCTTGCAAGAAAGAGCTTTCTTGATAAGGAATACTACCGACCTCTTCGTGATGATATAGCCAATACTGCAAAGGATATTACACCCACCGACGCAACGGTGCTTGACTGCGGCTGCGGAGAGTGTTATTATACACAGCGCATAGCCGAGCTTCTTCCCAACGCCCATATTATGGGTATCGACGTATCGAAGGACGCGGTAAATTACGGCTGTAAACGGAATAAAGAGTTTGATCTTGCGGTAGCAAGCGTATACGCTATGCCCGTGGCAGATTCATCCGTCGATACGGCAGTGAGCATTTTTGCTCCCTGTGCAACGCAGGAGTTTATAAGGGTGCTTAAGCCCGACGGTCATCTCATAATGGTTATAGGAGGTGAAAACCACCTCTGGTCACTGAAAAAGGCGGTGTACGACACCCCATATAAAAACGAGACCGCAGATTATACTATGGAAGGCTTTGAGTTCGTCGGCAAAAAGGAAGTAAAATACTCTATTGACCTTAACTCCGCCGAGGATATCAAAAATCTATTCTCCATGACACCCTACTACCACAAGACCTCTCAAAGCGATATAGCAAAGTTAGATAACCTTACACGTCTCACAACAGAGATAGAATTTGAAATATTAATATATAAAAAGGTTTCCGTTTAAACGGAAACCTACCTTAACTCTGCATTATTTGTTTGTCCCCGCAGGGACAAATAAATAAAACCGCCGAAGCGGTTTTATAAATTGCTTATCTCTGCTTTGCCTTCTTGGGAACAAAGAGAACGATCGCTACTACGAACGCAACAAGAATAACTGCTGCAACAACAAGTGCGATATAGTCGGATACGCTCAGAGTTGCCCAGCCGTCGTCAACTGTAGTTGCGGCACCGTCTGTGTGCGCATCTGCATCGTGATCAGCTACACCGTCACCGTCATGGTCATGCTCAACAACCTCTGCCGTGTCTGCACCGTCCGCAAATACAGGAACAGCCGCCATGGTAAACAGCACTGTCATAACCATCATGATTGCAAGAAATACTACAAACTTGTTCATTATACAGGTCCTTTCTCGAGAAAATATTGGATATATATCACTAATAGAGAATAACAAATATATATTAACAGCATATTAACAATTTTATAATAAATTATGTCTTATGGCAAAAGGAAGTAAAATGGATACTAAACTCTTTTCAAAAAACGATAACGGCTTCATATGCGCCCATTGCGGAGCCGAGGTAAAGCCTTTGGGATACACCTCCCGAAACCACTGTCCCGTGTGTCTGTGGTCATTGCATGTCGATATAAACCCGGGCGACCGCTTAAACGAATGCCGTGCTCCCATGGAGCCTATCGGCTGTGTCACCGACCCCAAGAAGGGATATATCATAATCCATCGCTGTACCAAGTGCGGTGAGATCAAGCGTAACAAGGCAGCCCACGAGGCAAAGACCCAGCCCGACGATATTAATAAGCTTATCGCACTTACAGCAAAGCATATTGATTAATTACCTATTATTTTATTGACTTTAGCCGATAAATATGATATCATAAGTTAGAGTATTAAGAGGAGGTAATTATGTCAAAGACCAATATTGTTATGATAACCTCCTGTAAGGGCGGTGTGGGTAAGACCACGGTATGTGCCAACCTTGCCATGACCCTTGCCAAGTTAGGCAAAAAGGTTCTTATGCTGGACTGCGATTTCGGTATGAGATGTCTTGATCTAGTATGCGGGCTTGAAGACAAGTGCATGTACGACCTCTGCGATGTTATCGTCCGTCGCATAAGCTACGACAAGGCAGTGATCCGCGACGAGCGGAGCGAAAATCTCTATTTTCTCGCAGCTCCCTACAGATACGAGAATGATATAACCGTTCCCGCATTCAAAAAGTTTATCGAAAGCATTCGTACTGCCCTTGAGCTTGATTATATCTTTATCGACACTCACGGCGGCAACGGACCTGAAATAGAGTTAGGAGCGGCTGTAGCCGACCTTGCACTCATAGTAGCCACACACCAGAGTGCCGCGCTTCGCGCCGCAGAGCAGACCAATCAAAGGCTCTGTGACTTAGGCGTACCCAAGACCAAGCTCATCATCAACTGCTTCGATGAGCCCAGAGTCAAACGCGGCGAGCTTCCCGGTATAATAGATATCATCGACAAGACTTACGTAAAGCTCATCGGCGTTATCCCCACGGATCACACCTTCGTGCTGGCACAGCGCAACGGAAAGCTCGTTGACAGCTTCGGTATCACCAATACCGTCCGTGCATTTTTCAATATAGCGTTGCGCATCGAGGGAATGAATATTCCTCTGATGAACGATTTTAAAAAGATAGACAGAAAGATCATATTAAAATAAAGGAAAGGGTGAAATAAGTGCATATAGCTATCATAGCAGACGACAAGAAAAAGGAGCTGATGACCCAGTTCTGTATCGCATATTGCGGCATACTGAACAAACACGAGCTCTGCGCCACAAACATAACGGGTAAGTATATTTCGGAAGCTACAGGACTTGAGATAGAGAAGCTTATGGCAGGCTCGGTCGGAGGACTGCAGCAGATACTGTCCCGTGTTGCCTACGACGAGATAGATATGGTGCTCTATATGCGTGACCCCGACGCTTACCATTCTATGGACGAAAAGGAATCTATCGACAACCTGTTCAGACTTTGTGATATACACAGCGTTCCTCTTGCAACAAACATCGCCACCGCGGAGGTGCTTATCAACGGTCTTGAGCGCGGTGATCTGGCTTGGAGAGAAATATACAATCCCAAGGTTAAATACTTCTGAAACTGACATAATAAAAGCAGGCGATATGCCTGCTTTTTATATTAGCAAAGGATACAAAAAATGATTATCAGAACTGCAGAAATTTTGTGTGTCGGCACCGAGATACTTCTGGGCGACATAGTAAACACCAACGCCGCATATCTGTCAAGAGAGCTTGCCTCCTTGGGAATTTCCCAGTACAGACAGAGCGTTATAGGCGACAACAGCGAAAGATTGACACAGACCATCAAGGACTGCCTTAACAACTGCGATCTTCTTATCATGACGGGAGGCCTTGGTCCCACGTATGATGATATAACCAAGGAGACCGCCGCAAAGGTTATTGGCAGATCTCTCTATGAGGACGCAGAGGTCCTTGCTCATATACACCGCTATTTCAAAAAACGCGGCCGTCATATGACCGACAACAACCGCAAGCAGGCAAATGTTATCGAAGGCTCCATCGTTCTCAAAAACATCTGCGGTACGGCTCCCGGTGTATTCTGTGAGGCTGACGGCAAGGTCATCATTCTCCTGCCCGGTCCTCCCTCTGAGATGATGCCCATGTGGCAAAATGAAGCAAAGCCTCTTGTAGCAAAATACTGTGACAAGGTGCTTGTGTCAAGGAATATCAATCTCATCGGCATCGGCGAATCCGCCCTTGCGGAGAAATTAGGTGATATGATGGAGAAGGCAACGAACCCCACCATCGCTCCCTACTGCAAAACAGGCGAGGTAAGGCTCCGTGTCACAGCCTCCGCCGACACCCGTGAAAGGGCGCTTGCCATGTGCCTTGATACCGTGGAGGATATTAAGGCAACCGAGGTAGGCAAATATATCTACGGCTACGACACCACCCTTGAGGAAGCGGTAGTAAATACCCTTAGACGAAAGAACAAGATACTCTCGACAGCCGAGAGCTGTACGGGTGGTCTTATAGCCAAGATGATAACAGACGTCCCCGGAGCCTCCGACGTGTTCTTCGGCGGTGTCAACAGCTACCACAACATCATCAAAAATAAGGTCCTCGGAGTTTCAAGCCGAAGCCTTGACAAATACGGAGCTGTATCCCACCAAGTAGCCGTAAAGATGGCGGAGGGTGTTCAGGCTCTTATGAACTCGGATATAAGCGTTGCCGTAACAGGTATCGCAGGACCCGGCGGCGGAACCGAGGAAAAACCTGTAGGTCTTGTTTATATCGCCATATGCCACAACGGCAAGACCACGGTCAAGAAATACAAGTTCGGTCACACCCTCTCAAGAGAAAAGATAAGAGAGCTGACCGCTGTCAACGCCTTGACAGACGTGCTTGAAGCTATCAAATAACTAAAGGAGACCATTCGGTCTCCTTTCAGATTGATGACAAAGTCATCAATCTGAACAGAGGCTGAGAAACGAAGGGATATTTTGTGAAATCCTTTTCGTCGGCGTACTATGTACGACAGAGAAGGATTTCGCAAAAAGCAAGGAACGGCAAGGGAAATTCGATGTTTCCCTTGCCATTATTTTTTATATTTGATTTTTTTGTCACAATAATATTTCGCTTTATTACCTGATACCTTGCGTTAGACCGAGTTTGTCAGCGCTCTGAAAGGAGACCATTCGGTCTCCTTTTAATCTTCGTTATACTTATAAAGGAAGTCCTTATACTCTTCCTTTAAGAACTCGATCATCTCATCGGTGATCTCCTCGCCGTCGTAGTGGGGCTTTGCAATAACACCGCCGATAATGGGCTCAAAGAAGGGAGCTATGACCTTACGCTCGGGCTGGAACTCGTGAATATACTCGGTATACGCCTCAAACATAAGCTTATCGTTCTTCCAGTGTCCGCCCTCGGTTACGATGGGAATGTCAACGGGGGCATCAGAACGGTTGATCAGACCTATAGTCTGCTCTGCCAGACGAGCAGCACATTCGCGCAGCAGATGCTTTGCTATCTCATCACCTCTGCGGGCAGCCTTACCTA
>JAFQHD010000193.1 GCA_017398145.1 Clostridia bacterium
GAATAACGCTTTGCCTTCCCGGTCGGGATCTGGCGCAACATCAAGGATCTTTGTGATCGTAGGATGAAGATAGCGGATTTTCTGTTTCTGCGTCGAAGGACCTCACATATGATTTGAAAAGCAACATAGTAAATTATATTTATTAAAAAGACCCGTTCGCACAGAACGAGTCTCATGGTGGGGATAATCGGGCTCGAACCAATGACCTCATGCATGTCAAGCATGCGCTCTAACCTGCTGAGCTATACCCCCATTCGGTAATATGATTATAGCATATGAAGCTTTAAAATACAATAGATTTTTAAAAAAATATGTGAACTGTTCCCTATTTTTTTCTTTTAATATTTACATTTTGGAATTTGTATGATATACTTATTAAGTTAGAATTATTATCTGCCTTGGAGGTACAATAAAATGAAAGCAATAATTATGGCAGCAGGAAAAGGAACAAGATTACAGGAGGCAGGCAATCCTATGCCTAAGGTTCTTCGCCGTGCAAACGACAGACCTCTTCTTGATTACGTTTTTGATGCTATGCCTATGATAGACAAAAAGGATATTACCGTAGTAACAGGGTTTATGAGCGAAATGGTTGAGGAGTACTACAAGGATATGGGCTGCTCCTTCCAGAGACAGGGAGATGCTGCATACGGCACAGGCTATGCCGTTATGTGCGGTCTTGAGAATGAGAACTTTAATGATTATCACGGCGATATTCTTATCGTTTGCGGCGATGCTCCCGTTATTAAGCTTTCTACAGTAGAAGGAATTATCAAAATGCACGAGGATGAGGGTAATAAAGCTACGCTTCTCTCCAGCGACACAAAGCTCAAGCTTCCCTACGGCCGTATCATCAGAAATGAAAACGGTAATGTTATCGATATACGTGAAGAAAAGGATTGCTCCGAGGAAGAAAAGAAGATAACCGAGCTTAATATCGGTACATATGTATTTAACGCTGACGCCCTTCGTGAAGGTCTTAAAATGATCGACTGCAACAATGCTGCCGGCGAATATTATCTTACCGATGTACCCCCTGCAATCGCTCAGATGGGCGAAAAGGTTAATGCATTTATAACATACGACGATGATGAGCTTGTCGGTGTGAATACTCCCGATGACCTTGCACTCGTTGAAAAAATTCTTAAGTCAAGATAAGGAATAATATAATGGATAAGCCTGTTGAGTTCCGTCGCCGCGGACGCGGTTATGACAAAAATGACGTAAATGAATTTATTTCCAAAGAAAATATCAGATTTAATAAGCTTGAGGAAGAATATAATAAGACAATTCGGGATCTCGAGAGAGAAATTGATAGACTCAATATACAGATCGCTGAATCAGAAAACGATAAAGCACAGATCGTCACTCTCGAAATCGCTATTTCAGAGCTTAAGGAAAAAATTATTGCATTGAACACCTCTGTATCCGAAAAGGATACGATTATTGACGGTCTGAAAACTGCTGTTGACAATGCAAATCATAAGCTCGATATTGCTAATTCTATGATTGAAGATCTAAAGAACAAGGCTGTTGTTTCCGGTATACCTGTTGCTTCGGATTCTTTGTGTTATGATGAATCAGTCATCGAAAAAGCTCAAAAATACGATTCGATATGTGATAATATTGATGAAATTTTTGCCTTTGCAAAGGAAGAAGCGGATAAGATAATCGCCGAAGCACTTGAGATACGAAAGCAGGCGGTCAAACGTGCTCCTTCACAGTTGAGAAACGAAATGTCCGGCAGAAGCAAGTCTATAATTGACGAGCTTAGATCGAATATCAGAAGACAGATAAAGAAATAAGTATAAAAACCTCTCTCATGTGTAAAACTAAAATCAAGCACATGAAGGGAGGTTTTTTACGATGGCATGTTGCGATAATTCTAAGGCAAATAATTCTATTGAGTGCACAGTAACAGAGTGTAAGTATCATTGTGATAACGCCAATTACTGCACACTTAACTCCATTAAGGTAGGTACACATGAGGCTAACCCCACAGAGCCGGAATGTACAGACTGTCAGTCTTTCATGAAGAAGTAAACAACATTTTATTAAAAATCACCTGCAGTTTATGCAGGTGATTTTTAGTATATTGATTATGACATTGTGCTGTAGTTAGGAGCTTCCTTGGTGATGGAAACATCGTGAGGATGAGATTCCTTAAGACCTGCACCTGTGATACGTACAAACTGTCCGTTTTCCTTAAGAAGTGCAACAGTCTCGCATCCGCAGTAGCCCATACCGCTTCGCAGACCTCCGAGGAGCTGATAGATCGTATCCGCAACTCTTCCCTTATAAGGAACACGACCTTCGATTCCTTCGGGAACGAGTTTCTTGTTGTTTTCCTGGAAATATCTGTCCTTACTTCCCTTCTCCATTGCGGCAAGAGAGCCCATACCGCGGTAGAGCTTGAAACGTCTGCCCTGATAGATCTCAGTCTCACCGGGGCTTTCCTCACAGCCTGCAAGGAGAGAACCTACCATGATAACGTCAGCGCCTGCTGCAATAGCCTTGGTGATATCACCGCTGTACTTGATACCGCCGTCAGCGATAACGGGAATATCGTATTCCTTACATGCTCTTGCTACGTCAAAAATAGCGGTAACCTGAGGAACGCCAATACCTGCTACGACACGGGTAGTACAGATAGAACCGGGACCGATACCGACCTTAACGGCATCAACACCAGCTTTGATCATATCAACAGCTGCTTCGGCTGTTGCGATATTACCGCCTATAAGCTGTGCTTCGGGGAATGCATCCTTGACCATTTTAATGCTCTTAAGAATGTTCATGGAATGTCCGTGAGCAGAGTCAAGAACAAGGAAATCAGCGCCTGCCTTAAGCAGAGCTTCTGCACGGGTAAGAACGTCCTTAGTCGCACCGATAGCAGCACCGCAAAGAAGTC
>JAFQHD010000003.1 GCA_017398145.1 Clostridia bacterium
CGGCGTATACGAGGTAACCGCATATAACCTTAATATGCGTTCGGGCGCAGGCAGCTCCTACGGTGTTGTTCAGGTTCTTGCAAACGGCGACCAGATCAACGTTTCCAAGATAGAAGACAAGTGGGGCTACGGTACCTTTAACGGTATTTCGGGCTGGTTCAGCCTTAACTACTGTGTATACGTAGGTGAGTCCTTTGACGGATATATCCTTACCTTCAATACCAACGGCGGTACTATGCCTGAGGGTTATTACACCACGTACGAATTTTTAGCTGATGAGAAGTTCGTTGACATTATCGGCGGATTCCCCGTTCCTACAAAGGAAGGCTATGAATTTGCAGGCTGGCAGTGGGCTAACCGCAGTGACCACTTCTGGACCGACGGTTGGGGAACACAGCCCTATACCTTCGATCAGAACATAACCGTTGATGCTGTATGGACCACACATACCTGTTCCTTCACACAGTCTGGTACTACTAAGGCAACCTGTACGGAGCCCGGTGTTACCACCTACAGCTGTACCTGCGGTGAAAGCTACACCGAGGAAACGGCACCTCTCGGTCACAGCTACAGCACGACCACGACCGCTGCAACCTGTACTGCAGACGGAAAGACAGTAACTATCTGTACCGGATGCGGTGAAGCTTCCACTACCGTGATAGCAGCCCTCGGTCATTCATGGGGCGGCTGGGTAGAGACCAAGTCTCCTACAGCCCTTACTGCAGGCTCCGAAACAAGAACCTGTGGACGCTGCGGTACAACAGAGACCCGGGAGGTTCCTGCAACCAAAGCGTATAAGATGACCTTTGATCCCGATGGCGGTAAGATGCCTGCAGGCGTTGCTACCGTATACGGTATAAATAAGAACGAAAACTACAAGGATGCTACAGGCGTAGATTATCCCGTACCTACCCTTGAGGGCTATGTATTTGACGGTTGGTACTGGGAAGCATACAACTATACTCTCACCTCCGGTGACTGGGATACAGGTTACTTCGCAGTTGAGACAGACGTTGATTTCATCGCTCTTTGGAGTGAGGATCCGGGCTATACACCCGACACCGGTACTCCCAATATCGCAGGTGTCAGCAACTACACGGTAACTCTTAAGAACATTACCGATATCAAGGAGATCAGATTCGCGATCGGTACTTATACCACCGGCTCCGCTGTCAAGGCAGCAGAGAAGAACGTAACTCTCGATGCAGCAACCGCAAATAAGTATACGGTAGACGGCGTATTCTCCTACGAGGTTCCGTGGGTCGGTACTTACACATTCTGGGTAAGACTTAACGACGGTTCTCAGTACTTCCTCTACACAGACGTTAACGACATTACACCTTATGCAGAGTCCTACGGCGTTAAGCTTACAGTAAAGGACTTCGGCGAAAACTATAAGGACCTTTGGATCGCTAAGGGTACCTTCAGCAGCTACGCAGAGATAAAGGCTTCCACAGCGTTCAAGTATCAGGCAGCTGCTACCAAGCTTGCTCTCTACTTTGCAACTCACGACTTCAGCTACACAGTAACTGATCCCGGTGACTACACCATCCTCGTTAGATACAACGACGGCAGCTTTGACGTAGTTCATACAACTCTTACCGTAGACGTTCCCGTATTCGTAGAAAACGGTCTTCAGGTAACAGTACAGAACATTCCCGACGTTAAGATCATCAGAACCGCATACGGTCATTATACCTCTGTAGCACAGATCAAGTCTGCAACAGGCGTTCGTAACTTCAACAACAAGACCGCAATCAAGAACGCAGAGGAATATAAGATCCAGTATCGTGATAATGGCGAAGTAACCCTTATCGTTGAGTACAACAACGGTTACAAGCATTTCCACTATTACAATGTAGCAAAGAAGGTTCCTGCCTTCGTACAGGACGGCAACAAGGTAACCATCGGTGATCTTGACGATCTCTACATCGTAAGATACGCACCCGGCAAGTACACGACCTCCAATGCCATCAAGGCGGCTGCAGGCTCCAAGTACTTAAAGTCTGCCGATATCAATGCAAACGGTGAGCTTGTTATCACAGGTCTTACAAAGGGTAAATGGAGCTTCATGGTTCAGTACAATGATGATTCCTATAACTTCTATGTAATAGACGTAGCATAAAATAATTTACAAGGGCTTCACCCAAAAGTGAAGCCTTTTGTATTGACATGATTAATAAACTATGTTAGAATTGTTAATGAAATTTGACATTTTTGTGCCGATCGGTACAAGGCGAGGTAGGTTATGAAGTTTAAACGAATTCTGTCCGTAATGCTGATGGTATGTATGCTTATCCCTATGACGGTGATAAACGTCGGAGCAAAGGATGCTCCCGTGCTTACAGTAAACAACTATACGGTGAATATTACCAATGCCGATGAGATAAGGGATATGCGTTATGCTCTCGGTGAGCATAATACCGTAGCTGATATCAAGGCTGCTCCCGGTAATGTTGCTCTTTCCGAAAAGGTGGTAGCTAACAATACCAAAGACGGTGTGTTCACCTATTCTATGCCTAAGAGCGGTTACTATACCTTCTGGGTAAGAATGAAGGACGGAACAAACTATTTTCTTCCTTGCGATATGACCGAGATCAATGCCTCGGTATCCACTTACGGCGTTACTGTGACTCTTCACGACCTTCACGACGTAAGAGATTTCTTTATTGCCGAGGGTGAGTTTAACAGCTATGACGAGATAAAGGATAACGGCTATATCGTCCGTGTTACCTCTGTTAAAATAGGGGATAAACACGACTATACATATACAGTTCCCACTCCCGGTATGCATACCGTTCTTATCAGATATAACGACGGCTCAGAGGTTGTGTTCCACGAGGAGCTGACTGTTGACTTGCCGGTATTTACAGGCAACGGTCTGCAGATAATTATATCCAATATTCCCGACGTCAAGGTCATCCGTACCGCATACGGTGATTGGAGTATGCCGAGTGAGGTGAAGAAGGCACCGGGCTCGAGAAGCTATTCCGCAAAGGCGGATATCAAGGGTGCTGACCAATATACGATCCAGTACCGTGAGGAAGGTCTTGTCAGTGTAATCGTTCAGTATAACAACGGCTTTACCAAAGCATTTCAGTATAACGTGACCCACCGTGAGCCTGTGGTAGTGCAGGATGATGATCTTATCAGCTTCTCCGAGCTTGAAGGCTTGCAGGTGATAAGATATGCCAAGGGCGTATACGAGACCTCAAGCCAGATCAAAAATGCTGAGGGTAGTCAGTATATCAGACCCTCAGCGGCTGTAGGCGGTGTTATAACCGTTGAGCTTGAGCCCGGTACTTATACCTTCAGTGTTCAGTATAATGACGATAGCTATAATTATTATGTAATCACAGTAGAAGAACCCGTTTGCGAGCATAACTGGGGTGAGTGGTTTATAACAGTCCCGCCTACCTACACCACCGAGGGTGAAGAAACAAGAGAATGTACACTTTGCGGTGAGATGCAGACACAGGTAGTTCCTGTTCTTATCTGCACTCACGAATGGGAAGAGTGGACTGTAACACTTGAACCCGAGATCGGTGTCGTCGGCGAAGAAGCAAGAAGCTGTACTCTTTGCGGTGAGACAGAGACCAGAGAGATCCCTGCTCTTGAGGAGATCGTGGTTCCCGAAGCTACTGCTACAGGTGTTAAGGTTTCCTCTGCCTTTACTGATGAAATGGTTCTTCAGAGAGACGAAGCTCTTTCTGTATGGGGTACCGCGGATGCACTCAGCGGAACCGTAGTTGTAGAGCTTAACGGTAAATATGCTTGGGCTGAGGTTGACGAGTACGGCAGCTGGAAGGCTACCTTTGCCGATACCTTCTCATATTCTACTGAAAAAACTACTATTACGGTAATGGGTGCAGAAGAAAGCAGGGTTATAAACAACGTACTCATCGGTGATGTGTACTTTATGATCGGTCAGTCCAACGTCTTCTATTCCATGAATATGTTGGTAACCGAGCTTGAAAAGCGCGGAGAAGCTTTTAGCATAGACTACGACGATCAAAAAAATATGAGATTCTTCCGCATTTCTACTATGGACTATAAGGGAATGACAGGGGTCCTTGCCCAGGGTAGCGAGACTCTGTACACCGATATATATACAGGCAGACCCTGGCAGAAGCCTTCTGATATCGATTGTGATGTTGCCAACAATGAGGACAACACATATTCTGCTCTCGGTTATCTCTTTGCTTATGAAATGACAAACAGAAGCGATGTTCCGATAGGTATAATCGAGATAGATGCAGCCGGAACAGCCCTTACAGGCTTTGCACCCAATCACCTTGCCGAAAAGTGGGGTCACGAGCAGTATGATTATCAAAAAGGAACATATTATTACAGATTGAAGGATATAGAGGACGAAGCCGCTATTTCCAGATTTATGTATAATCAGGCGATATATCCTCTGTCCGGATTTTCTACCGCAGGACTTATATGGTATCAGGGTGAGAGTGACTGGTATAACGTAAGAGAGCGCCACGGCGGAGCAGAGTGTGAAAACTATTACGTTCCTCAGTATGTTGAACTGATGAACTACTATCGCTCAACCTTCGGAAACAGCGATTTTCCCATATACATTATGGAGTTTCCTCCCTGTTATCCCGGTACTGCCAACGCATATATAGATTACGGTGAGATCAGAGCGGAAATGGGTAATATCCCCAACTACCTGTCCGACTGTTATTTCGTTTCGGGTGCAGATACCTGGTTTGACCACTCTTGGGAAAACAATATTCATCCGCCTATCAAGCACCATCAGGCATCCCGACTCACAGCTCTTGTGTGCGCCCAAAAGGGTATAAGCGATGACAGTATCGATGACGTTCACGGTCCTGTGATCAAGACCGTTGAATATACCGCTACCGGTGCAACACTTACCTTTGACCATGTGAGTCAGGGTATAGGTGTAGCACACCCCGACATTCTCGGCAGAGAGGTACGCGGACTTGAAGCAAGAGTTATGTTCAACGGCTATCCCACTTGGATCACCGTTTCCGATGTGCTATTCGTTGATAAAAATACAATAGCCTTTGACATAGGTCAGGAGATCTACGGTGTCAGATATCACGCTATCACGGACGCCAACTCTCCCTATGATGCCAACCTCTGTAACAGCTACGGAATGCCTGCAATAGCATTCTCGGATTACTGCGAAAAGGTTATCCCCGAGCCGCTTCCCGATTCTGTAGTCCCTACAGCAACAAACGTGCGTGTTTCAAACGCCTTTTCCGACAATATGATCCTCCAGAGAGACCAGCCTCTGTCGGTATGGGGCTTCGGTGATGCAGGCGGAACAGTTGTTGTAAACCTTGGTGGCAGAAATGCCTGTGCGCAGGTAGGACGTGACGGAACATGGAAGGCGACCTTTGAAGAAGGCTTTGCCTATAACTATTTCAAGCAGCCTCTAACAATCCGCAGCGGCGGTGCGGATATAGTTATCAAGGACGTGCTTATCGGTGACGTATACTTCCTTATCGGACAGTCTAACGTATACTACTCTCTTGCAGAGCAGAAGATAGACCTGGCTCAGCGGAATATGTCCTATGTGATGGATCACCTTGATTACAACGATGCAAGAAGTATTCGTTTCTTCCGTGTGTCCGCTAACGACTTCAGTAATGGGGCAGGCGCTGCGGCAAAGGGAACGAAAACAAAGTTCAATGACTTATATAACGGTCAAAAGTGGATGATGCCCTCCGAGATCGGTGCTCAGGTTGCCGAATATACCAAGGAAATACCTCAGACCCAGGATTACAACAGAAATGGTATCAGCGGTAAGGTGTTTTCTGCACTTGGATATCAGTTTGCCTTTAATATATGTACTAAGTCTGTTATCCCCGTAGGCGTTATTCAGATCGATGCGTCAGGCTGTCCTCTTACCACCTTTGCTCCTAACGAGCTTGCAAACAAATGGGGTCACGAGACTCAGGGTCCGGACGGAAAATATCACTACAAGCTTAACAATCTTGTAGAGAATCCTGCGCAAAAATCAAGATTTGCCTATAACCTGATGATCTATCCTCTGTCGGGCTTCTCAACTGCAGGTATTATCTGGTACCAGGGTGAAAGCGATCAGCACAATATCAGAGAAATCTGGGGCCATAACTATGACAACGGCTTTGCAAATCAGTTTGCAGAGCTTATGACCTACTTCCGTTCAACCTTCGGTAACAGCGATTTCCCGGTATATATGATCGAATATCCGTCCTGCTTCTACAATAACAATTACAACCTGTATATGGACTTCGGCGGAGTACGTGCAGAGCTTGGTACGATCCCTCAGCTCCTACCTGAGACCTATATAATCTCCTCCTCCGACCTTTGGTACGATACCACCTGGTGGAATAATATCCATCCTTATATCAAGTACTCTCAGGCATCAAGACTTTCGGAGGTGGTATATCAGTACCACACCATGAAGTCCAATCTTGAGTTGGTTGTAGGACCTACACTTGAAAAGGTCGACTATGTCAGCAACAGTAAGGCGATTCTTAGCTTTGACCACGTAGGCTTCGGACTTGCTACCGCATACGGTAACAACGGATACGTTAAGGGTGTTGAGGTGCTGATCAACGTTAACGGTCAGCTTATATGGCATCCTCACGAGGGTAATATAATCACGGGAAGCAATACCGTTGTGATAGATACCGGCAGCTTTGAGCTTTACGGTGTCAGATACAATGCAAGGACCCAAGCCCGATTCCCGCAGCATCTTACACTTTGCAACAGCTACAATATGCCCGCAGTAGCATTTGTAGATTACAGAGTAGAATAATGTCAATATGCAAAAACGCCTTTGGGCGTTTTTGTGTATTATGCCAATAAATTTCCAATACCTTGACATTTTTTATAAAAAGGTATACAATAAATATAGCTATGGTTGAAAAATCAACCAAAAACGAAAATAATTCAAAGGAGAATTATCGTGAAGAAGACAACAAAACTTTTAACCTTCTTACTGGCAGTTCTTATGCTGGTAAGCGTTCTCCCTCTCAACGCATTTGCGGCATCCTATGCGGTGTATCTGCATTGCGGTCCCGAGGGATGGGGCTCAACGGCTTGGCCCTTGACAAAGACCTCAGGCACACCCCTTCCTCTTTTGCATACCAAGCAAGAGATATTCCAGACCTACGGTATGCTTCCCGGCAAGCAGGTCACAAATGACCAGCGTACCTTTATCGAGTGGAATACAGCATACAATGCTACTACCGGCAGAGGAACCGGTACTGCGTATTACGATTACTATACTGCAGATAAGGGAACTACCCTTTATGCTATCTGGGGTTATAATATCCAGTTCAATGCTGACGGCGGTACTTATCCCAATCCTACCTCCGGTAAGGATATCTATCTGACCTACGTTGCAGGCTACAACCTCCAGGATCAGACAGACCCCAAGACCGACTATAGCTACTGTATGCCCGATGTTTTTAACAACATTCCCACAAAGGCAGGTTGCCGCAGAGTTTCCAGTAGCGGACGCCCCTCTTACGCTCTGCTTAATCCCGACCTTACCTTCTTCTGCTGGGAAACTCCCGACCAGAACCTGACCATTCCTCCTACAGGCGGTTATATGGAGTGGAGCCAGTTCCATTGCGCAGACACCGCAAAGGAAGGTAATGCCCCCGAATTTTTCGCGATCTGGGAACCTTCTGTAACCTATAACGCCAACGGCGGTACAGGCTCTATGTCTACCGACTACCTTACCTGGACCTACGATGCTCTCTGGGATTACGAGAGCTATACTGCCAAATCCAATAAGTTTACCAAGTCCGGTGCAACCTTCAAGGGCTGGAACACCAAGGCTGACGGAACAGGCGTATCCGTTCCCGTAGGCACACAGCTCGGCGGACAGAGATCAAATTCAGACCCCATCACCCTTTACGCACAGTGGTCTGACAGCTCCACACCTTCTACTCCTACATATACCATCACCTTTGATGCTAACGGCGGTACTCTCTCCGGCACCAAGACCTATAGCATCAAGAACGGCGCTACCTATAAGTCTGTTATAGGCTCAACAATGCCTACACCTACCAGAAGCGGCTATACCTTCAACGGCTGGTACAACGAAAAGTACGGTTATACCCTCAACTTAAACGATACATTTAATGTAACCGAGAATGTTACCTTTAAGGCACAATGGACACAGAACTCCACACCCACACCCGACCCCGAGCCCGAGACCAAGGACTGGACTATTACCTTTGACCCCAACGGCGGTACAATGATTGGCTCCACCACCTATGGTATCAATACCGGCGAGGTTTATTCGGATGTAATGGGCTCTATGCCTCAGGCAACCAGAAGCGGGTATACACTTTCAAGCTGGTATAACGAAAAGTACAGCTATACTCTCAATATGTCCGACTACTTCGCGGTATCCGAGGATGTAACCTTTATCGCACAGTGGACAAAGACCGAAACACCCGTTACATATTCTACCGGTGTATATAAGGATGATACGGGAATTGCTATGCGCAGTAGTGCAAGCAGTTCTGCTGCAATAAACACCACAGTTCCCGCAAATACTCAGATCACCGTTACAAGCGTAAGCGGTAACTGGGGCTACTGTCAGTACAGCTCCTACACAGGCTGGGTATATCTTCCCGATCTTACATACGTAAGCACTACGGCTAACGCTAAGTACGTACTTACCTTTGATCCCAACGGCGGATCAATGCCTTCCGGTTATACCACTACCTATTATTTCAGCCCCGACGCCAAATTCGTTGACGTTATCGGCGGATTCCCCGTTCCCACAAGAAACGGTTACAGCTTTGACGGCTGGAGACGTGTTGACTGGCAGCAGGATATGTGGGATGATACCTTCGGTACTCAGCCCTTTACCTTCGGTCACGACGTAACTCTTAAGGCAGAGTGGACACAGCTTGCTCATACTCACAGCTATACATCTTCTGTTACCAAGGCAGCTACCTGTACAGAGACAGGTGTGAGAACCTACAGATGTTCCTGCGGTGACAGTTATACCGAGTCTATTGCAGCACTCGGCCACAGCTATACCACAACCACAACTCAGCCTACCTGTACAGAGGCAGGAAAGACGGTTACTACCTGTTCAAGATGCGGTGACAGCTCTACAACAGTTATAGCTGCTAAGGGCCATACCTACGGCGGCTACGTATACAATAATGATGCTACCTGTACCAAGGACGGTACACAGACCAGAACCTGTATTACCTGTCAGGCTACTGAAACCGTAGCGGCAGAGGGAACGATGGTAGAGCATCTTTACTACGATTATATTTCAAACAACGATGCTACCTGTACCGAGGACGGTACAATGACCGCATATTGTGAATACGGTTGCGGAACAAGTGATACCATCAAGGATATGGGAACAAAGCTTGATCACGAATATATCGCCGATACCACCGATCCTACCTGTACAGAACAGGGTTACACAACATATTTCTGCTTTGCGTGCGGAGATACATACGTAGCAGATTATGTTGATGCAACAGGCCATAACTACGAGACCTTTGTTACCGAGGCTACCTGTACCGAGGACGGAGATATTCTCTACAGATGTCCCGACTGTCTTGACAGCTATAACGAAGCTATCCCCGCTGCAGGTCACAGCTGGAGCGATTGGGTAGAAACACAGGCTCCCACCACAACTGAGGTTGGTATCGAGACCAGAACCTGTACGGTATGCGGTGCTACCGAAACACAGGATATCCCCATGCTTTCGGCAGATGCACCTATCGTTGCAGGTGTAAATAACTACACCGTGACACTTAACGGTATCAACAATATCAAAGAGATCAGATTTGCCCTCGGAACATACACCACAGGTGCCGAGGTCAAGGCAGCAGAGAAGAACGTAACTCTCGATGCGGCAACCGCTAATAAGTATACGGTAGACGGCGTATTCTCCTACGAGGTACCGTGGGTCGGTACTTACACATTCTGGGTAAGAACAAACGACGGTTCTCAGTACTTCCTCTACACTTGTGTAGACGAGATCAATCCCTACGTAGAATCCTACGGCGTTAAGCTTACAGTTAAGGACTTCGGCGAAAACTACAAGGACCTCTGGATCGCTGAGGGTACCTTCAACAGCTACGCAGAGATA
>JAFQHD010000194.1 GCA_017398145.1 Clostridia bacterium
CTTGCTCTATTCTCCGGAGCTTAAGTTCTATTCCAACCGTATCAAGATGGACGAGAGCTTTAACACCAACGTCAAGGGACTTCATTGCTTGGGTGACAGTAGCGGCTGGACAAGGGGTCTTATGATGGCATCGGTCATGGGCGTTCTTATGGGAAGAAAGATAGCAGAAGAGGAGACGGAATAATGAAAAGAATAATCACGGCTTTAGTATGTGCGGCAATGCTTATATCCCTTTGCGCCTGTACTGCCAAGCAAAAAAACGCTTCAAGCTACGAGGAGGTAATCGTCAAGCTTGACGAAGCGGTACACGGCTTGTTTGCCGAGGACTTTGAAGATAAATTAAAGGAGGGTGCATACCCCTCTCCCACAGGCGAGCTTTCGGATAAGTGGATGACTACTCTTTCGGATGCCAAGGCAGATTTTCATAACGTGGACGAAAACGCCTTCGGCTATAAGCTTATCGACATAAATTCCGACGGCATTTCCGAGCTTTTCTTTGTCCGCTCGGACGATAAGCTGCTTGCAGTCTTTACTATGCACGAGGGTAAGCCCTGCATGGTGGATTGCTATGGCAGAAGCTACATTGGTGTCATAAGAGATACGGGCGAGGTATATACCATGACCGTTCGCGATGACGGAGGATATGACTACAGGATATATACCCTCAATCCCTCAAGCGGCGGACTTTACAATACCGTAGCCTTCGGTCATGAGGGCAGCATAGCCTACGAGCTTATCGACGGCGCTACATATACCACCTCCGAGGACCGTATATCAGAGCTGCAGAACGAATATCCCTTCGAGCTGTCAGCAGTATTTGCAGAGCTTGAATTTAATTTATTCTGATATAAAATATCCCTTGCTTGAAGAAGCAAGGGATATTTTATATCACTAAGATCATTTTAACTATGGCAAACAACTCTCTCAGCCAATATGTGGGAAGCGTTCCCGGATTAGTCTTGCAGTTGAGGGCGTAGGCGTTTAAACCTGCCTGTTTAGCATATACAGAGGAGCGGTACTGATGAAAGGACTGGGTTATGACCACAACGCTTGTGTCAAGCCCTTCTTTTTTTATTATCTCTGCGGAATATTCCATGTTTTGCTCGGTGTTGTGGGAGTTCGGCTCAACATACAGTCTCTCGGGGTCAACACCCTTGTCAACAAGGTAGTTGTACATTGCCTCTGCTTCGGGCATTATCTCATCGGGGCCTTGACCTCCCGACATTATGGCAACAGAATCGGGATTTTCCAAAAGATAAGCATACGCCTTGTCAAGGCGTTGACGGAGCATCTTTGAGGGTCTTTCTCCCTTTATCTGACAGCCTAAAACTATAACGGTATCCGAGTCCTTAGGTCTTCTCATTCCGGCGCAAAGCAGAAGCACCGAGCAGAGCAGAGCCCAGATAAGCGCAAGTATAAGGAATATACAGACAAGTGCTCTTATTACCTTATGCTTTTTGAAGTATCCGAGCACCCTCGGCATAAAGAGACCGAAGAGGAATATCAGGATGCCGACAGTCATACCTAAGACCGACATTCCCGTAAAAACAAGGGATATAACCGGGGTGAAGGCTATGAATACAAGGATACCGAATACAGATATCAGTTTTTGTGATCTTTTCATAGTTTAACGTGATTGAAGTCTATACCAAGTGCAGTCATTCTCTTGGCATCTCTTTTCTGGCTTGTGAATATAAGCGATTGCATCGCCTCGTCCGCTATGATCGAGAACAGCCTGTCCATACGGTCGTCGTCAAGTCGTGCAAAGCTTTCGTCAAATATTACGGGCGGAAGCTGTTTTTTGTAGAGGATGCTTATGAGTGAAAGTCTGAGGGCATAGTATGCAAGGTCCCGTGTACCCGCGCTCATATATTCAAGGTCGCGGTTCTTGCCGTCAGCCTCATATTTCATATCAAGGTCCTTCGTTACGCCGACGGTGTCGTATCTGCCGTCGGTCATTCTGCCCAGAAGCAGGCCTGCATTTTCCGCCAGTCTGGGTGAAACTCCCGAGCGCAGCGCTTCGGATGCCTCGCCTAACTTTTCGTATGCCATAACATAGCCGTTTAATTTTTTCGTAAGCTCGTCTATAGTAACGCTAAGCTCATTGACACGGTCGTTTAAGAGGGTGGGATCCTCACGAGTAGCGTAAAGCACGGCTAATTCCTTTTCGAGCTCGGCGGCGTTTTGCTTAAGATACTCCGTGGTCTTGGTATAAAAATCCTTTTCGCGGATAGCCTCGTTTACCGCATCCATATCAAATACATCCTCGGTATAGGGTCTGCCTGCCAGAGCTTCCTTTGCCGCCGCGGGGTCTATAGCTTCGGCCTGCTCCTTGAAGGCATCGCGGGCAATGGCGTATTTTTCTGCCTCGGTACTGTTCTCCTCGATGAGACGAAGCACCTCCTTAGCCTTACGAAGAGCCTCTGTGCGGTCGTTTTTGCCCCAGCGGAAAGCTTCGGCTACAGCCGCATCCTCCTTCTCCTGTCTTGTGCAGAGAAGCTTGTTATACTTGTCCTCTAGATCGCGGATACGGGAGTTATGAAGCGAAAGCTTGTTTTCGTCGGTGACAAAACGGCTTACCGCCTCGTTGAAATCCTTTTTTGAATCCACGTCAAGCTCAGCTAAAAACTCGTTTTCCTCTATCTTCTGTCTTGAAGCGCAGATAACGAATATCAGACCTATGAGTAAGAACGAGAGCGTACTGAGTCCTCCGTAAACAAGAAGCGAATCAATACTCTTATAGAAGAGAGCGGTGAACACACCTGCAAATACCGCAAAGATAAATCCGAGGACCGAAAACAGGGTCATCAAGCTCTTACGCTTACCTATCCTTTTGAATCCGCGAACCACCTCGTCTATACCGCCTCGCTCGTTGACGCGATCGATAAAGAGGGACATCTCAAAGAGGTCGCTGTTACGCATTCGCTGTTGCTCTATCTCACGGTGGAGCTCGTTTGCCGCCTCGTCAAGACGTTCTATCTCGCCCTCAAGCGACTTAAGCCTTTCGATATAATCGCCGTCCGGCAAAAAGCCCTCATAGGTATAGCTTTTCTTTAAGGCGTCTCCCACCGCCTCCAGCTCCGCCGCCTTTTTCTTTAAGGTACGGTATTTCTTGTAGGTGCGGTATGCCTTTGCATTTTCGTAATACTCCAAAAGCTCTTTATGATCTGCAAGCTTCTTTTCGTTTGCTTCAACCGATGCCTTGGTGTCACGCAGGGTTCCTTCTTTTTCTATGATACCGCCGTTAGATGCCTTAGCACTGTCAAGACGGCGGATAAGAGCGTCCCTTTCCTCGGTGAGCTCGTATATCTTACCGCCCTTGCCGCGCTTATGCTGGAGCAGTATCCTTGCATCGTCAAGGCGCTTAAGAGCCTTTGCGGTATCCACACTTTCGTCTGCTGAGAAGAGTATATTCTCTATGGATGCGGAGACCTTTGCTCCTCCCACGTAACCGCCTGCAGTCTGTCCGATGTAGGCGGTGTGGGAGAATATATCTGCACTAACACCGAAAAATATCTCCTCAGGCTTTTGACCCTCAAAGGCGGGAAGATTGGTGGCAAGGTCGATTATCCGTACTTTATCTCCCGTGGTCTCGATATGCTCGCGCTCGATACGGTATCTCATACCGTTACATACCACGGTCATAGTACCCGATGCGGATCGGGTGCCCCAGCTGTAATAACGCTTGCGCTGGGACTTGTCCGAAAAGCCGTAGAGCATAAAACGGATAAAGGAAGCAAGTGTAGACTTTCCGCTTTCGTTAGGTCCTTCTATTATATTGATCCTGTCTTCAAAGGTGATATCGCGATTTTTCGTTCCGCCGAAATCCCCTATGTGTAAGCTTTCTATATACATTTTTGCTCCTTAAAAATCAATAATGTCGTTGTTGTCGATGGCGGCAAGGCCGTAACGAAGTGCCAGAGCCGCTGTCTCTCTCTGCTCGGGGTCACCGCTTTCCAAAAGGGGAAGCAGAGCCTCGAAAAACGCGCCCTTGATGGTGGGATCCCTTCTCAGGGCCTCGGCATCGTAGAGAGGAAGAGTACGGTCGATAAGCTCAAAGGTGTAGAGGCTTCGTATACCCGCCTCCACTCTGTCCCTTGATATCACGAGGTCGGGAGAAACATTGCCCTCAAGGGTGATACGAAGAAGGGTGTCCTCGCCGTAGCCCTTGTCTATTATCTTACGGGTAACAGCCTCGGTTATCTCCTCTACGGTATGCGCGCCGGTAACGTTCAGTCGGTGGGAGGCGTATCTTCTTCTGGAGAAGCGTACGGGCTTGATATTGTGTCTGAAGCCGTTTTCGTCCTTTATAAATTCTCCGTAGAGAGCACCCTTGTGTCCCGCCTCGGAGTAGTCTCTTCCCTCAAGGCATCCGCTGTAGGCGTAGACGGTGTCGCCGACCCTTGTGGGCTCCTTGCCGGTATGGATATGTCCGAGAGCTATATAATCATAACCGCTGTCGGCGATATCAGCCTCCGTTATGGGACAGTATCTTGAGATGGGGGACGAGGTGTCGCCGTGGGCGCAGAGAATGTTCATTCTCTCGGGGTGAAGGGGCTTTTTACCCGCAAAGGGATTTCGCTCCATAGAAGCAGAGGTGAAGGCGTAGCCGTAAACATCCACTCCGATATCGTCAAAGGAGAACACCGACATCGTAGGCTCGGTGAATATATGTACGTTTGCGGGGAACTGGCATTTTTTATAAACGCAGTTAGGTGTATAGGGGTCGTGGTTTCCGGGGGAAATAACTATACGGCACTGAGGAACCTTTTCAAATTCTCTTACCGCAAGAGCTATAGTCTCCTTTGTGGCATATTCGTGCTCAAACATATCTCCTGCGATGAGCAGGATGTCTATATCGTTGTCCTTGACATACATCATAAGCGCAGCAAAAGCTGAGCGCAGATCTGCTCTTCTTGCCTCGGAAAGGGAGGCGTCCATAAGGGTAAAGGGGCTGTCCAAATGCATGTCCGCTGTGTGAAGTATCTTTACCATAGTGATCTCCAATATAATTTGTTATAAATATTATATATTATTATATATTTTTTTGCAATAATATTTGATAATTTTGATATTTTATGATAGAATAGGTTTAACGTATAAAATGAAAGGTGAAATTATGGCAAATTACATAAGAGGAAGAGTCAACGAGGCTATGGCAAAGGAGCTTATGCGTATCCTGCCCACGGTCAAGGATCCCCGTGTAAGCACGGCGTTTTTCAGCATAACCGCAGTTGACTGTACTCCCGATTTGAAATATGCAAAGGTCTATTATTCCACAATGGGAGGTAAGGACGGTGACGAGGGCGTTGCTCAGGGTCTTAAGAGTGCCCACGGATATATCCGCCGTGAGTTAGCTCATATACTGAATCTGCGTCAGACCCCCGAGCTTACCTTTATCCGTGATAACTCCGTCGAGCACGGCGCTCATATCTCAAAGCTCCTTGACGAGGTAAAGCCCAAGGAGAATACAGATGAGCAATAACATTACCCTTGAGGATGTAAGAGCGTTGCTTTGCGGCTGGGATGATATCCTTATCATTACCCACTGCAATCCCGATGCGGATACCCTGGGCTCTGCCTTCGGTATTAAGAACGCTTATCCCGACAAGAAGATTCGTGTTGTCTGCGCGGATACAATACCCGACAGACTTAAGTTTATAACCGACGGTGAGCCTACAGATATTTCCGCAGAGGAATACTCCCATATAATGACGGTGGATTGCGCTCAGCTTCATCTGACAGGCGAAGCAGGCAAAAAATACGGAGAACGCATAGAATTAAAGATAGACCACCACCGTACCGGTGATGACTACGCCAAATATAACTATGTCGAGGATACCACAGGCTCAGCCGGCGAGATAGTTTATAAGATAGTAAAGGACAGACTTAACCGTAAAACTGCCGATTCTCTTTATGCGGCAATATCCTCGGATACGGGGTGCTTTCGTTACAGCAATGTATCCGCAGATACCCACAGGGTAGCTGCAGAGCTGATAGAAGCAGGTGCAGACCACAGCCGCATAAACGCGATGCTCTTTGAAAACAAGCCCAAGGCGGAGATAGCCGCAACGAGGCTTGCACTTAACAATCTTAAATATTATTTTGACGGCAGAGTTGCCCTTGTGACCTTCACCAATGCAGAGAAGGAGAAAAACGGTATCGACGACGACTCTCTTGGTGCCGTAAGCTCTCTTACCCGTGAGATAGAGGGAGTGGAGCTTGGTATCGTTATAAAGGAAAAAACGGGTAAGGACGGACTCTACAAGCTCTCTATGAGAAGCACAGAGGCGGTTGACTGCTCGGCTGTCTGCAAGCTGCTGGGCGGTGGCGGACATATGCGCGCTTCGGGAGGCTCGGTAACTGCCGACAGCATCGAGGAAGCAACGGAGCTTACAATGAATGCGGTAAGGGAGATAATAGGATGAGCGAGCCAAACGGTGTTCTTATAATAGACAAGCCCGCCGATATGACCTCCCACGATGCGGTCAATATAATGCGTAAGCTCTATAACACCAAGAAGGTGGGACACACAGGTACACTTGACCCTATGGCGACGGGCTTGCTTGTGATACTTATAGGCAGAGCCGCAAAGGCTGCCGAATATCTGGTCTCGGATGAAAAGAAATACGAAGCGGGTCTGCTTTTGGGCGTTAAGTATGATACTGGAGATGTAACAGGTACTGTTTTAGAATCGTCACAAGACATCCCCGAAAAAGAAAAAGTGATGGAAGCCGTAAATTCCTTTATAGGCAAGGGTCAGCAGATACCGCCTATGTACAGCGCACTTAAGGTGGACGGACAGAAGCTGGTCAACCTTGCGCGTAAGGGAAAGACGGTAGAACGAAAGCCGAGAGATATAGAGATATATTCTATCGAGGCAGAGGGGCAGGACAGAGAATACAGCTTAAAGGTCCATTGCTCTAAGGGAACGTATATGCGTACCCTATGTGAGGATATCGGAGAAAGATTAGGCTGTCCCGCTACCATGAGCTCGCTTCGGCGCTTTGCCTCGGGCAGCTTTGAGCTGACAAGGGGCTATACCATAGACGAGCTTCGTGCTATGGAATACGAGGACAGGGTAAAACTGCTTTTACCCACCGAAAGTCTCTTTGAGGAGCTTCCCATAGTTACCCTAAACGGATTTTTCTTAAAGCTTTTCAGATCGGGACAGCAGATATATCAGAAAAAGATAAGGACACGTTACCCCGTAGGACAGAGGGTAAGGGTCTATGATGAAAAAGGATTTTTTGCGCTGGGCGAGGTTGCAGAGTACGAGGACGGCTCAGCCGTAAAGAGTATAAAACAATTTGTATTGGAGGAAAAATAATGTATCTTATAGGCAGTGATATCGGTACCAGCGGTACCAAGACGGTTTTGTTTGACCTTGAGGGTAACACGGTTGCCTCGGCACTCAGTGAATATCCTCTCTATCAGCCCAAGAACGGCTGGGCTGAGCAGGATCCCCGTGACTGGTGGAACGCTGTATGCGAGACCATCAAGGCTGTTATAACCAAATCAGGAGTTGACCCCAAGGACATCAAGGGTGTAGGTCTGTCCGGTCAGATGCACGGTCTCGTTATGCTTGACCGTGACGACAATGTTATCCGTCCCTCTATCATATGGTGCGACCAGCGTACCGGTAAGGAATGTGTCGAGATGACCGAAAAGGTGGGCGCTGACAAGCTCATCGAGATCACCGCAAACCCCGCAATGACAGGCTTTACCGCCTCCAAGATCATGTGGGTAAAAAATAACGAGCCCGAAAACTATGAAAAATGCGCAAAGATAATGCTCCCCAAGGACTATATCAGATATATGCTGACAGGTGAGTTTGCCACCGAGGTGTCCGATGCTTCGGGTATGCAGCTTCTTGATGTTCCCAAAAGAGATTGGTCTCCCTATGTGCTTGATAAGCTTGGCATCGACCGTTCGCTTCTCGGCAAGATGTACGAGTCGTGTGAGGACACGGGCCACGTCACCAAGAAGGCGGCAGAGCTTACGGGCTTAGCAGAGGGAACTATCGTCGCAGGCGGTGCAGGCGACCAGGCGGCAGGCGGTGTAGGTAACGGTATAGTGCGTGAGGGTGTTATCTCCGCCACCATCGGTACCTCCGGCGTTGTATTTGCTCATACAGACAAGATCTCCATCGACCCCAAGGGAAGAGTACATACCCTCTGCCACGCAGTTCCCGGCTGCTGGCATATCATGGGTGTTACCCAGGGTGCAGGTCTTTCCTTCAAGTGGATGCGCGACAACTTCTTTGAGGGTGAAAAGGCGACTGCGGCACTTTTAGGCAACGACCCCAACTATATCATGGATAAGATAGCAGAAACGGTACCC
>JAFQHD010000195.1 GCA_017398145.1 Clostridia bacterium
ACACAGCGCTCGTCACATAAAAGATATGTAGATATAGGAGCAGATAACAAATAGAGCAAAACTGTCCCCGAACAACCAAAACAAAGACTGTAAGCTATACACCGCCTCATAACAGGTCGAATATCTGATTCATTTCCCTTACCTAGTGCTTCAGCAGTCATACGGGTTGATGCAAGATTTATACCCGAGGTAGCAAAGGTTATCGCAAAACCGCCTACACTCATAATGAGTGAGTATAGCCCTATACCACCGGCACCGATCTTCCCTGTTACATAAACGTTAAACCCTACCGATACGAATCTCATCACAAGAGATACGGCAGTCATAAGCAAAAGGTTATAAAACATAGCCTTCGTTCTTTTCAAAAATATTCACCTCATAGAATTCTATGCAGATGAAATTATAAATAAGATATAATAATTAACAATAAGAGAGGTATTCTACAATGGAAATCAAAAACAGCTATCTTCAGAAGGTATACGAAGATACAGTAAAGCGCAACGCACACCAGCCCGAGTTTCTTCAGACGGTAGAGGAGGTTCTCGCTACCCTGTCCCCTGTGGCAGATCAGCGTCCCGACCTTATCGCAGCAGGTGTATTCGACCGTATCCCCGAGCCCGAGCGTGCGATCAGCTTCCGCGTAAGCTGGGTTGACGACGCAGGCAAGGTTCAGGTTAACCGCGGCTACAGAGTACAGTTCAACTCTGCTATCGGTCCTTACAAGGGAGGTCTTAGATTCCATCCCACGGTAAACGAGTCTGTTATCAAGTTCCTCGGCTTTGAGCAGACCTTCAAGAACAGCCTTACAGGTCTTCCTATGGGCGGCGGTAAGGGCGGTTCTGACTTTGATCCTCAGGGCAAGTCTGATGCTGAGGTTATGCGCTTCTGCCAGAGCTTCATGACAGAGCTCGCTAAGCACATCGGTGCTGACACAGATGTTCCCGCTGGCGATATCGGTGTTGGTGCTCGTGAGGTAGGTTACCTCTTCGGTCAGTACAAGAGACTCCGCAATGAGTTTACAGGCGTTCTTACAGGTAAGGGTCTCTCCTACGGCGGTTCTCTCATCCGTCCTGAGGCGACAGGCTTCGGTGCTGTATATTATGCAGTAGAGATGCTCAAGTACTTTGGCGACGACATTAAGGGTAAGACCTTTGCTGTTTCCGGCTTCGGTAACGTTGCATGGGGTACCGTTAAGAAAATCAACGAGCTCGGCGGTAAGGTAGTTACAATCTCCGGTCCTGACGGTTATATCTACGATCCCGACGGTGTTTCAACCGATGAAAAGATCAACTACATGCTTGAGATGCGCGCTTCCTGCCGTAACAGAGTTCAGGACTATGCTGATAAGTTCGGTGTTGAGTTCTTTGCAGGACAGAAGCCTTGGGGTACAAAGGTAGACATCATCATGCCCTGCGCTACCCAGAACGAGGTTAACCTCGACGATGCTAAGAAGATCGTAGCTAACGGCATCAAATACTATGTTGAGGTTTCCAATATGCCCACGACCAACGAGGCTGTAAGCTATCTTAAGGAGAACGGTGTCATAGTTGCCCCCTCCAAGGCTGTTAACGCAGGCGGCGTTGCGGTTTCCGGTCTCGAGATGAGCCAGAACTCCATGAGATACAGCTGGACGGCTGAGGAGGTTGACGCTAAGCTTCACCAGATCATGTCCGATATCTTCGCTACCTCCGTTAAGGCTGCTAATAAGTACGGTCTCGGTGATGACCTTGTAGCCGGTGCTAATATTGCAGGCTTTGAAAAGGTTGCTGACGCAATGCTCGCTCAGGGTATCGCATATTAATTTCATACATATAACAGCCTCCGATTTTCGGAGGTTGTTTTTTTCATAATCACTTGATAATCTAAATTTTTTGTGATACAATTAAAATGTATACATGACCCCGAAAGGAGATAATATTATGAAAATCAAAAGATTATTTGCACTTGCTCTTACCGTTCTAATGCTTGTGCCTATGGCTCTGCAATCCTTTGCTTTAACTGTAGACACAGAGGTTGCTGCTAACTGGGGTACCATGGCGGCAAAGTACTCAAAAGGCACTTGGAAGATCATTGCACCCAAGGCAAGCGGAAATGCTATCAAGACAGAAGGATTCACCTTCAACACAGCCGAAAACGGAGGAATAAAGATCACGACCCCAGACTATGGTACCTTTGCAGGTACATACGGTGTTTCTGCAGTTACAAGTAACGCAACGACACCTCTCGACGGTCTGAGTGTAGTTATAACACCGGATAAATACGACTCTATGCTTGATTCCTTAAAGTCAGGAAACATCATAGGTATACTTTGGACCGAAGAAAAGATCAACGAGCTCGCAAAATTCAACGAAGCATCTTCGTCATACGATAAAGGCTTATATACAGCCGTACAGGCATATGATACAGGTCTGCGTCATCTGATCCCTACTGCCGAAAATGCTACTCCGCATATACCCGCCACTGATGCAACAGCCGCTCCCATAGGACAGGCTCTTTATATATCCCTTACTTGTAACGTGGCACAGGAGGACTATGCACCCATCGCAACATCTGTCAGAATAGTATACTACGATGGCTACTATATGAACGACGACGGCAATCCCGGCTACAGATGGATATTCACAGCACGAAACCATCCCGATACCCTGAATTCCGATTCAACCCGTCTATCACAGCCCTATGAATCCGTTGATCTCTCCAAGGGTCTTGCAATCAATGTAAGAGCTGACGAAGAGCTTGGCTTTATAGTAAATATCAACGGATATGACTATTACAGAGGCGAGGACGTAGGCTACTTCCCTGATGCGAAGCAGGATTGGTACGGTTACAGAACAAACGATCTCAATGATGATAAAATAGAAGAAAGCGATCCTCTTTACCTCAGCACCATGACCTATGCAAAGGCAGACGTTGACCTTTCGGGGCTTAAGAGCGCAGGAGAGGGTTACGTTACCGTAGGAGCTGTATCCAACAACGACCAGGATCTGCCTGAGCATGGCTGTAACTATACCGTTGACACTATCAACGGCATTCCTGCCGCAGGCTGGAAGGGCGAGAGCACTCAGGAGCACGAATGCAGCTACGAGTATATCGAAACTGTTGCAGCT
>JAFQHD010000196.1 GCA_017398145.1 Clostridia bacterium
CCCATATATCACCCTTTGCGGTAAAGATAAGAGCGGTAACACCTATAAGTGAGCCTATAGTGCTGAAAAGGTCTCTTTGAGGTGATAAGATATAGCAAAGTATCACCACTATCATAGAGCCCAGCCACAGACCGAACTCAAATTTTGATAATTTTTTAAAGGGATTATGCATAATTTTTCTCCTATAACAAAAATACACCCATACACACCTTCAAAGACCTAACGGTGTGATGAGTGCAACTACCCGGTGGCAGTAAATATAATTTACAGATAAAGTATAGCATACCGTGTAATAATTGTCAAGAGCAGCCGCTTTGCGGCTGCTCTAAAATAATCCCGCCGTTTTAAGTAAAAACGAAGCAACAAACGTAGTCAGAGCCGATATAAGCGTGGTCCATATAACAAGCTGACCTGCAAGACGGGCATCCCCGTCCATCTCCTGTGCCATAGCAACGCTTGACACAGCAAGCGGTGTGGTGAACACTGCGGTAAGTGCCGCAAAATGTGCACCCGTAAACTCGTTTTTAAAGAGAATATACGCTGTTCCCAAGCCCAGCACGGGTACCATAAGACACCTCATAGCCACACCCCATATTATCTCACGGCGAAGTTCCCTTACGGTAGAAAACTCAAACTGTGCTCCCAGCACCAGCAGTGCCAGAGGTGTTGCAAGGTTTGACATATAGCCAAGCACCTTGTATACGGATGTGATATCGCTTATTCTGAAAGAAACAAGCGGTCTGACGAGCAATACGGCTATCCCGAGAGCAATACTTATTATCAAAGGATTTTTCAGTATATCGAGAAATATCTTTTTAAGGCTTGGTTTTCCCTCACGGTAAACCGACAGGCATATGACCGCAAGGATATTGAAAAGTACGATAACCACAGCCGACAGCACCGATGCCGCAGCTACTCCCTCATCACCGAAAAGAGCTTCGGCAAGAGGTATGCCTATAAGGGCATAATTTGAACGGAACGCCGCCTGACAGAGTACCCCTCTGCGTTCCTTGTGCTTAGTTGCTATAGTAACAACGGGAAAAGCGATAAAAAACAGAACCAGAACCGCTATGACCGTATAAATAATATAACTCGGTTCTATACTGCTTACAGCCTCTATCTTATAAACATTCAAAAAGAGCATACAGGGCAAAAATGCTCTGAAGCAGAGCTTGTTTGCCATTTTGGCAAAGCTCTCGTTCATAAAGCCTATTCTTTTTAGTATATATCCCAAGCCTACCGTCAGCACTATGGGCAGAACGGCGTTAAGGGCAAAAATAAGTGAATCCATAATTCCCTCTCCGATATAAAGCTAAGATCATTTTACTACCGCCGTCAGTTTATGTCAACCGAATATTGACAATTTACCCCACTAAAGTATATAATATAGGTATCAACTATAAAGGAGATGTAAATATGTTTTGTTCTAACTGCGGAAACCCCATCGACCCCACCACAGGTGTATGCGCTAACTGCAACGCTCAGCCCGCTGTAAACCCTCAGCCCGTACGTACCGAGATCACCGAAAAGGATCTTCCCGAAAAGTTCCAGCCTCTCGGCGCGTGGTCTTATTTCTGGCTCAACATTCTCTTTGGCGTCCCTGTAGTAGGCTTTATCTTCCTCCTCATCTTCACCTTCAATGACGGCAACCGTAACCGCCGTAACTTTGCCCGTTCACAGTGGTGTATGCTGATCGTCGTAGGTATAGTATCTATCATAGTCGCTGCCATCGCTATAGCGGCAGGCGTTTCCTTCGCAGAGATCACAAGAAGCTCCGCTTCTTATATGTAATAAAAACAGGTGCTCACGAGCACCTGTTTTTTAATATATAGGAATTTTCTCCATTCCGTGTGATTTGAATTAATGTGCAAATGCGCGCAGCTTGGGTAGGGCAACTTGCCCCTTTTTATTTTACCTCTGTATACGTAAAATCACTCCAAGGAATATTTACCTCTTTTTTTGCCGATACTATATCGTCAACATGGAGAAGCAGGGGGAAATCCTCGGCTTTGAGTGTTCCCTTTTCTATATTCACGCGGATAGCCCTTGCCACTCTTTCGGAGACTACAAGGGATTCAAGGGTAACACCGTTAAGCTCAGCCTTTGCCTCGTCGATGTTCATTCCCTTGCCCAGCAGTATTCCCACAAGGCGGGTACGTCCGCCGTATACGGTAACATAGAGGTCGCCTACACCTACGCAGAGATTTTCAAGAGAATAGGCGTTCTGGAAACGAAGGAGCTTATCCATCTCCTTTGTCGCCTGACCGAAGACCGCCGCCTGAGAGTTAAAGTGAAGAGTATCGTCCTCATATACTCTCTGATTTACACCGATGGTAAGAGCTACTGCCAGAGCATAACCGTTTTTAAGTGCTACCGCCGACTCTATACCCACAACATCGGTGGTGATGCTTACGTGATAGTAGTCGGTCTGCATATACGAGCGGAGTTTTTCCAGAACCTCGATATCGTCACCGCAGAAGGAAACGTGGGTCTGGTCGTGAGCTACAAGCTCGTAGCTTGTACAGGGACCGCCTACTGCATTCATAGACAGCTTCTTGCCCATTTTATCTAATTTTTCTTTCCATAGATCGGGATATGTGAGAAGCTTTCCGTCCTCGGTATCCATAAGACCCTTGGTAACGGTAAGTACGGGTGTACCCTCCGCTATCTCGGGAAGAACGTAGTCGCCGAACCACTCTACGCCAAAGCTCGAAACACCGCCGATGACCATATCCGCACCGCACAGAGCCTCTTTTAAACTTTCTATCTGATAGAATTTTACCCCTTCGGGAAAATCACGGGTAAACTTGGTATGTCTGTTACACTTAACACAGTTGTCTATGATCTCTCTGTCGAGATGCGTACCTACAAGGCGTACCTCGTGTCCGTTTTCTCTTGCGGGAAACGCAAGGGCAGAGCCCATCATTCCCGAGCCTACTATCGTTATGATCGCCATTTGAATATATCTTCTCCTAAAATATTATTATTCCGCCGATACAAGAAACTGAGTTTGCTATAAGAGAAGCAACTATACATTTCCTCATTTTACATTTTATTATTCCTTTATATATAAGCCCCTCGGTTATGACTGCCGTTATTTCAAGCAACACGAACACAAGGGCATATAAGCTATGTCCGTATAAAGGGTAAAGTATTAAATTTATCAAAGGGTTTGTTGCAAGATTGCAGATAACACTTGCTAAAAGCCATCTTCTCCACGGGTCAAAGCCGCAGATAACTATACCCTCGATAAGACAGGTAAGAACAAACGCTGTGATAAGAGGAACAAGCATTACTCGCCCTTATTATTCTTGTTCTTTTTATTTACAGCACGGATGATAAATGCCACCGCTACGGCTATAACAGCCACAACAACAACTGCTGTCAGCACACCTGCCGCACCTGTAAAGATTCGATCTGCATTGGGCTCTGCTACAACATCCATAAGCATATTATTTTTCATCTTTTCTGTCTCCTTTCAGACCAAAAATAAATATTATTATCACGGTAACCGTAAGAAGGGTCACGGTCACCTGATTTGCCAAAAGTGTTTTCGGAAGCACAAAGAAAGCAGGCATAGTTCCGATAAAAAGTCCCACGGTGGTTATTCCGAACGAGATGCCCGGCATATCGGAAAGCCTTGACACAAGTGCTCCGAGAGTTATCGCCATAGTCATACTGAAAAGTCCTACGCCGATGACCGAAACAAGCATATTTGAGTTGCCGAAAAGCATAAAGGGCAGAGATAATATAAGGCTGAATATTGCAGTCCTCTTTGCCCCTATAATATCAGAGAATACTCCTCCCAGCATCTTACCGATACCCATAACGAAAAAGAGAATGACCGAATCAAGAGCTGAGCTTTTCCAGGCTATGGGAATAGCATATCCGATATACGCCCTTACCGCAACTGCCGTAAACATAAGAAGTATAAATATCCATATCGGCATATTTTTATCGGCTATATCAATGCCGTCTGCTCTGCCTGATACAGACACAGAGCGACGGATAAGGCATATTATAATAACGGATACAGCCATAAGTGCCAAAGGAATTATCACAAGCTCCGTCTTTGACAAAAGCTGACCGATGATAACACCGAATGAACCGCCGCCTACAAAAATTCCGCTTGGGGCAAGCCTTCCTTCCACGTCACAGAGAGTATAATGTGCTCCGCTTATATGCACAAGAGCATTGCCGAAACAAAGCATTATAAATGCTATAATATCAAAGGGCAGTAAAAGCGCGGTTATGACCATAACGGCTCCGCAAGTACCGAGATCGAGCCTCGGAAAACGGTCCTGCAAGGCTCCGAAAAGTGCCTGTGGAACAAAAGCGAGACAGTCGTATAAAAGGGCAAAAAGCACCCAATACTGACTTTGTCCAAATCTGTTGAATATAAAATAAAAGCAGGCGACCTCAAGAGAAAAATGAACAACGGCATAGAGAATACCTCTCGTTATTCCTCTTTTCACAACGCATCACCTCATATTAATTATAGAGTATTTGATATATGTTGTCAATAAGTTGTCGTATTATCTTGACATATGAATTAGTTTTATATATAATGTAGTAAGTATATTATTGATAACTCAACGGAGATCAAAAAAATGGAAAAAATCAGAATTGGCGTTATCGGTATCGGTAGTATGGGCTCATCCCACGTTATCCAGCTCGATGAGGGCAAGGTACCCAACGCAGAAATGACCGCTGTATGCGACATCGACCCCGCAAGACTTGAATGGGCAAAGGAGTTCAATCCCAACATCCTTCGCTACGACGACCACAAGAAGCTGCTCGCAGACAAGGTAGTTGATATGGTTATCATCGCTACTCCTCACTATCTGCATCCCGTTATCGGTATTGATGCTCTTGAGGCAGGCGTTCACGTACTCAGCGAAAAGCCCCTTGGTGTTTATACCAAGCAGGCAAAGGAATTTGTTGAAAAGGCTGAAGAGACAGGCAATAAGCTCGTGGTTATGCTTAACTGTAGACCCGAGCCTTACTATAGAAAGATAAGAGAGATGGTTCAGGGCGGAGTTCTCGGCGAGCTCAAGCGTACCGTATGGATCATCACCAACTGGTACCGTACTCAGGACTACTATGACAACGGCGGCTGGAGAGCTACCTACTCAGGCGAAGGCGGCGGTGTACTGATCAATCAGTGTCCTCACCAGCTTGACCTGTGGCAGTGGATCTACGGTATGCCCACCCGTGTTCGTGCGTTTGCCAAGTTCGGCAGATACCACGATATCGAGGTTGAGGACGAGGTTACCGCATATACCGAGTACGCTGACGGCTCTACAGGTGTGTTCATCACCTCTACCGGTGAGTTCCCCGGCACAAACCGTCTCGAGATCACAGGCTCCAAGGGTAAGCTTGTTTACGAGAACGGCAAGCTCCTGTTCTACAAGCTCTCTATGGATGAGAGAGAATACTGCTTCTCTGCTACCGACGGCTTCGGCTCTATCGAGTATGAGGTTGAGGAGATATTCCCCGAGGGCGTAGGCAAGGGTCACCGCCAGATCATCCAGAACTTCTGTAATCACCTCCAGTTCGGAGAGGAGCTTATCTCCCCCGGCCGCGACGGTCTTAACAGCTTGGCGCTGTCCAACGCTATGGTTCTTTCCCAGTGGAAGAACGACTGGGTAGAGATTCCCAACGACGGCGAAGAGTACTGGGAGCTTCTTCAGGAGCATATTAAGACCTCCAAGCCTAAGAAGAGAGTTATCTCCAAGGTTGCAGACCTCTCCAATACATTTAACTCTAAAGCATAAACGGCAGATCGCCGTAATATAATACGCCCGTCCCCGACGGGCGTATTTCTATAAAAGGAAAACGATGGATATTAATTATAAAAAGGTCAAGCCATACAATACGGCAAAAAAGCCCTTAAGACAGAGCTGTATCTTTACGGGGCTTATGTATCTACTCAGCCGTTTCACCATACCCACCAAATTCGAGATAGAGAAGATAGGTATGGAGGGCATCAAGCCTCCCTATATACTGCTGTCTAACCATATGCACTTTGTGGATTTTAAGCTCAACTCGGTTGCCACCTTCCCCCACAAGACCTATAATGTGGCGACCATCGACGGATATTACCGCCGACCTCTTATCATGGAGCTTATCGGCTGTATCTGTAAACGCAAGTTTACAAACGATATGTATCTTTTGGAGTCTATCGACACGGTACTGAAAAAGCATAAGGGAGTTTTATCTATGTACCCCGAGGCGAGATACTCTCCTGTTGGTACTTTAGCTATACTTCCCGACTCTCTCGGCATGCTTGTTAAAAAGCAGGGTGTTCCCGTTGTGACCCTTATCCACCACGGAAACTATCTCCATACCCCCTTCTGGAACTATCGCTCCCCCCGCAAGGTCAAGCTCCATACCACGATGAAACTCATCCTCACTCCCACGGAGCTTGAAAAAATGAGCTATGAGGAGATAAACGAGGTATTGCGCCATGAGATGAGCTATAACGAATATGATTATCAGCTTGAATCTAACCAGCATATATCCGACCCCGACCGTGCAGAAGGATTACACAAGGTACTTTATCAATGTCCTCACTGTATGACCGAGTCAAAAATGTCCTCCAAAGGTTCTACACTTAAATGCGAGGAATGCGGCAAGGAATGGGAGCTTACCACCCTCGGCAGATTAGAGGCTAAAGACGGCGAGACCGAGTTTGCCACTCCCCCCGAATGGTACGAATGGCAGAGAGCCAATGTCCGAGCACAGATAGAAGCAGGCGAATATTCCTTTGAGGACGAGGTAGACGTTTATTCCCTTCCCCACCCCAACCGATTTGAGGATCTGGGTAAGGCAAGGCTTACCCATGACCCCAAGGACGGCTTTATTCTGACAGGACATTACAACGGTGAAGATTACCGCATCCAGCGTAAGCCTCTCGGAATGTACGGAGTTCATATCGAATATGACTACTGCTACATAAGACAGGCTGACTGTATAGATATCTCCACCGAAAACGATTCCTTCTACTGCTACCCCGTAAAGGGAAACGTGGTAACAAAGCTATCTCTTGCAACGGAAGAAATATATAAATTTCATCAGGAAGCACGTCTGGCACGGAAACGTGCTAAAATGCAGAATGCCGAGCAGGCTTGCGCTGCCGGTGGCAGATAAAGCAAGTCTGGGAGGACGGCAGACACCCATCGAGCGCGAGTGACTTTACGGAACGAAGCGAGAGATGTTGGTGTCAACGAGAAAAAATGCAAAATGCAAAATTTATGAGAAAAACAGTTGCGACAAAAAATCGCAACTGTTTTTTACTTATCATTGTATTAATGAAGTTAAATTGTTTTATGAATTTGCGTGGGATACCGACTAATACAATTTTATGGAATTTTTGACACCTTTGTGTCAAAAATCACCTCAATTTTGCATTTTGCATTTTTAATTTTGAATTATTTTTTTAAGTTCCTCCGTCATCTTCTCACCCAAGATCTTATGTCCTTCTCTTGTGGGGTGAGTGGTCATACCCTCGTTCCAGCCCGTGGTATCGATATAGTGTACATTTCTTCCTGTTTCTCTGTTATAATCCTCTACAACACAGGGGAAGGAGTCGGCGTGGTAGCTGCCAAAGGGCTTCATACAGATAACGGTAGCCTCGGGATGATGAGAAAAGATGATATCAATAAGTCTCTTGTACTCTCTCTCGTAGGTAGGCTTATCAGAAAAATGATCGTTTGTACCGTGGTTGATAAACACGTAGTCGGGATGATGGGATATAGGCGCTCCGTCAAAGCAATAGGGATAAGCCTCGGTAGCCTTGGGAACAGCACCGCAGCCGGAAACGTTGACACCCACCGCACCGTAACCCATAATGACGGGCTCAAGACCCAGTGCCTGTGCAGAGCGCCAAGCGTAGGTTGCGGTAGAGTCATCCTCGTATGCACGGTTAGGCTGAGGATCCTCGTTGGTTATGGTATTCTCGTGATCCACCTGAACACCCTCGGTGATAGAGTCACCAACAAACTCGATGACCTTCTTTGTACCCTTAGGAGCCTCTATAGCCTCGTCAGCCTCGTAACCCACAAGAGAAACCTTGCCCTCAAGAGGCTGGTACCAACGATGCTGCATCTCAACCGCACCCTTGTAGATAACGGTGAGCTTGTGTTCACCCTCGGCGGTGTTGAGACGGAGGTAAGGCATAGTCACCGACTCGGTCATAGTCCCGTCATCGAGGCAGAGCCAGATATGAGGAGCGGATGCACGGTTATACTTGCAATCAAAATGAAGCTTAATATAATCACCCTTAAAATATATCTCAAAGAATGATCCGCAGGCAGTAGCAGTACCCTCGTACCATCTACCAACGTATCTTATACTTTTGTCCTCTTTAGTAAAAAACATTATCCTAAAAACTCCTTTATTTTATCTATCTGTGTAAGGGCTGCCTTTCTGCCTAATTTGTAGCCGACGGTCAGCTTTTCCTTGTCCTTTTCGGTCCTGCCGATCGCCAGAGTTACCTCGGGTGCGATGACCAGCACCTTTCCCTCTTTTTCAAGCTCTGATATACGGTCAAGGGTGTTGTTGTAGGCTATATGTCTGTTCTTTAACACCTTTAAGAGCTCGGGATATTTGCGGTATCTGAGCTTCATTGCAGGATACATGCTGTCCGCCTTCTTGCGGTAGTCTCTATCTCGGGTAAGTACGATTATATTCTTGTCACAGCCGTGCGTTATGGAAAAATCAATGGGGATGGCATCCGCAATTCCGCCGTCAAGATAAGGAACGCCGTCTATCTCCACAAACTTTGAAACAAAGGGCAAAGCGCAGGACGCTCTTATCCACTCCACGTCCTCTATCAGATCCTGTATCTGCTGATAATGAGCCTTACCTGTCAGACAGTCGGTAACACCTACGAAAAATTCGGTGGGATTTTTCTTGAACGCCTCGTTGTCAACAGGGTATATCTTTTCGGGAATATCGTGGAACACAAATTGCTCACCAAACATATTTCCCGTTTTGATAAGATTTCTCATACTGCAGTAGTCGGGATTATCAACGTAATCTCTGCCTACTACAACCGCTCTGCCGTGCTGTCCCGCAAGATAGCTACAGGCGTTGCAGGCTCCCGCCGAGATCCCCGTAAGTGTATCAAAGGTTATACCCTTTTCAAGAAATACATCTATTACCCCCGCTGTAAAACAACCGCGGAGGCCTCCGCCCTCAAACACAAGTCCCTTCATTTGTCTATCTCCTTAAGTATACCCTTGCAGCCCTCAACGATATCTCTGTAAACGCCCGAAAAATCTCCCGAATACCAGGGGTCTTCTACGTCTCCCCCTCGGTTGGTAAAGGACATAAGCTTTTTTACTTTATCATCGGGATCACCGTTAAGCATACGCTTAGCGTTACGGTAGTTGGCACTGTCCATCACCGCAAAGAGATCGTATTTATCATAGTCGTCGGCACGTAGCTGCACCGCACGCTTACCCTCACAGCCTATTCCGTGGGCGGCAAGCTCACGCTTTGCAGGGGGATAAACGGGATTGCCCTTACCGCCCCAAATCTCCTCGGTGCTGGTAGCAGAGGAGGCTATCACAAAGCAGTCGGCATCAGCACGGTCCTTTATCATATCCTTAAGTATAAACTCCGCCATAGGACTTCTGCAAATATTCCCGTGGCAGACGAACATAATTCTGTACATAACTTTTCTTCCTTTGGTTGATAGAATAATTGTACAATATTTTTTAAGCCAAGTCAACATAAAAATCGGAATGCCATTCGGCAAAGTCTAACACACTAGACAAAGCTTTGCTTTGTTCGTTATGGCAAGGGCTTACCCCTGTACCCTCAATATTGCTTTTGTTTTACAAAATCAATATAGAACACAAATACCAACACTTTATATAATGCAGTGCGTATTGATATTTGTAGCGAAATATGATATAATTAACTTACCGATAAGTTTGAATTTGACAAACTATTCAACATTACAAATATAGGGATTAAAATAAGTACACATGATATGGGAGGTTTACGAAAATATGAAAGATACCAAAAAATCATTTCTTATTCATGGAATTATTAATAATGTTATGCATCTGCCTGTGTTAATAGCAACCTCTTTTTGGAGTTTGCTGATAATCGGAATCTTCAATTTGGATACAGTAACCGATCCATTTTGGAATGCGGTTACTATGTGTCCTTTGCTAATTCCGCCTGTTTCCTGCATAGTGGGAATCATTCGGGGTTTTATAAATTTCAAAAAAGATACATATGCACGATGGTGCTTGATTTTATCTATCATTGGATTATTCACCTACGTTGGTTTTATTATTTTGTGCGGTTGGCTAGGATCAAGATTTTAAACCAATTTCCGTTTGTTGAACAGACAAAAACAACCGCTGACTTGTAAGTCAGCGGTTGTTTTGTGTCATATTCAGGGCTTTTTTAGTTGGTTTTCAAAAGTAGTAAAAAAGTAGTACGATTTACAAATCACCTTGCAAATCGTGGTATAACGTAGCATAGATGGGTGCTTTTTGGCTATGTTCAAATACTGCCGTGGCAGACGAACATAATTCTGTACATAGGTATACTTCCTTTAGTTGATAAAATAATTGTACAATATTTTCATCTTCAAGTCAACATAAAAATCGGAATGCCATTCGGCAAAACCGAATGGCTTCCTTTAATTCCGAATTACGAATTCCGCATTCCGAATTGAATAAAAACAATAGCCATCCCTTTCGGGATGGCTTGATTGTTTTTATTCATACAAAGCTGCGAGCTTGGTAAGTCTGTTGTACTTAGCCTTTGCGTTTTCCTCAGCCTTCTTGAAGAGCTCTTCTGCTCTTTCGGGGAACTGAGCAGCCAGACGGCTGTAACGTGTCTCGGACTTGATGAACTCGATATAATCGCCTGTAGGCTCCTTGGAATCAAGAGTGAAGGGAGTCTTGCCCTCTACCTTAAGTGCGGGGTTATATCTGAATGTCTGCCAGTAGCCTGCCTCAACTGCCTTCTTCATCTCAACCTGACAGTTGGTCATACCGCCCTTAAGGCCGTGCATTTCGCAGGGTGCGTAAGCGATAACGATGGAAGGACCGTTGTAAGCCTCAGCCTCCTTGAGAGCCTTGAGGGTCTGGTTCATATCATAGCCCATTGCAACCTGTGCAACGTAAACATAGCCGTAGGACATAGCGATAGCTGCAAGATCCTTCTTGCCCATTGCCTTACCTGCTGCTGCGAACTGTGCAACCTGACCGGTCTGAGAAGCCTTGGAAGCCTGACCGCCTGTGTTGGAGTAAACCTCGGTATCGAATACCATGATGTTTACGTCCTCGCCGGATGCGATAACGTGGTCAAGGCCGCCGAAACCGATATCGTATGCCCAACCGTCACCACCGAAGATCCAAGTGGACTTCTTAGCGAGGTAGTCCTTCTCAGCAAGGATAGCGGGAGCTGTGGGACAGCCTGCCTCTGCTGCCTTCTCGAGCTCAACGATAAGAGCCTTGGTAGCTGCGTCGTTTGCTTCGCCGTTGTCCTTGGTAGCGATGATCTGCTCAGCTGCTGCCTTGAACTCGTCGGAAGCCTTATCGGAAGCTGCCATATCAGCTACCTTAGCAATAAGTCTGTCACGGATGGTCTTCTGACCGAGGTGGATACCGAGACCGTGCTCAGCGTTGTCCTCGAAGAGGGAGTTAGCCCATGCGGGACCCTTCTTGGTCTCACGGTTAACGGTGTAAGGTGTTGCGGGAGCGGAGCCACCCCAGATGGAGGAACAACCGGTCGCATTGGAGATATACATTCTCTCACCGAAAAGCTGTGTGATAAGTCTTGCGTAAGAGGTCTCAGCACAGCCTGCGCAGGAGCCGGAGAACTCAAGCAGGGGCTGCTTGAACTGGCTGCCCTTGATAGTGCCGTTGATAAGCTCGGGCTTCTCGGAAACGTTAGCTACGCAGTAATCGAATGCTGCCTGCTGCTCAAGCTGGGTAGCCTGAGGAACCATCTCGAGAGCCTTCTTGCCTGTGCCGTCCTTTTCACCTTTAGCATTAACGGGACAAGCCTTAACGCAGAGTGTACAACCCATACAGTCGAGAGGGCTGATAGCCATGGTGAACTTGTAATCGGTCTTGATAACAGGCTTTTCGGTATATTTGGTAACTGCGGGTGCGTTTGCAACCTCGTCAGCAGTCATAGCGAAAGGTCTGATGGTAGCGTGAGGACATACGAATGCACAGCTGTTACACTGGATACAGTTCTCTGCATACCATACGGGAACGTCAACTGCAACACCGCGCTTCTCGTAAGCTGCAGAGCCCTGAGGGAATGTACCGTCAGCGTACTCAACAAACTTGGAAACGGGGAGCTTGTCGCCGCCCATCTTGTTTACGGGAAGAACAACTTCCTTTACGAAACGAACAAGCTCAGGACGGTCGCCTGTAACATCCTCTGCCTTAGCGCAGTCACAAGCATCCTTCCAGGAAGCGGGAACCTCAACCTTTACAAGTGCCTCTGCACCTGCGTCGATTGCCTTGTAGTTCATTTCAACAACTGCCTCACCCTTCTTGAGGTAAGACTTCTTAGCGTAAGCCTTCATGTACTCGATAGCCTTGTCGATGGGAAGGATCTTAGCGAGTACGAAGAATGCAGACTGGAGAATGGTGTTGGTTCTCTTGCCCATACCTATCTCACGAGCCTTGTCGATAGCGTTAACGATGTAGAACTGAATGTCGTTCTCAGCGATGTACTTCTTAGCCTTTGCGGGAAGGTTAGCCTCAACCTCTTCAGGTGTCCACTGGCAGTTAAGAAGGAAGGTACCGCCGGGCTTAACGTCCTGAACGATGTCGTAACCCTTAACCATATAGGAGGGGTTGTGGCATGCTACGAAGTTAGCCTTGGTGATATAGTAAGGAGACTTGATGGGGTTGTCACCGAAACGAAGGTGAGAAATGGTAACACCACCGGTCTTCTTGGAGTCATACTGGAAGTAAGCCTGAGCGTACTTGTCGGTCTTGTCACCGATGATCTTGATGGAGTTCTTGTTAGCACCAACGGTACCGTCACCGCCAAGACCCCAGAACTTGCAGCTGATAGTGCTTGCATTAGCAGTATCGGGACAGTCGTGCTCAGGAAGAGAAAGACCTGTAACGTCATCTACGATACCGATAGTGAAGCTGTTCTTGGGCTCTGCTGCATCAAGATTTTCATATACAGCGAAGATGCTGGAGGGAGGAGTATCCTTGGAACCGAGACCGTAACGGCCGCCTACAACCTTGATACCGGGAACACCCTCGGTAGCGAGTGCGGTAACAACGTCGAGGTAGAGAGGCTCACCGAGAGAGCCGGGCTCCTTGGTTCTGTCGAGAACCGCGATCTTCTTACATGTAGCGGGGATAGCTTCAACGAGCTTCTTAGCTACGAAGGGTCTGTAAAGTCTTACCTTGATAAGACCAACCTTTTCGCCCGCAGCACACATATAGTCGATAACCTCTTCTGCTACGTCGCAGATAGAGCCCATAGCAACGATAACCTTTTCAGCGTCAGCAGCACCGTAGTAGTTAAAGAGCTTGTAGTCTGTACCAAGCTTAGCGTTAACCTTGTCCATGTATTCCTCAACGATTGCGGGGAATGCATCGTAGTACCGGTTACAAGCCTCTCTGTGCTGGAAGAAGATATCGCCGTTTTCTGCGGAACCGCGCAGAACAGGATGCTCGGGGTTGAGAGATCTCTTTCTGAATGCAGCGATTGCATCCTTGTCAACCATCTCTTCAAGATCTGCGTAGTCCCAAGCCTCGATCTTCTGGATCTCGTGGGAGGTACGGAAGCCGTCAAAGAAGTTAAGAACGGGCACACGACCCTTGATGGTGGAAAGATGTGCAACAGCACCGAGGTCCATAACCTCCTGGGGGTTGGAGCAAGCTGTCATAGCAAAGCCTGTCTGACGGCAAG
>JAFQHD010000197.1 GCA_017398145.1 Clostridia bacterium
TTTGATGACAAAGTCATCAATCTATCGATTTATAATTAACATTTGACTTTTCTATTATTTGGGTATATAATCAGTTTGTACATAAAATCAACAAATCAAAGAGGAGAATATATTATGAAACGTATTTTGTCTCTGATATTATCATTGGTTATGATAATGTCTACGGTGTGTATTACCGGGATGACGGTATCTTCTGAGACTCCCGAGCTTACCAACTGGAATACCATGGCGGGTAAGTATTCGGCATCTACTTACAGCATTATTGCTCCCAGAAACAATGATTACAAGATCAAGAACGACGGCTTCACCTTCACCGAAACCGGAGGCGGTGTTTCCGTTCATACAGCAACCTACGCTGAATTTGCGGGGATATATGGTACTTCTGCCATTACCTCCAAGCAGACCACACCCCTTGACGGACTCACCGTAGTTATAGAACCGGATGATTTTGATTTTACTATCGATTCAAACAACGTTTCAAGTGTTCTGGGTGTTCTTTGGACTGAGTATCCAATTACCGAAATTGCGGGTGGATTTGACGATGTTGCAAGATGCTATAACACAGGTTTGAGGGATGCAGTCAGAGTAAGCAGTAACGGTCTGCGTTATCTTATCCCCATAGCAGAGGGTTCAACTCACGGTGTTCCCGTTGCCAATGCGAATGCTGAAAACATAACCGGTAAGGCTCTTTATATTTCGGTTACCAACCGTTACGACGAGTATGACGGCTCTATGACCGCCTCCGATGTAAACATCGTTTACTATGACGGCTCTTATATCAATAAGCTGGACGGTCATCCCGGTTACCGTTGGACCTTTACTGCAAGAAACAATACTCAGGTGGAGCGGGGTGACTCCTCCGGTATTTCTTCACCGTATATGGATATTGACCTTACCTGCGGCCTTGTGGTTAATGTAAGATCCGATGAAACTCACGGTTATATTGTTAACATCAACGGTACCGATTACTATAAGGGAAAGAGAGTTGACGCTGATACAGGCAATATTCCCATAGTAGCATACTATCCCGATGCATATGTTGACGGTACCAGCCATCCTGCACTTACAAACGACGACTATGCTCAGAAGACGGAGCGATATCTCAACTCTATGACCTATGCGAAAAATGATATCGACCTTACAGGTCTTCGTGAAGCAGGCGAGGGTTACCTCGCAGTAGGTGCGGTTTCTATCAATGATAAGTACCTTCCCGATCACCATTGTGATTACACAGTTTCTTATGTTAATGCCATTCCTGCAGCAGATTGGGAGGGAGAGGCTTTTCCTGCAGATCATACGTGCGATTTTGTGTTAGAATCTTCTGTTGAAGCAAACTGTATTAATGAGGGTTATAATCTGTATAGATGCCGCTGTGGTAAAATCAATATAGAAAATAGTCCTGTCAACGGTATCCACGGTACTTTAGAATGTGTCACAGTTACAGAGCCGACCTGTCAGAGCGACGGATTAAAGGAGCTTCGCTGTTCGTTATGTGAAGTGGTTGTTGAGACAGAAATAATCCCCGCACAGCACGTATACACCGAAGACATTCTCCAGGCTCCCACCTGTACAGAAACGGGTATTTCGCTTATGATGTGTTCCTGCGGTGACTACTATACCGAGTATACACCGGTTATACCCCATCTTTTTGAAAGCTATACCTATAACAACGACCATACCTGTACCGAGGACGGCACCAAGACCGCGTATTGTGAGTACGGCTGCGGTACAAGTGATACCGTAACAGCAGAGGGAACGGCAGCTCACAGCTACGTAGAGGAGATCATCCGCAGTGCAACCTGTACAAAGACGGGTATCCGTATGTTTATCTGCGATTGCGGAGATTATTATACCGAGGATATATCCAAGATTCCTCACTCATATACAGACTACACCTATAATAATGATGCAACCTGTATGGCTGACGGTACTATGACCGCATACTGTGACTACGGCTGCGGTAACAGCGATACGCTTACAGCCGACGGCACAAAGACAGACCACAGCTACGAGGGTACTATCACAACCGAGCCTACCTGTACTGCAACGGGTGTGATGACCTATACCTGTGTTTTCTGCAAAACGAGCTATACCGAAGAAATAGCTATGACCGGGCATAACTATATTCCCGACGTTTTAAAGGAGCCTACCTGTACCTCAACGGGAATCATTCTGTATATGTGCGAGTGCAGAGATTATTATACAGAGGTTGCACCTATGTCAGAGCATCCCTACGGTGACTGGACTACCGTTATAGCTCCCACCGACTCTACCGTAGGAGAGGAAAAAAGAGAATGTACGGTATGCGGTGCAATAGAAACAAGAGAGCTTCCCGCACTTCCCAAGCCCGAGCTTTCTGTTGATAATTATACAATAACGATAACCAACGCCGACTACATCAAGGATATGCGCTACGTTCTCGGTACGTATACTACAACAACCGAGATCAGAAACGCAGAGGGCAACGTGGCACTTGATAACAAGGTAGTAAAAAATAATACCGTTGACGGTAAGTTCGTATACGATCTGCCCGACGGCGGTGTGTATTCTATATGGGTCCGTATGACAGACGGAAGGAACTATATCCTGCCTATCGATATGACCAAGTTCATACCTACGGTTGATACCTACGGTGTGAAGATCACAGTTGACGGACTCTATGATATAAAGGACTTCTTTATAGCTAAAGGTGAATTTAACTCCTATAACGAAATCAAGAATAACGGCTATATAGTACGTGTTACCGCCAACAAGATAGCAGGCAAGCACAGCTATACCTACACTGTTTCCGAACCCGGTGTTCATACAATACTCGTAAGATACAATGACGGCACAGAGCATATCTTCCACGAAGAATTAGTTGTAGACGAGCCTGTATTCACTACCAACGGCTTACAGGTAACGGTATCCAACATCCCCGACGTCAAGGTTATCCGTACAGCATATGGCGAATACTACACTCCCGGTGATACCAAACGTGCAGAGGGAGCAAGAAACTTCTCAAACAAAGCGGTAATCAAGGATGCAGAGAGCTATATGCTCCAGTACCGCGAAGAGGGAATAGTAACCATCATCGTTGAATACAACAACGGCTACGTCAAGGTATTCCACTATGATGTGGTGAAGAAAGCTCCAACCGTAGAGCAGAACGAAAATTCTGTAACCTTCGGCAACCTTGACGGACTTGTGATGATAAGATACGCCGTAGGTGAATATTCTACCTCCAACGAGATCAAGAAGGCTCCCGGCAGTAAGGTAATCAAGCCTGACGCTATAGTTGACGGTAAAATTACAGTTTCGGATTTGACAATAGGTGAGACCTATACCTTCTCTGTTCAGTATGATGATGAGAGTTATAGTTTATATATCATACAGTTCAAAGAACCAAGCGGGAGAGTTCTGTTTTGGGGCGATAGTATGACACAGGGTCTCGTTACAGGATATTTAGATATTGCTGAGGTTCCTTATCCCGAACGTGTTGGCGAGATTCTTGGTGTAGAAATACAGAATCACGGTGTCGGTGGTGAGACAACGGCTCAAATTGCGGAACGTATGGTTGAGACCTATGGCGAAACCGAAAGGCTTGAAGGTGATATCCTTGTTATTTGGTCTGGTATGGTTGAGTGTGGATCCGGTGAATGGAGAAGTGATCCCATAACCAGTATGCAGACACTTTGCCAAATTCAACAGGAGATGATCAACTATGCCAATACAGATGAATTCGTTATTATAGGTCTCCCTGCAACAAGATATGTTGGTTCAATGGTGGATTATAACTATATTCTTGAAGAGTATTGGGGCGCGCATTTTATTGATATAAATGATTATATGATATTGGAATCCGCACTCACCGATAATGGATTTACAGTTAGAGGTGTTGATAAAAAGGACATTGCAGACGGATATATTCCCAGAACTTTTCTCGACGGTCTACAACAGCTTCATCCAAACCAAGCTGGTTATAATATTATCGCAAAGCTTGTATCCGACAAAATTACAGAACTTGATTATTTGTATTGTTGAAAAAAGGCTTCCGAGATTTTTCGAAAGTCTTTTGAATTTGAATGCATATATAAAATACTGAAACTTTGCAACAAATTCATTAATCATTATTACAATGTATAAAAAGAGATCGTGGGGGAAAACCACGATCTCCGTAAAAGCAATATGATATAATCAAAATCCGCTTCGGCGGATTTTTTCATTAATGCACGTGTACGTGCATTTCATGATGGCAATGCCATCATTTCACGACCGCAGGTCATTTCACGAATCCGAAAGGATTCATTTCACTTATCAAAGTACTGCTCAAAAATCTCAAGTATTTTAAACTTCAGCTTATACCTCGGAGCTTCACCCTCGGTGAGAATCCGTATCTGTGAGGGTGTAAAGCCCGCTTCCTTTAAAGTTGATTCGGGCTTTGCCGTGGAAGTGCAGAGGGGAGGGTAGAGTACACACCACCAGTTCTGACCCTCGGCATCGCCAATGAGTACGCGAAGCGATAGATAAGTACCTGCGGGCATTTTTACTCCCTCGTATTCACGGGTAGGGTAGTATTCGTTATCAAGTGTTACGTGTACCGCGTAGTCGTAGCCCTCGGCGTATATGCGGTTTTGGGCTGCTATTGTAATATCATCCCTTATGTCCTCAACCTTACACTGTGCGTCATATCGGGTGTTACAGCCGTTTATCTCCTCGGAAACGAAATCAAGTACGGTGTCTCTTACCTTTAATTTAAGTGCCTGATCCTCCTCCGAGTCAGAGTTGGCAAGGACGTGAAGCCTAATGGCTGAGTCGTATACCTGCGCTTCGCCTTCAAGGGGTAAAAGGGGAAGAAGCACTGCTGCTATAAATACGAACGTACAAAAACAAATAGTAATTTTTTTGATCATATGATTTCTCCGTTCTGTGTTATTTGATATGTATGGTTTGATTATTATCCAAAAAAAATCCTTTTATACATGAATAAAGTGTATTTTTCGGTCTGATACTTTTATAAAACAACTCGGAGGTCGAAATGATATACAAGGGCTGTGAAAAGCGAATGATAATGTTAAAGAACACGGGCAGCGAGCTTTTTGAGGAGGCGTATTTTATAATAAATAACAAAAGGTCATCTCAAGCGAGCACCTATGATATGATAAAGGAGGCAAACCGCATCGTTGCCGAAAACGATATCATACCCCAAATTAAAGAAAAACAGAAAAAACCTATCTTCTTTTATATTCTCGGTATTTTCAGCGGTATGGGAACAATGGCGTTGGTGATGTCGTTTTTTATATAAATGCAGAATGCAGAGTGCAGAATGCAGAATTAAGGAGATCTTTGTTGCCGAAAGCAACAAAAATTACGTTAAATTATTATTGATTATCTCTAAATACCATTAAGGATGAGAATACTAAATATGATTATGATGAGGATTTGCGACAATAGGAGCAAATCAACCATAATTTTGCATTTTCAATTTTGCATTTTGCATTTCATAGATGACCTGTAATGCTTTGGCATTACAAGTCATCTGCATCCTGCACCGGCACGCTCTGTCTGGGATTCATATAGGTCTTACCGCCGATACAAGCCGATTCTATGGCATCGTGAACCTCACCTGTTATGCCTGTATACATTCCGAGAGGGTCGGTAAGTGTGCCCTCGGATCGGTATGCATTTATGACCTCTTCTGTCTTTTCCTTAACTCTCTGTGCGCGTTTTTCTTTGCGTTTCATAGGGTATCTCCTTTGCGTTTCTGGTGTTAGTATACCCGTAAGGCGGTGTAGTAATCTTGACAATATTTTCATCATATGATATAATTAACTGATTTAATTGATCGTACATTTTTAACTACGCTCTGTCATGAACGCCCGGACAAAGCGAAAACAGAAAGGAATTTTTATGGCAAAAAAGAAAAAGAAAATACCCGGTAAGCTCAAGGTCATGGCCCTTGGCGGTCTCAATGAGATCGGCAAGAATATGACCGTTGTCGAATATGGCGACGATATTATCATCATCGACAGCGGTTTAGGCTTTCCGGATGACGATATGTTAGGTATAGACCTTGTCATCCCCGATATTACCTACCTTGAGCAGAACAGGGAAAAGATACGCGGTATCTTCCTTACCCACGGACACGAGGACCATATAGGCTCATTGCCTTATGTACTCCGAACTCTTGATGTTCCTGTTTACGGTACAAGACTTACTCTCGGCATCGTCCGCAACAAGTTAGAGGAGCACGGCTTAAACGGCAAGGTGAACCTCAATACCGTTACCGCAGGGGATCATATAAAGGCGGGGGTTTTTGACGTTGAGTTTATCCGCGTCAACCACTCTATTGCGGATGCTTGCTGTCTGGCTATCATGACACCTTTAGGATATGTTGTACACTCGGGAGACTTCAAGCTTGACCTTACTCCCATCGAGGGCGAAATGATGGATATAACCAGACTCGGTGAGATAGGCAGAGAGGGTGTAACTCTCCTTATGTGCGAGTCCACCAATGTGGAGCATCCCGGTTATACGCCTACCGAGCGTAAAGTTGGTAAGTCCTTTGAGAGCATCTTCAGCGCAAATACAGATAAGCGTATAATCATAGCTACCTTCTCTTCAAACGTACACCGCGTTCAGCAGATAATCAACACAAGTGTTCGTCACAACCGCAAGGTCGCTATCACCGGCAGATCTATGCTTAATATAGTTAAATCGGCGGTAGAGCTTGGCTATATGGACGTTCCCAAGGGCGTTCTTATAGATATGAACGAGATAAACCGCTATCCTAAAAATCAGATAACCGTAGTCACCACGGGCAGCCAAGGCGAGCCTATGTCGGCGCTCTACCGTATGGCGTTTGGTGCACATGATAAGATCACTCCCGGCAGAGAGGACCTTATCGTTATCTCCGCACACGCTATCCCCGGTAACGAAAAGTTAGTGGGAAACATCACAAACGAGCTGTTACGTCAGGGAGCCTCGGTATTCCACGACGCAGGCATCGAGGTCCACGTTTCGGGTCACGCCTGTCAGGAGGAGATGAAGCTGATGCACGCTCTCATTAAGCCCAAGTATTTCATGCCTGTCCACGGCGAGTTCAAGCACCTCTATCAACATAAGGAGCTTGCCAACTCTATGGGTGAGACCGACGACCGTGTATTCGTTATGGATATCGGTCAGGTACTGGAAATAGACGAGAACGGCGCCAAGATAAACGGTATCGTCCCCGCAGGCAAGGTGCTTATCGACGGCAGCGGTGTGGGAGATGTAGGAAATATAGTTCTGCGTGACCGCAGACTTTTGTCACAGGACGGCATCATTATAGTTGTAGCCGGTGTTGATATCCAGGATAGATATTTGGTATCCGGTCCCGATATCGTTTCCAGAGGATTCGTTTACGTAAGAGAATCCGAAGAGCTTATGGAGGAGGTTCGTCATCTGGCTTATGAAGCTATAGAAAAATGCCTCGATAATGGCGTAACCGATTGGACAAATCTTAAGAATCACGTCCGTGATTCTATCGGCAGATATGTTTATCAGCAGACCAAGCGTAAGCCAATGATACTGCCGATAATTATGAATGTATAGGGGCAAGTTGCCCCAGCCATACTACGCCCGATAGCGTAACGGCACACATCACACAGAATATAGATGATTATTGTTTAATAAAAAAAACTACCCGAAAAGGAGCAAATTCCTTCTCGGGTAGTTGTGTTTTTGTGCTGTATTTCGTAGGAAGAATGATGACAAAGTCATCAATCTTACGGTGTGGTTTGGTGAGAGATTGATGCAAAAGTCATCAAATTTATGCTGGGTTCCGTTGTAAGAATGATGACAAAGTCATCAAACTTGCGTTGTGTTTGAGTGGAAGAACGATGACAAAGTCATCAAACTTACGTTGTATTTGAGTGGAAAAATGATGACAAAGTCATCATTTTTACATAGCATCAAGCATATTGCGCTCTATAAAAACCTTTGCCCTAATGCCCAACATCATGTTGAATTTTCCGGCTGTTAATTCTGCGGCTTCGTGTTGTCCAAAACTGACCCGTGACAACGATATTTCCTCTTTTATGAGGACGTAACATCCGAGATCCTTGTTCGTGTTGTAAAAGCCGTATTGCAGATTTGTCGTTATCCGTAATTCGCCGTCAACAAAGTAGAGGCAGACGTCGTGATCCTTGAATTTGTTGTCGGTACAATCGAAGCATTTCGTCACTAACAGGGGCTCACAAAGTCCGTAAAATTCCCGCAGCTCGGAACAGACCTCGGAACGAATTGTTTGGCGGATACTTTTTGAACTGTTATCCTCTATATTCCAAAACAGCATTGACACAAATACTGCTATAATTGCGCTTGCTACGAAGCCCAAAAACATGAGTGGTACGGAAATAACTGTTAATATTATATCAAGTATAAGTATATCTGTGTCAGGTAAACGCGAAATAAGGTATAAAGAAGTTATAATGCCGGGAATAAGTATTACAAAAAATACAACATTGCCGATGTATTTCAATATTTTGGATTTGCGGTACAGAGTTTTTTCTTTATCACCAAGCTCTTTTAATTCGTTTTTGATAGATTCTGAACTCGATGGATTTCTTTTGTATTTGAAGTAACGCATTGTTTGTTATTTAAATCTTCTACTATATCGGAAAAGTTGGGATGGAGGATTGATGACTTTGTCATCAATCTTAAGATTTTTGCAGGACAATGATATATGTATTTAGGAGTTTATCTGCTTGTCAACCAAAACAAACAGAATTGTATTAACGACCCTACAATGAATTAACGAAACAAAAAATACACGCAATGCCACCAGTAAGGCCAGACGATCCTGTCGGCGTTACCTGATACAGAACAATAGGTGTCCCATGAATCATTGACCCAGCCGCCGTCTGTTTTAGTGAAATACAGAACATCACCGTGACCGTTGGGAGTGAAATAATAAACCTTGGCATTGTTGCCCGAATACTTTAAAATCTTAAGATTTTCGGCGATTATAGGAGAGTTATCGCTGTCCATATATTCGGAAAATTCATTAAAATGGTTTTTAGTCGTATATTCAGCGTATATAACAGGACAGCAAAATGCGATGAGAAAAGTCAAAGCAATAACCACAGAAAGTACGGTTATAATAGCTTTTTGTTTTTCGTTATAGAATTCCTTTTATTTGAGGATCGTCTGAATGGTACTGAACGCCTCCATAAGCTTGTTGCGGTCGATCCCGTTTAATGATGCTATCTTCTTTGCTACCGCATCGCTTGAATCCTTCATTTGAGTTTCAATATAGGTCTTGCCCTTGTCGGTGAGATGAAGGATAAGCTTCCGCTCATCATCGGGACATTGTGTTCGGGTGAGATACTGTTCTTTTTCAAGATTGACAATATTTCTTCCCACAAGAGTCCTGTGAACCTTTAGTGTTTTTGCGATAGAGGAAGCGGTACAGCCGAGATTATTGTAAATTTCATACATGATTCTAATAGTTGTATTTGAGAAACCGCTGTCATAAAATCCCGTATCCATCAACTGTAAAACAGAAACAGGAAAGCCTGAAATCATCTTTTGAGGAAGCTTATTACTCATACTAATTCTCCTATCTGCTTTGATGATTATATTTTAATCCTTTTGTCGGAATCCTGTCAATAGTTTTGTGAAATTTGATGACAAAGTCATCAAATTTTCGCTGTGTTTCGATGGAAGAATGATGACAAAGTCATCAAACTTACGTTGCGGTTTGGTGAGAGATTGATGCAAAAGTCATCAAATTTATGCTGGGTTCCGTTGTAAGAATGATGACAAAGTCATCAAATTTTCGCTGTGTTTCGATGGAAGAATGATGACAAAGTCATCAATCGTGCTGATTTAAGGAAAGTAATTAATCTGTTTTGAAGTGATTTGAGGGGATTATTCTTCGCTTGTATCCAAAGAGAATATCAGATCCTTTTCGGTCTTTACGTCATAACGACATACGTCTTCGATACTGCAATTATGAGCTAAAACTATGTCCGGACCGAATTTTTCAATCATATTGTTATTGAATACGTAGACCTTCGATGGGCAAAGTGCATATTGTGCGGAGCCTTTTGTCAGTTGTTCCCAACTTATCTCTCCGTAAGCAGGAATAAGAAGGTCGTTTAACAGACAGTGATAATAGCTTCTGTATTTATCAAAATCTGCAATGTCACAGTCTGCCTTGTATGAAATTCCGTTTTCATATTCGGTAACGGAGGCATATTTTGATATTGCCTTTATCCTTTCGGGGTCAAGCTTGTCCTTTATTTGCTTGCCCATATATACAAACCATTCACCGCCTAATATATACTCGGATACGTTTTGGCGGTCGTATCTGAAGCAGATTGCGGTATGGGTTACCGACATATGCTCTGGAGCATATGAGACATATGCGGAACAGAACTCGTCAGAGAAAAGGCTGTCTGCTTTTTCTATGATATCCCCAAATCTGCAAAGAACGTCAAAAGGCAAATCAAAGTTTGGTGATACAGAGCATTTGATTTCCACGTATATCTTTGAATCGGGCCATGCCGCAAAATTTACCGATATATCATGTCGGAACGGTTCATCATATAGATTGGTTGTTCCGAGTTTTTCCTGCATTATCCGTGTCAAAAGCTCATTGGTGTAGGGCGGTATGGGGGTTAAAAAATATTGCAGGTCAAAGCTTGACGGGGTACGGAACAATATTTTATACCTTTCGTCTATGCTTTTGTCTGAAGAAAATCCAAGAAACGTCTTATAGAACTCATTTGAATTCCGAAAAACCATTTTGGAAGTTTTATTTAATTTTTGCGGGTCTGCCTCACACCCTGCTAAGCTGTCAAGGTTATAGAAATCGGTGTAGTCCTTGAAAGAAGAATATATTTCATCCTTAAAATACTTGACAAAAGCGGCAGTCTTTTCCGCTTCGCATGATCCGACAACGGTCAGGTTATAGGTGTTATAGACATCGTTATTATTGGAAATATTCATATCGGTTGACCTATTCCTTTCATATGATTGACGTTGAAAGAATGATGACAAAGTCATCAAACTTGATTTGTGTTTGAGTGGAAGAATGATGACAAAGTCATCAAACTTACACATTGTTTCGATGGAAGAATGATGACAAAGTCATCAAATTTAAACTTCGTTTCGGTGGACGAATGATGACAAAGTCATCATTCTTACGGTGTATTTGAGTGAAAGAATGATGACAAAGTCATCAAAATTGCGTTGTGTTTCTATGGGAGAATGGGGTGTTATACGTTAAAAATAATGCCTATAATGCCGAGTATGAAGGCAAGGAATAAGCATATTTCGGATATTGTTATCAGTCTTTTGTGAAGCGGATAGACATCCTGTACCCTCTTTTTGTTGGCAGTGTTCAGCTTATAAACGGATATACACATAAGGATAATGCCGCATATCACTGATATTAATGAAAAAATAAGAAGTACCGCTTTTATCATTTAAGCTCTCCTGTTGGGGAATTCGAGGTCACGTTCCTCCCACGTCGTTATAAGCTATCCTGTTTTGAAATTATGTCGATGACGTTTTCCTTTTCTTTCAACCTCGGTATCTGAAAAGCGTATTTCAAAGGGAACAAGATCTTTGTCGTTGCTACAGGATATCTCCGCTTTCAGCAAATATCTGCCCGAATCAAGGGCTTCGATACTGTCGGTAATCCAGTATCCGCCCTCTAAAACGCCGATGTCATCGGGGGATATGATTTTATAATCATAAAGTTTTATTTTAGTTACGTCCTGTTCGAACATTGCTCCGGTTGCATCGACGTGTATTTCAAGAAAGCTTCTGCCTTTGTCAAAATCCTCGTAGATCAAAGTGATCTTGGCATCGTGCAGTCCGTACTTCCAGTACCACTCGGGAAGGCTGTCGTAAAACCGCTTAAGCTGTTTGGCTTTTTGCTCAATGCTCATACTTGCTCCTTTTTAATCGTAACAGGCATCGGTATACGCCTTTGTCATACTGTCAAAATGCTTTTCAAGCTCCTCGGGTACTATATAATATTCGGTGGTACCGTTCTCTCTGAGGCTTGTAAAGCCGTACCCTTTTTCAAACACGAGCAGACGGTGCAGAAAAGAGGTAGCGTCGGTCTCTGTATCAAGATAACAGAGGTCGATAGTATGCTTTGTTACGGGCATATATCCAAGGTCGTAAGAAGGAATCGGTGCCACCTCACTTAACACCTTGTCTACCGCTGCCATTTCTTCTTCGGTCAGGGTATAGCCGTTGTATTTGTCGTTTGCGTAGTATTCGTACACGTAGCAGTCGTATTCCTCGGGCTTAAGCAGCTCCTCAAGGTTGGGGTAGATATCGTCTCGGCAGTATATACCTGTGCCGGTTGATATAAAATACCCGTTTTTCGTCATATAGCTGCTGCCTAATTTCACGTCTTCATGAAATACTCTCGACAAAAGGGTAGGAACACCGCTTTCGGTAACGTATATCTGTGTGGAAAATGCAGGATATACACTCACAAACGGGTCGTCTGGTCCCAGCAGGATGTACGTATTTCCCATCATCTCGATAGTGTTGTCGGAGGTATGTCTTGCGTGTGTTTCCTTGTAGTCACAGGATACAAGGGATGTACATAACAGCAATGCCGTTATAAGAAGGAAAAGTTTTTTCTTCATATATTTCTCCTTTATTCAGGCGACATCCTCTTCCAAAAAACCTTGTGCAATAAGCTTAGGTTCCATCATTTTATCAAATAAAGCCGTCAGCTCCTCAGGGACCTCGTGGGTAACGTAGTCGCCGTCCATATCCTTGAGCCAGTAGGTGCCGTCCACAAGATAGAGGTTTGCCTTTTCGTACATAAACACCTGATCCCTTGTGCCTTGACAGATCTCGGCACAGCATAACCGCTCGTCGAAGCTTACACGGTATTTGACCTGGGTATTGAGCACACGGTCAACTGCATCCATTTCTTCCTCGGTAAGCATATAGATGGCAGAAGCATGGTTGCCGTTGTCATCATAATAACCGTAGCTGTAGGTATAAACCTCGGCGACGATCTCCTCGTCCTTGGCCTTTGCCGATACCTCGTCGTATCGGTCCTCACGGCAAAAATACATAATAGTCGGAGGGTAATCTCTTAAGGAGGAACTGTAGAGCTTCATTACACTGCCGTCTGCAGTTATATCTCCGTAGTAGTCGGAGAAAAGATTTGACAGAAGCACGGGAACGTCCTCCTCTGTGACGTATACCGTTTCGGAGACGGTATTGGGGTTGAAGTTATTGGAGTTGATGGTTTCAAGCGGAAGGTAGGTGCTGCCGTTGAATATAACGTTGCCGTCTTCGTTGAGAATGGCGTGCTGTGCCTTCATTTCGTCGAGCTCGTTACAGCCTGTGAAAAGGGAGCAGAGAAGTATTAATGATAGTATAATGGTTATTGTTTTAAGTAATCTTTTCATAGCTTTGTTATATTTCGTTCTCAAGAAAAGCTTCGTAATCCGCACAATAATTCTGTGCCATGATATTTTGGAATACTTTTGACAGCTCGGCGGGAACGCGGCGGACCTCGGTGATACCGTTGCCGATATCCGTTGCTACGGCGTATCTGCCGCCTTTGATTTCGATGGTCAGTACCTTACGGTTAAATATCAGATCCTCGGAGCATTCGTAGATATAGATATAATCGTCGGCATTATATTCGGAATAGTTTTCTAACTGTACCGGTTCAACCGAGAGCATAACGCTTTCTACGGCTTTTTGCTCGTCCTCGGTAAGAACGTAGGTTCCGTTGATTTCCTCGCCGTTGTCGTAATCATAATAACTGTAAGGATAGGCAAGAACCTCGGGCTCAAAGGGAGCTTCAAGACGTTCGATGAGGTTGTCGTATTCGTCGGCGCGGCAGTAGGGTACCGAGTTGTAGTCAACATTATAAATATAAAGATATTTTCCGTCCTCAGACACAGCACCGAAGTTTTCATAGAAGTTCTCTGACAGAAGCACGGGGACGTCGGGCTCGGTGACATAGATGTCGCTGCTTGGAGCGAGATCGAAGTTAAATAAGGAGGTACGCGAAGCGAAGGGCACGTATTTATATTCATTACCGTTCAGGACGATATTGCCGTCTTCGTTTTTCGTTGCATGTGCTTGTCTCATTTCGTCAAGCCTGTTACAGCCTGTAAAGACAGAGCAGAGAAGCAGTACCGACAGTATCAATGCCGTTATTCTCAGTGATTTTTTCAACTTAAACAGCTCCTTTCTCTTTACTCAAGGTTGAGCTTTTTCTTGATGATGAAATGCGTTATCAGATAGAAGATCGCGCATCCGATAAAAGTAAAGATTATATTGACACCAAAGAATATATGTACGGAGCCGAAGGTGTTCTTCTCTATGAATCTGGCGATCTTCTCAAAGGGAATACTGTCATAATTTACAGAGAGTACGGTTGTAAGGATAGTGGTTATTATTCTTCCGATAAAGTAGTAGATGAAGTAAATTGCTATTGCCCAGCCCACACGGTTCTTGTTAAAGGTCTGACCGAGGGCGATGCAGGCGTATATAAGAAGCATACCCGAAAAGAGGGAAAGAATGAGAAGAATGAGAAATTCTGCTATATACAGAACAGAATGGGCGTTACATGCCTCAAAGAACTCCTTGAAGAGATATGCGGCTGCCTTGAGTATCTCGGTAAACACCTCACCTGCCGTCAGTACTCCTACAGACAGAACTGCTATGATAATAGTAGACAGCGTGACAGTTACAGCGGCGCATGCCTTTATGAGAATATGCTGTGCGGGGGTAACGGGCAGGGTAAAGGTCAGGTAACCCTCTCCTGTAAAGAGATTGTTGTGGAAACGCTTGATACATACCACGAAGGTAAGAACAAAGGAAACTATGATAGCCGTACCGTAGAAGAACATGGTACTGCCGAATATTACGTCATACGCGGTGGTGTCTGCTTCAAAGAACTGAACGAATCTGCCTAAGAGGGCAACACAGAGGATAATTATCTCGATGGGAAGCCACTTGCGCAGGTATGACAGCATTTCATGCTTATAAAGTTTATTACACATAATTATTTCTCCAAAAAAACATTTTAGTAACTGCTTATTTCAAGTCGGGCACTGAATCATGAGTTTAAGATTACGAACGGCTCGATTACGGGGTGAAGGGACCGGTCCCTTCCCAGCGGAACATTTCGCGGAATAATTCATCGACGCTTTTTCCGTTTTCTTCTCTTATTTGCTCAATACTCTTATGGAGGATTATTTTACCCTCCTGTATAAATACCGCCTCGTCAAGGATCTGTTCGATATCTGAGATAAGGTGGGTGGAGAGAAGAACGGTGGCATCGGGATTATAATTGTTTATAATGGTAGAAATAACGTAATCTCTTGCAGCAGGGTCAACGCCTGCGATAGGCTCGTCAAGAACGTAGAGCAGGGCGTTACGGCTCATTGTGAGGATGAGACATACCTTTTCCTTGTTGCCTTTGGAGAGGGTCTTGAGCTTGTGATTAGGGGATATATTCAGATTTTCGAGCATTTTATATGCAAGCTCGGGTCTGAAATCCGCATAGAAATCACAAAAATAGTTTACTATCTGCTTTACCGTCATCCAGGAGTTGAGATATATTGCATCCGGCAGATATGCCACTATGCTCTTGGTCTCAACACCGGGCTTTTTGCCGTTTACGTATACCTCACCCTCTGTGGGAGTCAGAAGTCCGTTTATTATCTTTATAAGTGTTGTCTTTCCCGAACCGTTGGGGCCGAGAAGTCCTACTATCTTTCCCTGTGTCAGGGTAAGGGAGATACCCTTTAACGCTTCGGTCTTGGCGTATTTCTTTACAAGACCTTCTACCTTTAAAATCTCAGTCATTGTTCCACTCCTTGATATAGTGTTTAAGCTCCTCGGCTGACATGCCGAGGTTTTTCATTTCGTTAAAATAGATCTCTGTTTTTTCACGGCGCAGCTTGTCAAGTGTTAGCTTCGCCTTTTCAGAATTTTCGGATACAAACCAGCCCGAGCCCCTGACAGAGTAGAGGATACCCTCCTGCTCAAGGGTCTCGTAGGAACGCTGCATGGTGTTGGGGTTTACGCCCACTGCCACAGCTGCCTCACGGACTGACTTTATCCTTTCGTTGGGTTTAAGCTTTCCCAATGCCACGTCTAAGCATATATGCTCGCATATCTGGGGGCACAGGGGCTTGTTTTTGTCTAATATTCGATGCACTCTATCACCTCACTGTACTACTGTACTAATACAATAATACAGTATAATTCGGGATTTGTCAAGAGAAAATGCAAAATGCAAAATGCAAAATGCACAATTCATGAGATTTTTGTTGCATTACTGCAACAAAAATTCCATTTGATTATATAAGAGATTGACGATGCTTCTTATATAATATTAATATAAAAAAACAGAAAAGCAAAGATTAAATAAGAATATAAACAAAAATAATAATTAAGATTTTTGACCTCAAAGAAAAAATCGACCATAATTTTGCATTTTGCATTTTGCATTGTGCATTTATTATTGACCTTTCCCATCTTTTCTGCTACAATAGATGTATATATCCTATTGTAAGGAGACAGATATGAAAAGATTTATTATTTCGGTATTATGCCTTACCTTCGTTATGCTGTTCGCCTTTTCAGCTTCGGCGGATAGCAGTTTCAAGGACGTAAAGGAAGGTGCGTGGTATTACGACGCGGTCATGACGACCGTTGAGAAGGGAATATTCTCGGGTGTATCCGAGGAGCGTTTTGAGCCGAACGGCAAGATGACCAGAGCTATGTTCGTTACTACGCTTGCCAAAATGACGGGTGCCGAGGTGGGTGAATATACCGGTACACCCTTTACCGATGTAAAGTCGGGAGCCTGGTATGCACCCTACGTAGAGTGGGCGTACGAAAATGAAATAACCAGCGGTGTATCCAAGGACCGCTTCGGTGTTGATAACCCCATCAGCCGTGAGCAGATGGTAACACTTTTCTATAATACTGCGGCAAAGTTCGGTGCAGATACCTCCGTTACCGACGTACTGAGATATAATAAGATATCGGACAAGGCGCAGATAGAGGACTGGGCTAAGGACGCAATGAAATGGGCTATGCAGAACCTTATCCTGTCGGGTACGGGCAACAAGGGAACTATGCTCGTAGTTTCTCCCGATACCACGGCGACCCGAGCTCAAGCGGCGCAGATAATCTTAAAGTATCTTGACTTCCTTGATAAGGACAAGCCTGCGGTCACGGGGCTTACCTTTAACTCTATCCCTGTTGAGGAGTTCACCATAGTTTACCGCGCCGACAACAAGATCTGCAAAAATACCGCAAGCTACATACAAGAAAAGATAGAGCTTGCCTGCGGTGTTACCCTTCCCATAGAGACCGATTCGCAGGAAGTCGAGGGTCCCGAGATCCTTGTAGGACATACCAATCGTGATGCCTTCGGTGTGAAATATTACCACGACGGTGAGGACGTCTGCTCCTTTGAGATCACCGTTCAGGGTAACTTTGTGACCCTTGCGGGCAAGGACGACAGCTACGACGGAACGGAATATGCAGGCAACTGGTTTGCAAAAGAGATACTTGAGATAGGCTTCTATACAGAGGACGTTACATATTTTAATAAGGTTACAGACAAGGATATCCCCGACGGATACGTAATGAAAGAGAGTCCTCTCTACGAGTACAGGGGAATTTACTGGAGCAACTATCCCGATGAAGTATGTGACGGTTCCCCCTTCCACGGTACGGGTATGGTTCACAACATTATGGACTTTACCGAAATTTTGGGCAGAAGCACGGGTGACGATCCCTGTCTTACCGATCCCGTTGTTATCGAGAACGCAAAGAAGAACGTGGCGGCTACTCTCACCAAGAAGCCCGGTCTTGATACAATGTGGATCTCCATGAACGATACCGACAAATGCTGTATGTGTCCCGAGTGTCAGAGCGTTTACCGTGAGGAGGGAAGCCGTTTCGGTACATGGGCGAGATTTTTAAATATCATGGCAGAGGTGGCAGAGCCTATCAATCCGGACGTTGATTTCTGGACCTTGGCATATCTCTATTGCACGGCACCCTGCGAGAGCGTGCTTGACGAGAATAAAGTGGTTTACTACTGTACCATCCGTAACTGTGCAAGCCATACTTATAACGATCCCTCATGTCCTCTCAACCGTTCGATCTATAACCATATGGTGGGCTGGAGTAAGGTGTGCAGCAAGATGTACGTATGGGACTATTCCACTGATTTCACGTTCAATCTCAGCGCCTTCCCCATCAACACTACCCTTCGTGAGAACAAGAGCTGGTTCTACGATCTTGGTGTAAGAGGCGAGTTCAACAATGCCGTCACGGGCGTGACAGGTGAGTTCGGACCTCTCAAGGCTTATCTTATAGGCGAGCTTCAGTGGGACCCCAAGATGCCCGAGGACGAGTACAACGACAAGATAAACTCCTTCCTTGCGGCTTATTACGGACCCGGCTGGAAGTATATACGTGAGTATATCGATATAACCGAGGAGCTCTCGGACGAGAATCATTTCAGCTACTACAGCGTGCCCCGTGCTATTCTGACCGACGATCAGATCCTTGCAAACAGAGACAAGCTCGACGCTCTCTGGGATGCAGCAGAGGCAAACATCGAGAACAGCGCACAGCTTGAACGTGTTCAGCGTTCACGTCTCTCTTGGAGATTTATGAGACTTAACGGCTCTTATATCAACGACTTTGTAAACGGCGATGCCGCTTCAAGAGCCGCATATACCGATGCCAATACAAGGTTTTATAACGACACCGTAAGATTTGACGTCAGATGGACGGAGAAGAGCGTAAACGTGGTGTTCGATGCGGAAAAGGCTCCCTTTGAATGGGTTAGCTGAATAAGAATATTCCTTCGGGGACATCCTTTTTGGTGTCCCCGAAAATTAATTCAAAAAACTGTTGACAAAAGCCATGGTTTGTGGTATTATATTTCGGTAACAACGACTCATTAGCTCAGCCGGTAGAGCACATGACTTTTAATCATGGTGTCTGGAGTTCGATTCTCCAATGGGTCACCAAACAAAAATCCGTTCTCGTAAGAGAGCGGATTTTTGTTTGTATTATTCATTTTTCATTCTTAAAAAGCTAACGACAAATAATGCACAAGCACTTGCATTCGCAGGTGTTTTTTATAGAAAACTTTTTTCAAAAATCCTGTAGTAAACTATTCCGTCGATGTGTACTTATTGTCAGAGAGGTAAAACACCGAGGGCGGTGATATATTCTCCGTAATACTTATAACAAACCGCTTAAAGCTTTCAAATACCTTCTCTTAAGAACATCGCCCTCGGAAATATATTGTAAACAGAACAAAAATATGGTATATTTATTATAGTTAAAATCATCGGAGGCTCTATGCTATTCTTAATGACGGTACAGGATGCTGTGCAGAAGGACAAATTAATATTTATCTATCAAAGCCAGTATTCACGTATGGCGTATACGGCAGGTAAGTATCTTCACACCCGTGAGGATATAGAGGACGCGGTACAGGACAGTATGGAGAGGCTTATTGCGGTGATAGACCGTGTGGAGCTTGACGATCCCGTGAGGCTCAAAAACCTCTGCTGTGTCGTCGCCCGTAACGTGGCAGTCAATCTGGCAAGGAACAAGAAACAAAAGCTCATACCCTTGGATGAGGTCTTTAACACGGCTGATACCGGCACCCCCTCTCCCGAGGAGACCGCTATGGAAAACGACCTTATGTCAAGGCTGATGGCGGCTATAGATTCTATGTCGGATATCTACCGTGACGTATGCAGACTGAAATACATAAATGAATTAAAAGAATCAGAGATCGCAAGGCTGCTTGATCTTCCGCCCAAAACGGTGAACCAACGGATATTCCGAGGCAAGCAGATACTTAAAAATATACTGATGAAGGAGAATGTAAATGCGTAACAAAGAGGATAAGCAGCTTGAAGAGCTTTTCGGTAAGGCTTTTGCAAGGCAGTATGAAAACGAATTGAATAACGGTCCCTCTGACAAAGACTTAAGTGCTATGCATCCCTTCACCGAGGAGCATATGAAAAGGGCGGAGGAATTGAGCCGCAAGCATAAAAAGAGCAGGTCTCCGTGGCACAGGCAGTTAGTCAGGGCAGCGGCAGTGATCCTGTGCGTTGCTACAGCTATAGGGGCGATAACAATGACCGACCCCACCGTAAGAGGTAACGTTTCCCACGCCGTTACCCACTTTATAGACGAGTTTATCTCTGTGGATTTTTCCGATGCGGCAGATGACGACCGCATAGATATAACTAAGACCCGTATTACTTATATTCCCGAGGGCTTTGAGCTTGCAAAGGACTCTTCGGATAAGGATACCATTTCACACATATACGAAAACTCCGTAGGTGAATATATAATCATTGATATCGAACAAAGCTCTGATATCAGGCTTATGACCGATGCGGGGACTCACGAGACTGAGCTTTACCGTATAAACGGCTACGAGGGTTATATATCCTACAGCGAGGAGCTAAGTCAAGGCTCGGTCTACTTCGGCAGCAGTTATTTTACCGTTGCCATAAGCGGTATGACCGAACGTGACGAGCTTATAAAAATAGCTGAAAATATAAAGCTTAAGGACTAAGATATAATGACAAAAAGGATAATATGCGCGCTATTTATCTGTATTGTCCTGTTATCGGTGACTTTTGTTTCGGTATCGGCAGATTCTTACTTCTGGACCGATTCAGCCGTAGCACCCTTTCCCTTTAATGACGTATCAAAGAGCTCCTGGCAGTACGCTCCCGTTAAAAAGGTCTACGATCTCGGTATTATGAACGGTGTGTCAGCTACCCGCTTTGAGCCGAACAAGAAGCTCACCCGTGCTGAGGCAGCCATGATCCTCTATAATTTAGAGGGTAAAAACGCCTCTTATGCAAGATACAGCTTCAAGGACGTAAAGCCGGGGGCATGGTATGCGGATGCCGTGGAATGGATGTACAAGAAGGGAATAACCAGCGGTGTGACAAAGGACCGCTTCGGCGTAGGTGAATATATCACCAGACAGGATTTTATAACCTTTATATACCGTTTGTACGAACTCAAATGGGGACTAAAAAGCAATAACAGCGGCATTTACGTAAGAAACAACGTAATAGACGGCTTTAGGGACGCGGGACGGATATCGTCCTACGCCATGCCTGCCATGAGACTGTGCGCAGGTATATGTATGGTCGTCACCCACGACCCCACACGCCATATAAACGTAGAGCCCGTCATCAAGGGAAATAACGGTTATATCAATCCCCGGGGCAACTGTACCCGCGCCGAGGCGGCGGTTATAATAGGTAATGCTTATACCATAGACAGATACGTTCCGTAAGGAGAGAGTAATGAAAAAAATAATATTTCTGATAATTTCCGTGATTATGCTGTCAGCTTTGCCGCTGTGCATAAACGCAGGAAGTGATTATATAATTCCAAACCCGCCGGTAACGGTAGAGATAACCTCACCTACAGTTGACGGCAATATCACCAAGACCGAGGGCTGGAGCGAGCCTGTGTATATGAACGAGGACACTATGGAGTATCTTTCCAAAAACCGTCCCTTGAATATATTCGGTGAAGTATATTTTGCTTTAGATTGGCATGGTTTTTACCTTGCCGCTGATATCAAGGAAAACGTAAGCGCTTATGCTCCTGACTCCAATCCGCCTGCCATAGGAGTGCCTATGACGGCAGGACTTGTGTATGCAGATGATAAGATCGGCAACGGACAAAACGGAGATTGCTTTAGCATTGGTATAGACGTTCTTGATATAATGCGTACAAACCCGGGTGTTGACGTTGGCGAAAGATATACGGTTGGTCCCAACTACAGCGTCTATATCTACAAGGACGGAAGCTTCAGGGTCTACGGCTTTGATGATAACGGCAACGTTACGGATATCACCGAGCATGTGGTGATCGAGGGCAAAGCTATAGACGAAGGCTGGTGCTTTGAGATATGGATTCCTTGGCAGGAGATCGTTTGTGATATTGAATATCTTACTCTAAATAAAAGCAAGCCTGAGATCGAGGATATATTAAGTGACGGTGCGATCGTCAGGGTTGGTACAGAGTATTATGACAGATGGATACTCTCCGAGTCCGGCGTGGCGGTACTGTATAACAGATATTATACAGCCGAGGAGTATGCTGAGGATAACCAATGGAACTTTGGCGTAAAAAGACCTGAGCATCTCGGTATAGAGCTCAACGTGTCCAACACCTGTAAAAATTCTGCCGCTCACCGATGGTCTGATTGGATCACTGTATCAGAACCCACCTATTTTGAAAAGGGAGAGCAGATGTCAGTATGCAGAGTTTGCGGAGAAGTTAAATACAGAACTCTGCCCGTAAAGGAATATCGCAACGCTTTTAGCGATGTCAAGGAGACCTCTTGGTATGCCAAGGGCGTGGAGTATTGTGTCAAACGAGGATATCTCAGCGGTATGGGCAACGAAAAATTTTCGCCCAATACAGCTTTGACCCGTGAACAGTGTGTTGTTTTGCTTGCTAATATATTGGATGCAGATACCACAGCGTATCTCGGGGTCCCCAGCGGTTTCGAGGACGTACCTCTTACCCATTGGTACAGCAGTGCCGTCGCTTGGGCGGTAGATATGGGCTACGTAAAGGGTATGTCCGAAAATACCTTTGGTACCGGTCTTAAGATCCAGCGTGCCGCCTTTGCAAGACTGATCTATTTTGCGGCACGGGATCTGGGTGCTGATATGACGGTAAGGGCGGATCTGACCGAGTACGTGGATCACGACAAGCTTCCCCAGTGGGCTTATGAGCAGATCTCGTGGGCGGTAGGAAATAACATAATAATAAGTATAAAGGATGACGTGCTCATGGTGTCTCCCTATACAGAGCTTAAACGTGCGCAGTGTGCAACTATGATTTGGCAGATGGGCTTGATGCTTGAAGAACAAAAATAAGGAGAACTGAAATGAAAAAAATATTTGCATTGATACTTACGGCGGTAATGCTTATAGGTGTATTACCCTTAGGCATATTTGCCGATATGACCGAAAGTAAAATATCGGGAGCGCTTACCTGGACTCTCGACAAAGAAACGATGATTCTCACAATCTCCGGCGAGGGTGAGATGGAGGACTATTTTGAAGGTAAAAAGCCTAACCCCTTCTTTGCTTACAGAGAGGATATAACTACCGTCATTATCGAAAAGGGCGTTACCTCTATCGGTGCTCACGCATTTCAGAATTACAAAAGACTTTCACGCATAGATATGCCCGAAACTCTTACCGAGATAGGCTTTGGTGCCTTTGAAGATACCCTTTCACTTGAAAGGATAGAGTTTCCTGAGAGTCTTAAGACTATGTCGGATATATTCTTAATGAGCGAGCCTGTAGATGTAATGGTTTTCAAGGGTCATGCTCCCACCCTTGTTGATTGGAGCGGCTTTTACAGAGAGGATAACAATAATGCCGTATATCTTACCCGTATATTCTATATGGAGGACGACATTACCTGGACAGAGGAAGCAAAGGCCGCCTTCGGTGATGGAGTTATCTGGAACGACGATATCGTTATCTCTGACGACGGTTTTACAAGCGTTCCGGACCAAGGACTGCCCTTTAAGGACGTTAAAGAGAATTATTGGTATTATAATTCGGTAGAACATGTGTATTACAACGGTATTATGACGGGAACTGCCGAGGATAAGTTTTCTCCAAATATGAACCTGACCCGTGCGCAGATGGTACAGATGCTGTTCAATATGTCGGGTGAGAGTAAGTCTGACTATATGGGTAAGAGCAGCTTTGATGACGTAGATGCCCTTGCCTGGTATGCTCCTGCGGTTAACTGGGCGGATGAGAATGAAATTACAAGCGGTGTTTCCGAGACTAAGTTTGCACCCAACAAGGTGATAACAAGACAGGAATTGGCAAGGTTTTTGTACACCTATGCTTCTTCGACAAAGAAATATATTATCTATCACCGTGAAGATCTTTCCCGCTTTTCTGATCAAGATAAGGTGGCTGACTGGGCGTACGATAATTTAAGCTGGGCTGTCGGTGCGGGTATTATCTCGGGTATGACCGAGAACACCCTTGCTCCCCGTGAAACAGCTACCAGAGCTCAGGCCGCAAGGATGCTTATGATGTTTGACGAATATCTTTCTAATAATGTCAGGGTAACTACGGGAGCATTCAGAATTCTGGCGGACTATATTATCGAAATGGGTAAGTACGGTGGCGGTTACTGGCCCAACACATACGTATACCGTATAAAGTCGGGGGACAAGAGCTTTATAGCGGAATATCATCCTTCGAGCGATGCTATACAGCTTTATTATTGCAACGGAACTTATGACCGTATTATAATGACCGGAAACCACTCTATGTGTATAGAACATCTATGTATGGATATAGTAGGGCTTACCGATTCTTATCCATATTATTATACCTACGACAGTTACCGTGAGTTCAAAGGTATAAGCACGTATTCAAGGGGTAGGGTGTTTGCCGATTCATATACCGAAACAGAGCTTGAATATTCCCGTTATCCCGACGAGAAGAACGAGGAAGACGGGTTGCTTGTAAAACAGATGAAGGAAGAGGCTATGGCAGAGCTGAACGGCTTTGTAGACCGTCTCCTTTCTGAATGCGGTCTTGAAAGACAGGATCTGTTTATAACTAAATAATCGTAAAGGGCTGGTAACAGCCCTTTATGTTTTTCTGATTTTTCTGTAGTAAAGTTATATCAAAATGTGTACTTATTATCAAAGGCTTAAATGATATTTAAAGGAGGTATTTAATTATGAAAAAAATTCTGAGAGCCGTTTCGATTATTTTATGTATGGTTATGATCTTTCCGTTAAGCACTTTCGCAAAAAGACCTGATGCTCCCGAGGTGCCCATCGAAGAAATGCGCCAAAATATGGATGACTCGGTTCTCTATAAATTCGGCGGCAGAACTCTTGATGCCGACAGCCTTAGTCTGGTAGAGTATTACGGTGAGTTCGGAGGATATCATATAGGTGTATTCTTTCCCGATGAAAATCTTGTTTCAACAGTAATCGGTGAGACGGTTATAGGTGGGTATAAATTCACCTTTGCTTATGAAGCATATATAGATAATCTCTTTGCATATAAGGACGGCGGATTTATATTCCACTCGGAGCGTGATCTGTCAACCCTGTTGATCAAAGAAGAGATGGCTGAGCTTGCCGAGGCGGCAGGTGCATCCCTTGTCAACTCTCCCGCAGATAAGCTTACCGACGTAAACTATGATGCCTGGTACGGCGAATCGGTAAGATACTGTGTAGAAGAGGGTATTATGTCGGGCGTGGGTAATAACAGATTTGCTCCCGGGGGCAGTTTTACCCGAGCGCAGATGGTGCAGATATTATTTAATATTTCAGGCGAGGATGCAGAGGAGTATAAGGGTGAAAGCGGCTTTGAGGATGTTGGCGTAAACTCTTGGTGTGCGCCTGCAGTCAACTGGGCAAAAAAGACGGGCATAACCGCAGGAGTGACAGAGACCGAGTTTCAGCCTAACCGAGATATTCCCCGACAGGAAATGATAAGGATGTTCTACGTATACGCAGAATGTCTGGGCTATGATATGAGAGAGCTTGACGATCTGTCTAAATACGAGGACAGAGGTGACGTTGCTCCTTGGGCATATACCGAAACGCAATGGGCGGTAGCCAAAGGACTTATAACGGGTGTGACCGAGACTACGATCGATCCGAGAGGAACAGCTAACAGAGCACAGGCATCCCGCTTACTTATGCAGTTTTCAGAGTTCTTGAAGGATACCGAGCCTATGAACCGCAAAGGTGCCTATGAGGTGATCAAAAATGCTGTCCTTGCAGGCGGTCAGGTAGACTCTTTTGGTGAGTACAGATACTATTTGGATCTTGCAGATCTTGCATATTGTGTTGTGTATGAGCCCGAGACCGAGATCATCAGATTTGAATTCGGCGAATACCGTAACTCAACTTCGCTTGGTGGTTTTGAATATGCATCTATAGAAGTGTATTGTCTTAGTGATAACTATAGCTATGCTTATAGCTATGATGACTGTATCCGTGCTGAGGGTATAGTAGGCAACGGCAGTTATACAGAATCGTTATTTGAATATAATGGCAATGATTTCCTGATAGAGGGCGAAGAGGATGCCCGCGAGTTGGAAAAAAACACGAGAGAATCCGTGATCCTGTTTATGGATAAGGTTCTTAAATCACTTGGTATTGAACCTGAGGAGTTCTATATAACAAAATAATCTGAGGAAGGCATCAAGCCTTCCTTGATTTTTTGCTTTTGTGGTGTTATAATGTAAAAACAGAAAGGGAAAAGACTATGTATACACAGAAATATAACACACTTAATCACGATGCGGATATAAACGGAATCCTTCGTCCTACCGCAATTCAGCGATATATGCAGGAGACGGCAAACCGACAGCTAAGAGACTGCGGTCCCTCATACGAGGAGCTGTGGAACTCGGGCAAGGCGTTTATACTCAGCCGTATGGCGGTGAATATGACCCGTTCCATAAAACAATACGAGGATATCGAGGTTGCCACATGGCCTTCCGACTCTGATAAGGGCGTTGCTTTCAACCGCTGTTATGCTATATACTCGAATGGGAAAGAGATAGCCAGAGGGCTTGGTGTCTGGGCTCTTGTGGATATTTCCACAAAGAAGCTGCTTCGCGTGGACGAGGTTGACCTTTCCAACCTCGAAGCAGGCTCGGTGCACTCGGTAGAGGGGCTTCGTTTCCGTATTCCGAAGGAAGGAATGGGGCCTGTAGGTAAGTATAATGTTACCTACAACCTCGTTGACTGCAATATGCATATGAATAACACCAACTACCCCGATATGTTCTATAGCCATATACCCGGGGTAGAGAAGTGCTACGTTAAGGATATGTCTGTAACCTATAAAGCAGAGGCACCGTTAGGTGCCGAGATCACTATACACAGGAGCGAGCCTGTGATCAACGAGGACGGCAGTATTACATACTATTTCAGAAGCTACACAGGCGAAACGGTCAACGCCGAAGCAATGATGAGAATTCATAATTAAAGGAAAAAGCTGTCCGTCGGACAGCTTTCTATTTTGTTTCTATCTTGCCGTATTTTGCTTCAAATTCCGCAACGTGTTTCTTGATAAATTGCTCAAGCTCTTTATTTGCAGACCTTCCTTCAGCTTCTGCAACATAACGGAATTTCTGGAAAAGAATCCGGTCAACTCTCAAGGTATAGCGTAATAATTTATCTTCCATTTTAGCACCTCAATGTGTCATACTAACATCATTATGACTAAATTATAACATATATATTGCGTCAAAACAAAAATGGTGGTATAATGACATCACGATGACGCATATATTTTGAGAGTAGGTGCAGGAATATGAGAATAGGAATAATAGGATCAAGGAATATAATCATTGAAGATCTCAAGGAATACCTGACGGACAATGTTACTGAGATAGTTTCGGGCGGAGCAAAAGGGGTGGATCAATGTGCAAGAGAATATGCCATAGCCGAAAATATTAAATTAACTGAATTTTTGCCGGATTATAGAAGATATGGAAGATATGCTCCCCTTGAACGTAATATCAAAATAATAAATTATGCTGACCGTATCATAGCTTTCTGGGACGGAAAATCAAAAGGCACGAAGCATATAATAGACAACTGTGAAAAAATGAATAAGAAAATAGAGGTGATTATTATAACCTAATTGTGGAAATATAAGAATAATATTTTTCGCAAAAACGATTTACAAAATGTTCATAACTTTTTTGTCAAAAGGGGTTGCAAAAATGAAATCAATGTGTTATACTATCCAAGCAATCGACACAAGGCCTGTTGGTCAAGCGGCTAAGACGCAGCCCTCTCACGGCTGAATCGGGGGTTCGATTCCCCCACGGGTCACCAAACGAAAATCCGTTCTCGTAAGAGAGCGGATTTTTGTTTGTATTATTCATTTTTCATTATTTAATATTCATTATTCATTAATTGCACAGAATGTTTTTTCAAATGAATAATGAAGCCGCCTTCGGCTGATGAATAATGAATAATGAATAATTTGACATAGTGTGCTGTTATATGTTATAATTTAAAAAAGGATGTGAACCTATGAAAGAGAATGTTTTAATAGATAAGTCTATTGCTTTCGCAGCAAGAATTATCAAATTATATGATTATTTGATTAAAGATAAAAAGGGATTAGTTATTGCAAAACAAATCATCCGCAGCGGAACAAGCATTGGCGCAAACATCAACGAGGCAAATTACGGGCAAAGTTCGGCAGATTTTATTTCAAAAATGCATATTGCATTAAAAGAAACTGCTGAAACCGAATATTGGCTAAAACTGCTTTGCAAGGCAGAAATTATTGATGATAAAATGAGTGGTTCACTGTTATCTGACTGCATAGAAATCAAACGAATACTGGTTGCATCTATCAACACAGCTAAAGAACGCAATAAATAAACCCGTATAGTGTTTTACGAACAATTACATTCAAGAGCGTTTTGATCTGATCCGTTCTCGTAAGAGAGCGGATTTTTGTTTGTATTATTCATTAATTGTACAGAACGCATTTTCAAATGAATGATCAATAATTGTCTTATATAAAAATCCCTTGCATTATGTCAAATTATGTGCTATAATGTCTGCAATGGATTATTATGGATGGTGGATCATGAATACAGATGCTATAGAAAAAGACGACATCATAGAGGAATTAGCTGACGATTTTAAGCGCAAGGACCGCCGTGGTAACGTCATTCCTCCCGACAAGATAAAGAGATGCGGCAGAAGGGTGAGAACTATACCCGGTATGTCTGTGGTGGTTCCTTATATCATGCGGACCCGTCAGGACTCCTCCAATCTTGTCAAGGATACTATCCGCGTTGACAAGATAGAGGAATATATCCGCGAAAAGAGGGCAGAGGGACTTACAAACTTTACCCTTATGCACGTGCTTATAGCGGCTTATATCCGTGCCGTGGCTGCGCGTCCTGCCCTTAATCGATACATACAGGGTCAGCGTGTCTATACCCGACACAATATCGAGATATGTCTGACCATCAAGAAGGATATGTCACTTGAGTCGCCCGATACGGTGGTAAAGGTCTTTTTCTATCCCGATGCAACCGTATATGACGTTTATAACGAGCTTAACCGTGTGATAGAGGAATTTCGTGCCAATCCCGGCGGTGACTTTGAGGACACCGTAAAGGTGCTCTCCTACGTTCCCGGACTTCTGTTCAAAGGTCTTATGGCGTTCCTTCGTTTTCTTGACTATTTCGGTCTGCTCCCCAGATTTTTGACTAAATTAAGCCCATTTCACGGCTCATTCTTTATAACCTCTATGGGCTCGCTTGGTATCCCTCCCATATATCATCACCTTTATGATTTCGGTAACCTGCCCGTGTTTATGTCCTTCGGTACAAAGTACCGTAAGAACGTGATACTTGACGACGGCAGCGTTGAAAAGCAGTCCTTTGTGGACTATACCGTGGTGACCGACGAGCGAATCTGTGACGGATACTATTTCGCTTCGGGTATGAAGGTGCTTCGCTCTATCATCAAAAATCCCCGTCAGCTTGACAATCCCCCCGAAAAGGTGGTTAAGGATATAAAATAAGTCCTCGGAAGAGGACTTTTTTATATCCAATGCAGAATGCAGAGTGCAGATCCATGACACCCCGTATCTTTGATACGGTTGGTGGAATTATACAGCGAAATGGCGTAAGCCATGAAGTCGTAGTGCAGAATTATTGAGGCTTTTCGTTTGGCAAAAAGCTTCGTTTTATCTTTACAAATATAAATATTTATTTTATAATTATATGATTATATATTTGGAGATACAGTATGATAAATAAATTAGAAGCAGCAGAAAAGAGATACGAGCAGATACTGGAGGAGTTGAGTCTTCCCGAGGTAGTATCAGACCAGAACAAATATAAGGAGCTTATGCGCGAGCAGAAGAAGCTTACTCCCATTATAGAGAAATACCGCGAATATAAAACCACCTTGGATGCCATCGAAGAAGCACAGGAAATGATGGCTGAAAAGTTGGACGAGGACCTGAGAGAGCTTGTTGAGAGCGAATATAAAGAAAATAAAGAAAAGCTCCCCGTGATTGAGGAAGAGCTTAAGGTTCTTCTGCTTCCCCGTGATGAAAACGACGACAAGAACGTTATCGTTGAGATACGAGGCGGTGCGGGAGGCGACGAGGCTGCCCTCTTTGCATCGGTTCTTTACCGTATGTATTCCATGTACTCTGACACCGTAGGCTTTAAGACCGAGATACTTTCGGCAAACGAAACGGGTCTTGGCGGCTATAAGGAGATATCCTTTATGATCGAGGGTGACGGAGCTTACTCCAAGCTTAAGTTTGAAAGCGGCGTTCACCGTGTTCAGCGTGTTCCCGAGACGGAGTCTCAGGGTCGTATCCATACCTCTACCGTAACCGTAGCAGTCCTTCCCGAGATGGAGGACGTTGAGGTAGAGATAAATCAGGCAGACTTAAAGATCGAGACCTGTAAGAGTAGCGGTGCAGGCGGTCAGCATATCAACAAGACCGAGTCTGCCATTCGTATATACCATCTTCCTACAGGACTTGTGGTCGAGTGTCAGGACGAAAGAAGCCAGCACAAGAACAAGGACAAGGCTATGAAGATACTTCGCTCCAAGCTCTATGATATGAAGGCACAGGAGCAGCACGACAAGATAGCAGGACAGCGTAAGGCTCAGGTAGGTACAGGCGACCGAAGCGAGCGTATCCGTACCTATAACTATCCCCAGGGACGTGTAACAGACCATCGTATCGGACTTACCCTTTATTCACTTGAAAACTTCTTAAACGGACATATCGAGGAAATGCTTACCGCCCTTGCAACAGCCGATGCGGCGGAGAGACTTAAATCTCAGGAAAGCTGATAGGGATAGGATGTTCCGCGAATGCAGAACGCTTCCTGCGAATGCAGAACGCTTCCTGCGAATGCAGAATGCTTCCTGCGAATGCAGAATGCAGAGTGCAGAATGCAGAATTGAGGAGATTTTTGCCACCGGCAGGTGTCAAAAATTCCATCCCAATTATATATGTGTTTACTGATTATTAAAGTATTGGGAAACAGATTGTAAGATACAAAAGTATAATAAAGTGCAGATCATCAAGCAGATAATTACAGAATTCAGAAATACAATGTGATGAAGATTTTCGACTATAGTCGAAAATCAACCATAACTCTGCATTCTGCATTCTGCACTCTGCATTTGTATAATTGCTATGGATACTAAAATAATAAACGACATAAACGATACTACATTAACAGAAGCAGCAGAAACGATAAAGTCAGGCGGTTTGGTGGCATTTCCTACCGAGACTGTTTACGGTCTTGGGGGTAACGCTCTTGACCCGACGGCGGCAAAGAAGATTTACGAGGCAAAGGGCAGACCAAGCAACAATCCTCTCATCATTCATTTAGCAGAGCCCGAGGACGCCGAAAAATACTGCTATACAAATGAGATATACTATAAATTAGCCCAACGCTTTATGCCCGGACCCTTGACCGTGATACTTCCTAAAAAGGATATTATCCCTTATGAGGTAACGGGCGGTCTTGAAACGGTCGCAGTCAGAGTTCCCTCCGACCCTGTGGCTCACCGTTTTATCGAGCTTGCGGGTGTACCCATAGCCGCTCCCTCGGCTAACCTTTCCACCAAGCCCAGCCCTACTATGGCAGGTCACGTTATAAGAGACTTAAGCGGCCGTATAGATATGATAATAGCGGGGGATGACTGTGATATAGGCGTTGAGTCAACTATTATCACACTTTCTCCTAAGGCGAAGCTTCTTCGTCCCGGACTTATCACCGTTGACGAGCTTCGTGAGATATGTCCCGATATAGAGATCTCGGACGCGGTATTGAATCAGCATACCGGCAGACCCGAGTCCCCCGGAATGATGTACAAGCATTATTCGCCCAGAGCCAATGTGGTGCTGCTTTGCGGAAGTGATGAGGCAAGATATGAGTTCTTGCGTGATAAGACTGACTGCGGAATACTCTGCTATAACGAGGATACAGAGCTTTTAAGGTATAGATACGCAAAGGCGGTAGGCTCAAAGTCCTCTCCAAAGGAGCAGGCAAAAAATCTTTTTGCAAGGCTCCGCGATTTTGACGAGATAGAGAATATCACAACGATTTACGCCCCTATGACAGCCTCCGAGGGAATCGGACTTGCGGTGCTGAACCGACTTATCCGCGCGGCAGGCTTTGAGATACTTGATATATAATTAAGGAGAAATAATATGGCAAGAAAAAAGAAAGAAGAAATAAAAGAACAGCTTCCTCCGGCTCCTGCCACTCCCCAGCCTATAACAGAAACTATAGAAAAGAACTATATGCCCTACGCAATGAGCGTTATTATCTCGAGAGCAATTCCCGAGATAGACGGCTTCAAGCCTGCTCACCGTAAGCTCCTCTTTACTATGTACAAGATGGGACTTTTAAAGGGTAACCGTACGAAGTCCGCAAACGTGGTGGGTGCTACGATGCAGTATAACCCCCACGGTGATATGTCTATATACGAGACCATGGTCCGTTTGACCAAGGACAACGAGGCTCTGCTTCATCCTCTGGTTGACTCCAAGGGCTCCTTCGGTAAGCAGTACAGCTCGGATATGGCTTTTGCCGCATCACGTTATACCGAGGTAAAGCTTGCAGAAATATGTCAGGAGCTCTTTTCGGGTATAGACAAGGATGCTGTCGATATGATAGACAACTATGACAGCACAAAGAAGGAGCCGAGACTCCTGCCTACCACATTCCCCAACGTGCTTGTATGCCCCAACGAGGGTATCGCCGTTGGTATGGCATCAAAGATATGCTCCTTTAACCTATCCGAGGTCTGCGACGGAGCTATCCAGCTTCTCCGCAATCCCTCCACCACCGTAGATCAGCTTCTTGATATCATCAAGGCTCCGGATTTTCCGGGCGGAGCGTCTATAATCTACAACCGCGAAAAGATGCGGGAGATATACGAGACAGGCCACGGCGGCTTCAAGATGCGGGCAAAGTGGCAGTACGATAAGAAAAACAACTGTATCGAGATACTTGAGATACCCTATTGTACCACTATCGAGCAGATAATCAAGGCTGTTGCCGATATCGTAAACGACAAAAACGGCAAGCTCAAGGAGATCTCGGATATGCGAGACGAGATAGGTCTCCACGGCTTTAAGCTGGCAATAGACTTAAAGAAGGGAAGCGACCCCGAGCTTGTGATGAACAAGCTTTATAAGCTCACTCCCCTTGAGAGCCAGTTCAGCTGTAACTTCAACGTTCTTATCGATTCCTCTCCTATGGTGCTTGGTGTTAAGCAGATACTTGAGGAATGGATAAAGTTCCGTGTGGGCTGTGTAAGACGTGAGCTTACCTTTGACCTTAACAAGAAACAGGAAAAGCTTCACCTCTTAATGGGACTTGGTAAGATACTTCTTGACATCGACAAGGCGATAAGGATAGTCCGCGAGACAAAGCTTGAAAAGGACGTAGTCCCCAACCTTATGGAGGGCTTCGGTGTTGACAAGGTGCAGGCTGAATATATCGCTGAAATAAAGCTGCGTCACCTTAACCGCGAGTATATCATGAACCGCATCAAGGAGATCGAGGACCTGCAGAAGGAGATCGCAGAGCTTGAAGCTCTTATCGCAAGCGAGAAGGCTACAAAGAACTATATTGCAGGGCAGCTGCGCGAGATAAAGAAAAAGTACCATCAGGACCGCCGTACCGATCTTATATACGATGATGAAATCGAGGAGTTTGAGCTTAAGGAAGAGGTAGAGGATATCAACTACCGTATCGTCCTTACCCGTGAGGGATATTTCAAGAAGATAACCATGGCTTCTCTTAAGGGCAGCGACGTTCAGAAGGTCAAGGACGGCGACGAGATCGTTTACAATGCCGATGCCAACAGCCAGAACGAGCTTATCTTCTTTACCGACAAGGCAAACGCCTATAAGGCAAAGGTAGCGGATTTTGATAACTGCAAGGCGTCCGAGTTCGGCAAGTTCATTCCCGTAGAGCTTGGCTTTGATGAGGGTGAAAAGGTATTCAGTATGGTTGTTGTAACCGAATACGACCCCAACCACAATATGATATTCATATTTGAAAACGGTAAGGGTGTCCGTGTTCCGCTTAATTCCTACCAGACCAAGAACAACCGCCGTAAGCTTGTGGGCGCATTCTCTGATGCATCCCCCATCATAGCGGCTATAAAGGAGACCGAGCCGGTGGACGTAATGCTTATCTCCAATATAAACAAGGCGATAATCGTAAATTCCGAGCTTATTTCTCTTAAGACCACACGTAACGCACAGGGTATAACCCTTTATACTCTTCGTAAGAATCAGCGTATCGTTGAGGCGATAACAGATCAGGCATCAAGATACGCTAATCTCAAAAAATACAAAAAGACCAAGATACCTGCTACCGGTACGGCTCTTGAAGAGCTGGACGTTGAGGCTCAGCAGATATCCTTAATTTAAGAGGTGTAAAATGAAAAAACATATCGACAAATCAAAGCTTGCAGCACGTATAATGTGCATCTTCCTCTGTGCGCTTATGGTACTGGGAAGTGTTGCTACAGTTATATATTACCTTGTAGCTTAAAATAAAAACAGCGTCCCGAAGGACGCTGTTTCAGCGTGTCGATAAACCTATCGACACGCTGACAGACTTCGAAAA